>NZ_JAEUOI010000149.1 GCF_016790145.1 Propionivibrio sp. | reverse complement strand
CGTACCATCCCGATTGAACGCCGGGTCAGCCAGGTCCGTCTATCGGCAGAGATCATGGTCTATCTGGTCGCCATCTCCAACAAGGCGGAGCAACGTCGGATTGAGCTTGAACTGGAAAACCTGCTCGCCGAATTGCGAGCGACACTCGAATCCACGGCCGACGGCATTCTGGTGACTGACACCGACGGGAATGTTCGTGGCTACAACCAGCGCTTTGCCGAACTGTGGGAAATTCCTCAGGAACTGATGACTCGCCGCGACGATGCGGCAACTCATCTGTGGATGACGCGAAATGTACTTAACAGCGCCGAATACGCGAGCCGCATCCGGGCCATTGCCAACTCGGTGCTGACCGAAAGCAGGGACGTGGTGACCTTGCGCAACGGGCGCATTCTGGAGCGCGTCTCGATGCCTCAGCTCGCACGAGGACGGCCGACGGGCCGGGTTTATTCCTTTCGTGACATAACCCAGCAACTGGCCAATGAATCTCGGCTGCAGCTTGCCGCCGAAGTGTTTGAATCCAGCCTCGATGCAATTTGCGTAGCCGATCCGCAGGGCATGATCGCCGCCGCCAACCCCAGCTTCGAGCGTCTGACCGGGCTTGCTTTTGCCCAGATCAAGGGGCAAGCGCTCTTCGAACTGATTCGCTCCACGCACCATTCTGTTTTCGGACACGATTTGCTGAAGGCACTGGAACACTCCAACTCCTGGGAAGGCGAAGCGTATTTCCAGCGTCAGGATGGCACCAAGATACCCGCACTGGTTTCCCTGGTACGTGTTGTTTCCCAGGAACAAAAAACCATGCACTACATCGCTTTTCTCAAGGACATCACCGAGAAACTGGCCGCCACGCAGCGTATCGAGGAGCTGGCCTATAGCGACGCCCTGACCGGCTTGCCGAATCGCGTTCTGCTGCATGAACGAATCGATTTCTCGCTCGGCCTGTGCTCCCGTCAGCACAAGAATTTTGCCATTGCCTTCATCGATCTCGACCGCTTCAAACAGATCAACGATTCGCTGGGTCACGTCTTCGGCGACCGGGTACTGGTTGAGGTCGCCAAGCGTATCCGATCCTGTCTGCGTCAATCGGATACTGCGGCGCGTACCGGCGGAGACGAATTCGTTCTGCTCCTCCATGACACCGATGCGCCGGGCGCCGAAGCGATGGTTCATCGGGTTCTACAGCGCCTGTGCGAACCCATCGTACTGGGCGATCTGACGTTGACGGTAACGGGCAGCATCGGCATTGCCCTCTTTCCCGTCGATGGGGTGACCCGGGACGAGCTGATCAAGAATGCCGATACGGCGATGTATCAGGTCAAGGAAAGAGGCCGCTCCAACTTCCGTTTCTATCAACGGCAGATGAACATCGATTCGCTGTCCCGCATCAAGCTCGACTCAGCCATGCGTTCGGCGCTTGCGCAAGGGGATTTTCTGTTGCGCTATCAACCGCAGATCGATATCGGGTCGGGTCGCATCATCGGTGTCGAGGCGCTGCTGCGCTGGAGCAGCAAGGAACTGGGCGATGTCTCACCGGGGCATTTTATTCCGGTTGCCGAAGAAACCGGCTTCATTGTGGCGCTCGGGCATTGGGTACTCACCGCAGCGGTCGCACAGGCGGCACGCTGGCAGGCGAAGGGGATTGATCTGGTCGTAGCCATCAACGTCTCGGCCATGCAGTTTCAGAGCCCCACCTTCGTTGACAGCGTGGCAGAAACGCTCAGTCAGGCTGGTCTGGAACCTTACCGGCTCGAACTCGAACTCACCGAATCGATCCTGATTCATGACATCAACGAAACATTGGCCAAACTGCAGGCCTTGGCCAGACTGGGCGTGGGCCTGTCAATCGACGATTTTGGTACCGGCTATTCCAGCCTGACCTACCTGAAACGCTTCCCGGTCCAGAAACTGAAGATTGACCGCTCTTTTGTCAACGGCCTGCCTGACGATGAAAGCGACCTGGCGATCGCCCGCGCCATAGTCAACCTGGGACTGGCTCTGCGCCTCAGGGTGATCGCCGAAGGTGTAGAAACAGAAAGGCAAAAAGCCTGCCTGCAAGAGCTGGGTTGCCACGAGTATCAGGGCTATCTCTATGCAGCGGCGCTCGATCCTCACGTTCTGGAAACCCGGCTAGCCGAAGCGAATTCCGGAGCACAGACGTAGTTTTCCAGGGCAAGCCTTTCGAGCGTCATGAAAAATCGCGGGCCCTTGTCGAAATGTCCGGCAATCGCTGTTCATGAATTCGCCGCTTTCAGGAGGTTCGCATGCGTTCGACTCGTGCTACGGCGGCCGTAGCCAGGCTCAACCAGCGCAGCGAGGGACCTCGCTACACAGTGGTCATCACGAGTAGTGGCCTGTTCAAGCTGCAGGCGCAGGCTGGAGATGAAGCGAAGCAGACTTCCGAGGCCCTGTCGCTGGATGACTTTGTGCGCTTTGTCGATGCCACAGGCCCGCAAAAAATTCGTCGCATCACCAAAAACGATGCCGCCTTCGCCAAACAGTTGGTCAGGAAAGAGAAGCCGTGAATCGCTGGATTGATGTGCGTTACCCCAGCTTATTGCTCACTGATTCGGCCCCTTGCATGGGGTGAAAGCGCTAGGCTTCGCAAATTCCGGCGCGCGCCCTCTGCGGCAGAAGACAAACCTTGGAAAGGAGCATTCAATGGCATTGCCACCGCAACTGAAGGACGCACTGATCGCCGTCGACGGGCGTATCGCAACGCTGACGCTCAATCGGGACGATGTGCGCAACGAACTGACTGGAACTTGCCTGGTGGACGACATTGTTCGCACCGCCGAATGGATCAACAGCGACGAGTCGATTTCGGTCCTGATCCTGACCGGAGCCGGACAGGCTTTCTCCGCCGGCGGCAATGTCAAGCACATGCTGCAGCGCGAGGGAACATTCGGCGGGACGGTCTATGCCGTACAGCAAAAGTACCGCGCAGGGATCCAGCGCGTCGCACTCGCGCTGCACCAGCTCGAAGTGCCGTCGATTGCGGCAGTGAATGGCGCGGCAATTGGCGCCGGGTTCGATCTGGCGTGCCTGTGCGACCTGCGTATCGCTGCGGCTGGCGCCAGGATGGGCGAGACTTTCGTCAACCTCGGGATCATCCCGGGCGATGGTGGCGTCTGGTTGCTGCAGCGGGTGGTCGGTTATCAGCGAGCCGCCGAACTGAGCTTTACCGGCCGGGTGTTCGACGCCGATGAAGCGCTGACCATGGGCCTGGTTTTATCAGTAACCAAGCCCGCGCATCTGATGTCCACAGCGAACGAACTGGCTCTGAAGATTGCCGAAAAGCCGCCGCAGGCACTGCGCCTGACCAAGCGTTTGATGAAGCTCGCGCAACGTCAGGAGTTGCCCGACTTCCTCGAACTGTGCGCTGTATTTCAGGGGGTCTGCCACAACACCGGCGATCACCTTGAGGCCGTCGCCGCCTTTCTCGAGAAACGCCCGCCGAAGTTCCAGGGATCGTAGTCGTCAGCGAACCACCAAAGCACCAAGTCGCCCCGCAGGAAATCGCCTCGACGTGCCTATTCCGCCAGTTCCACCCGCCCCTTGAAGTAGTTCAGCGCTTCCGGATTGGCCAGCGCCTCGACATTCTTCACCGGCTGCCCATGGACGACGTTGCGCACGGCGAGTTCGACTATCTTGCCGGACTTGGTGCGCGGGATGTCCTGAACCTGGACGACCCTGGCCGGGACGTGGCGCGGCGTCGTGTTGTCCCTGACCTGCTTTTTAATGCGCTCGATCAACCCGGCATCCAGCGTGTGCCCTTCCTGCAGCTTGACAAAGAGCACGACGCGCACGTCATCATTCTTTCCCGGCGGCCAGTCCTGGCCGATGACCAGCGATTCAAGGATTTCCGGCAGTTGTTCGACCTGTCGGTAAATTTCAGCGGTACCGATGCGTACGCCGCCGGGGTTGAGGGTGGCGTCGGAGCGTCCGTAAATGATCACGCCATCGTGCGTCGTCAGTTCAGAGAAATCGCCGTGACACCAGATATTGGCGAAGCGCTCGAAATAAGCGGCCTTGTATTTGCTGCCGTCACTATCGTTCCAGAAGCCGACCGGCATCGCCGGAAATGGCCGGGTGCACACCAGCTCACCTTTCTCGCTGCGCACCGGCTGGCCTTCATCGTTGAACACATCGACCGCCATGCCCAGGCCGCAACACTGGATTTCACCGCGATAGACGGGCAGCACCGGATTGCCGAGAACGAAACAGGAAACGATGTCGGTGCCGCCGGAAATCGAGGCCAGCAAAATGTCCCTTTTGACTTCCCGATAGACCCAGTCGAAGCCTTCCGGCGAGAGCGGGCTGCCGGTCGAGAACATGGCGCGCAGGGCTGCCAGGTCGTGCGTCTTGCCCGGTGTCAGGCCGATTTTGGCGGCCGCATCGATGAACTTGGCCGAGGTGCCGAAGTGCGTCATCCGTTCGGCGGCGGCGTAGTCGAACAGCACCTTGCCATGCTTCGCAAAAGGCGAGCCGTCGTAGAGCAACAGGGTAGCGCCGCTGGCGAGCCCGGACATCAGCCAGTTCCACATCATCCAGCCGCAAGTGGTGAAGTAGAACAGCCGGTCGCCAGGGTGCACGTCGCTGTGCAACTGGTGCTCCTTCAGATGCTGGAGCAGTACGCCGCCGTGACCATGAACGATGCATTTGGGTACGCCGGTGGTACCGGAAGAGAACATGATGAACAGCGGATGATCGAAGGCGACGCGCCTGAAAATGACGTCCTGTGACCCGTCGACTGCGGCCAGTTCGTTCCAGCAGACGGCGTTGGCGATGGGGCTGATGTCCGGACGGGCATCAAGATAAGGCACCACCACCGTTTTAACCAGGGAGGGCAACTTCGACACCACTTCAGCGTTCTTCTCCAGGCAATCGACCGCTTTGCCGTTGTACCAGTAGCCATCGACGCAGATCAGCACCTTCGGCTGGCTTTGGCCGAAGCGGTCGAGCACGCCGTGTACGCCGAAATCCGGCGAGGCGGAAGACCAGATGGCGCCAAGCGCGGTGGTGGCCAGCATGGCGATCAGGGCTTCCGGCAGATTGGGCAGGTAAGCGGCCACCCGGTCGCCCACGCCGACACCGCTGGCGATCAGGAATTGCTGGAAACGGGCCACTTCGGCATAGAGTTCGGCGTGGCTCAGTTGGCGCCTGATTTTGTCCTCGCCATGGAATACCAGCGCCTGACCATCGCCACGATTCTGCAACAGGTTTTCGGCGTAATTCAGCCTGGCCTCGGGGAACCAGCGCGCGCCGGGCATCCTGTCGCCGTCAAGCAGAACCCGCTGGCCCTGTTCACCGACGACGCCACAGAAATCCCAGATTTTCGACCAGAAAGCCTCAGGCCGATCTATCGACCAGCGCCAGAGGTCGGCATAGCGAGCATGATCGGTGGACTGCATGAATTGCGCCATGCGGGTTTCGCCGAGCGTCGCCGGATCAGGCGTCCACAGGGGATTCGGGTCAATCGCATAGGTCATCTCATCTCCTTGCTTTTCATGCCTCCGGACGCTGCGCTCAGAGCGCCCCGCAGGCCTTCAGTGAATCAATCCGATCGGAGCAGAACCCCCAATCGCGCAGAATTTCTTCGCTATGCTCACCCGGCACCGCCGGGGGCCGCTGTATTTGCGCCAGCGTTCTGGAAAAACGCGGTGCCGGCGCCGGCTGCATGACTTCGGCATGACTGACAAAGGTTTGCCGGGCCAGGTTGTGCGGGTGCAAGGGGGCTTCATCCATATCGAGAACCGGTGCGACGCAGGCGTCGGTTCCTTCGAACACGGCACACCACTCGGAACGCGTCCGCGTCAGGATGGTGTCGGCCAGCAACTGGCGCAGGTGCGGCCACTGTTCAGGATTCCAGCGCCCAGCGAAGGCCTCCGGCGAGAGGCCCAGCTTGTCGATCAGCACGTCGTGGAAGCGCGGTTCGATCGCTCCGACGGCCAGCCACTTACCATCGGCGCATTTATAGGTTCCGTAAAAGGGCGCACCGCCATCGAGAAGATTGGACTCCCGCGTATTCTGCCAGTGCCCCATCGACTTGAAGCTGTATTGCATGGCCATCAGCAGCGCGGCGCCATCGGTCATTGCCGCATCGACGACTTGACCCTGACCTGAAGTTCTGGCTTCGAGCAAGGCGCATACCATTCCGAAGGCGACAAACATCGCACCGCCGCCAAAGTCGCCGACCATGTTCAATGGCGGAACCGGCGCTTCGGCCTTGCCGATGGCGTGCAGGGCACCGGTCAGAGCAATATAGTTGATGTCATGACCCGCCGTATGCGCCAGCGGGCCGTTCTGCCCCCAGCCCGTGATCCGGCCATAAACCAGACCTGGATTCCTGGCCAGACACGCCTGCGGGCCAAGCCCGAGACGTTCCATGACGCCGGGACGAAAGCCTTCGAGCAAGGCGTCAGCCGAAGCGATGAGATCAAAAAGTGCGCTCACCGCCTGCGCTTTCTTGAGATCAAGCGCAATTGAACGACGGCCGCGATTGAGGAAACCGCCACTCTTGATGACATCGAACGCGTTGGTCTCCGGGCGGCCCTTGCGGTCAATGCGGATCACCTCGGCCCCCAAGTCCGAAAGCATCATGGCAGCGAATGGCGCCGGCCCGATTCCGGCCATTTCAATGATGCGAATGCCTGCGAGTGGGCCCATTGTTTCGACATCCGGAAAGTTGACGGCCAATCATTCTGCCTTTTGACGTCTTGTGCGATTTTGCTGCAGGAAGCATTGCCCAGCGCGGTGCTGGCGGTATCGTCAATATAACTTCCAGCTACTACAGCGAACTCACAGCGCAAGTCGCTTGCTCCCGAGCACGAAAAAGGCAATAGGCCTGGAGAACAGCGATGGTGAGCGCAGGATAAACCCGCTTTACCTGGCCCCCATGCGGATGGCGCCATCGATACGGATGACTTCGCCGTTGATATACTTGTTTTCGGTGATATGACGAACCAGAGCCGCAAATTCGGAGGGCTTGCCCAGCCGGGACGGAAAAGGAACCATCTTGCCCAGCGACTCCTGCACCTCGGCAGGCATGCCGAGCAACATGGGTGTTTCCATGATGCCGGGAGCAATGGTATTGACCCGGATACCGCTACGACTCAGTTCGCGGGCGATCGGCAAGGTCATTCCCACCACTCCGCCTTTCGATGCCGCGTAGGCGGCCTGCCCGATCTGGCCTTCAAACGCCGAGATTGATGCGGTACTGATCAGGACTCCGCGCTCGCCGTCGGCATCAGGTTCATTGCGGCCAATGGCGACCGCCGCCAGCCGGATCATGTTGAAGGTCCCGATCAGGTTGACCTGCACGACCCAGACGAATGCTCCCAGCCGGTGCGGACCGTCGCGCCCGACAACCTTTTCGGCTGGTGCGATACCGGCACAATTGACCAGGCCATGCAGCGCGCCAAACCGGGATACGGCCAGGTCGACGGCGTTTCGGGCACTGGCTTCATCGGTGACGTCGGTGTGGGCAAACAGCGCCTGCGCACCAAGCTCGGCGGCCACGGCTTCTCCGCCAGCTCGATTGACGTCGGCGATCAGGACGCGGCCACCCGCAGCAACAAACATGCGCGCCGTTGCCGCGCCCAAACCAGAACCTGCACCGGTGACCAGAAATACGCTGTTCTCGATTTGCATGGGATTTCCTGTTCAATGAATAGGCTGCTCAAACAATAGCTAAATTGCATTCATGAGTCAATCGGCAATGACGACGTGATGCGAAAGATTCTTGCCGTTTTGCGCAGGAGAGGGGCAAAATAGAGACTTCTTCGGAGGATGATGGGCAAAAACGGACATTGACTGGGGTGACTCATCCATGGACGCTTGACCTTGCGCCCGATTGCCCTGTCATTCATCGATTCGTTGCACTGGTCGCGCCAGGGGAGTCCGGCAATATGGTGGCGCGATTGTTTTTTCCACCGAAGAAGAATAGCGCTGGCGTGTGGCTCTGAACGTCCACCCTTACCGGCGCGCAGTTCGCTGTGCAGGCTTATTTTCTACAGAAGGACAGAGGCATCATGGCTAAATTTGAAGAGTATTGCGACAAGTACAAGCACCTCAAAATGCAGCGCAGCGAGGGCATCCTTGAAGTCATGCTGCACAGCGATGGCGGCCCGGTGGTATGGGGCCCTGGCCCCCATCGTGAATGCGGTGCGGCATTTGGCGACATCGCCGCCGACCCCGGCAATCGGGTCGTCATCTTTACCGGCGCCGGATCCGAATTCATCGCTCGCGAGCAGATCGGCCATCCGGGCGTTACCGCGCCGGTTTGGGAACGCGTCTTCGTGCATGGCCAACGACTCATCTACAACCATCTGGAGATTCGGGTGCCGATGATCGCAGCGATCAACGGCCCAGCAACCATCCATGCCGAACTGGGTCTGCTGTGCGACATCGTGCTCGCTGCGGACGATACGGTTTTCCAGGATGCGCCGCACTACCCTGAGGGTCTCGTTCCCGGCGATGGGGTGCATGTCCTCTGGCCCTTGCTCCTGGGAATGAATCGGGGCCGCTATTTCCTGCTCACGGGCGAGAAGATCAGCGCCAAACAGGCACTGGATCTGGGCGTCGTCAGCGAAGTCATGCCGCGCGATCAACTGATGGAGCGCGCGCGCGAGCACGCACGCAAGCTGCTCAAACAACCGCCGATGACCGTGACCTACGCGCGACTGGCGATCACCCACGAGTTGAAACGCCTGATGCGCGACCACCTTGACTACGGATTCCTGCTCGAAGGCCTTGCGGCAACCGAGTATTTTCCGGGCAAGGAAGCGAAAAAACCTTCCTGACTGGCGACATTCCTCAGATGGCAGGTCGGGTTAGCCCGTCGGGCGAAACCCGACAACCGGGACTGGCAGGCCTGTAAGCCCCCTGCTCCGCTGAATAGTGCCTATCGCTCACTCGTCTTTTGTCGACACCTTGCGGCGGCGAGTTGTGTGACGATTGCGCAAGGCCATGGCCATCTCGAATGCTGCCTGCGTGAAACCCAGGATCTCGGTGAACTCCTTGTCGCTGAGGTTCCGCGCTTCGTCATTGCTGCGACAAATATTGACGAACTCGCGTTCGCGTGCCGACTGCAGCAGCAGTTTGCCCACGCCGAGCGCTTCGAGACTCTTCCACACCTCCGGGTTGGAACTGCGCGTGAATCTCATGACGAATCCGACCGGGTCATTGCGCCCGAGAACTGCCGCCAGGCGCAGTATCAGTTCGAAAGACAGGGCGATGCGACCGTTTTCCAGCGCCTCGATCAACGCGGGGTCATCGAGGTCGATGGCCGCACCGACTTCGGCGATGGTCAGCCCGGCGCTTTCACGCAAAGTGCGAATCGCGGCTCCGGTCTTGCTCCTGGTCGCCGGTTCCACCACACCCGGCAGGACGGCTTGCACGAGCACGCCGGCCGCATCGAAGGGATGCCCGTCGCGCAGCGCCCTAGAGGCTTTGCCCGCCGTCCTGAACGCTCCTTCGGCAAGCACCGTGGCTGAACTGATATCGAGCAAACGGCCAGCGAGTGCGCGCACCTGATCGACGAGCCCCGTCTCGACAGGTGGCGAAATGTCGGCTGCACGTTTTGCCGAGGGCTTCCTGACCGGGCGCTTAGTCGCAGGAGCCTGGCGTTTGGTCGATGACGAGGGCGTACGAGCCATAAATTATCCTTCCTGAAAAGATAAAGCGGATCCCTGCGAGTCCGTGAAAAAATCATTTTGTCTGATTTCCACGCTCGTCACCCCGGCGCAAGCCGGGGTCCAGCTCGTTTATCCGATTGTTTTAATGGCTATCGGAGGAAGGTACTGGATTCCGGCTTGCGCCGGAATGACGGCTTGGGTGGTGTTTATCGAACAATTCACAGCCTCTGAGCAAAGTCAGTAATGTTCTCAGTATAAGCCATACGAACAACTTCACTCCCTGCTGGACGGCACTGCCCCGGTGTTGATATGCTCAGATTACAGCAGATGACGGCGGGAGTCTGAGGGGTTCAGACGTAAATGTAAACGTGCCAATTGGCAGCCGCTTTCTCCAGCCAGTGGAGGAAAATATGGCAATCCTCCTCGGCAGTCAACGGCGACAAATCAGGACCTCTGGTTGATTTCACGTTGAACGATACAAATAAAGCATCCAAGCCAATTTAATGCGTTGGCCACGAAGCATGGTTTTTCGAAAAAGAATGCGATGCCCCAATGGCACTTTCCAATGGCACTGTACTTGCTGGCAATTTGCTGCCCCATACTTGGCGCGCTGTGATTCGACGAATGGTGCCCGGCTCTCAGGGTTGGCCGGGGAATTGTGTAGCATCTTTTGGGAGGACGATCCCCGGCAGCATGCGCGAAGTCCAAATGTGAACCGCAGAACCTAGATCGATCGCGTCATCCAGCGAACCACCCTTGACGCTGATGGTTTCAGCAGCACCGACTCGCTGATGCCACAAGCGCGATCCGCAATCTGGACAGAATGCACATTCCAGTGTGTGCCCGCTGTCGGTTGGGCGTGTCCAGAATTTCGGTGAGCCACGCGTTATTCGCAAGCGCTCGCGTGGCACGAACACCGATACGCCAAATGCGGAGGCCGACTGCTTTCGGCATTCGCGGCAATGGCAGATAACGAGCTTGAGCGGGTCACCGAATAACTCGTAGCGAATAGCCCCGCATTGGCAACCACCTAGACGAGGCGGTTGCGGGATGCCATCGTTCATTTCATCTCCTTCCCTGATCATTCAATTGGACTGAATGCATCAATGATCTCTTCGTGTTCATGGCGTCCTTTGAAATTCAGTCCTGTCTCCTGGCCATGGCACGCCCATCACGGCGAACTTCATTTCGCAGCCATGCTACAAATGCTTCTCCTACAGCGCCACGCCCAGACGCTGAATCGGCGATGACAACGTAGAAGCTGGCCAATGATGCCTCACTGTCCGTACCGAACGGCGCGCAAAGCGTACCGTCAAGCAACTTGCTATTGAGATGTGGTCGCTTCCCGATCGCGACGCCGCTACCGGCAAGCGCCGCCTCGACGACCTGGTCGTAATGAGAAAAGCGTTGCCTGCCGGCAGGCTTGAATTTGGCAACCTGCATCACGTTGAACCACTGCTCCCAGTCGTACCATGGACGGCCATGTACAGTGGTCTCAAATTCGAGTAGCACATGGTGCGCTAGATCGGCAACGGTTCGTAGCGGGCGAGCCGGGTCGCGCATGAGTGCCGGCGAGCAGACCGGAAAGGTGGTGTAGCCAACCAGCGGCTTGCCGGGGGAAGTGGCACCGCCGGGACTTACGTAGCGGATGGCGATGTCCATGTGCGCCTGCACGAGATCAAGCACATCGTTGCTTGCCACAATCCGAACGTCAATATCGGGATGGTGATGCGTAAATCGCGGCAACCGGGGCACGAGCCAAAGCGATGCCAGTGGGACGGTTGTCGTCACGGTCAAGTACCGCTGAGCGCCGGCGATACGCTCGGTTGCTGCATCAATCAGCGCCAGCGCTTCGTCTACCGCTCGATACAGTTCTTCGCCAGCCTGGGTAAGCTGCAGCGTACGGTTCACGCGACGGAACAGCGGCTGACCAATTTGCTCTTCGAGTTTCTTGATCTCACGACTGATCGCCGACTGGGTCACGTACAACTCCGCCGCTGCCATGGTAAAACTGAGATAACGCGCCGCAGACCAGAAGCCGCGAATCAGATGCAGGGAGACTCTCGGTGTCGCATTCATTCCTTTAACTCATGAGAGCAATGACAAAAGGTCGTTTGAAATGTTCATGGTGATGGTCTGACAATGCTCCGTAAGACCACAAAACACGCGCGGCGTTCAGGGTGAACGAGCCGCGGTGCAACTGGAGGAGAGAGACATGAATGCACACCTGATCTTATTGCGTCTTGACGTCCGTCTGATCGCCTGCGGACTTACACTTCTTCTGCCACTGTTTGCAAATGCGACCGACTGTCCGCCAGAAACGATGGTGCAAGTGACAGTTTTCCCCGACTACTATGCAGTAAACAAGCAGCGGCTAGGGGACGTTGTTGCACTGGAAGCGTCATTGGGGCCGACAAACGAGCGCGTGGTACGCCTCGAAAAATGCGGGCCAGCGGCCACCCAGGCGCTTGTTGCTGCTATCGCGACACTTAACGTTGTCCACAACGGTGTTATTGAGATACACGCCCTGCCCGTAGTCGATCCAAAATGCTCCCGATCTCAGGGAGAGCGGATTTTCATGCCGTAAATATGAAGCGCAGCCTTTCGAAACCAAAGGAGTTCAGCTTCGAATTGTTTCTTTTTTTAAACAATGCGATGCTGACTTCCATTTGGTCCACCTGCACCAGTTGAGCGGCCAAGCTGCCGAGTACTCCCTTCCCGTTACTCGTACTTGCGCAGATCCTCGATCACCTTGCCGTCGTTGGGCAGACTCTCGCCGGCGCAGAAAACCACTTCGCCACGCAGCTTGGTGATGTCGCGGATACTGGCGATTATGGCAGCACGCAGATCATCCGCTGCACCTGAGGCTTCTGAATCCGCTTTAGCGGTCACTTCGCAATGCAATGTCATGCCGTCCTGACCACTGGCATTGTCGACGACCAGACGCGCCTTGATGATCCCGGGATGGCGCGCGACCACAGCGGCGATCTGCTCGGGATGAACGAACATGCCCTTGACCTTGGTCGTCTGGTCGGCGCGACCCATCCAGCCCTTGATGCGCATGTTGGTTCGGCCACAGGGACTGACGCCGGCGAGTACGGCCGAAAGGTCGCCGGTGGCAAAACGGATCAGTGGATAATCCGGATTGAAACTGGTGACGAGTATCTCGCCGACTTCGCCGTCGGCCACCGGATCGCCGGTGCCTGGTCGGACAATTTCGAGCAGAATCTCTTCGTCGACGACCAGGCCTTCCTCGCTCGGCGTTTCGTAGGCGATGACGCCAAGGTCGGCGCTGGCATAGGCCTGTCGGACGACGATGCCGCGCTCGTTGAACTGCCTGCGCAACAAGGCCGGCAACGCCTCACCAGAGACGATGGCTTTCTTCAGTGAGGAAAGATCGGCGCCAAGCGCGTCGCCTCTCTCAAGAATGATGCGCAAAAAGGACGGGGTGCCGGCATAAGCAACCGGCTTGAGATCGGCAATGGCTTGCACCTGCATATCGGTCTGCCCGGTACCGGCCGGAAAAACGGGGCAGCCCAGCTTGCGCGCCGCGCCTTCAAGCATGAAGCCACCGGGTGTGAAGTGATACGAGAAGGTGTTATGCACCAGGTCGCCAGCCCGGAAGCCCGTCGCAAACATCGCCCTTGCAAGGCGCCACCAGTCCTCGCCTCGACCTTCCGGATCGTAGATCGGGCCGGGTGAAACGAATACCCGCGACAGACCGGCGAGCGGTGTGGCGTTAAGCCCGCCGAAAGGCGGCGCGGCCTTTTGCAGTTCGAGCAGATCGCTCTTGCGCGTTACCGGCAAGCGGGCCAGCGCCGCGCGCGAAGCAACAGCGTTGGCGTCGACAGCGGCCAAAAGGCGTGCGTAATAGGCAGATTTTTTCTGCGCGTGCGCCACCTGGCGCGGCAAGCGCTCCATCAGCCAGGCTTCGCGCTCGACAGGCCGGCGGGTTTCAAGTGAATCGTAATGCTCATTCATGGCAAGACCTGGTGTGCAGACTCTAGGACAGCCAGCGTTTGCGGCGTCGGTAATGCTTGACGTCACGGAAACTCTTGCGTCCGGCTGAGGACAGGCCGAGGTAGAACTCCTTGACGTCTTCGTTGGCTGCCAGTTCGCTGGCCGCACCCTCCATCACCACGCGGCCGTTTTCGAGGATGTAACCGAAGTCTGCATAACGCAACGCCATGTTGGTGTTTTGTTCGGCGAGCAGGAAAGTCACGCCTTCCTTCTGGTTCAGATCCCTGACGATGGTGAACACTTCGTCGACGATTTGCGGCGCCAGACCCATCGAGGGTTCGTCGAGCAGCACCATGCGCGGATTGGCCATCAACGCACGTCCGATGGCGCACATCTGCTGCTCGCCACCCGAGGTGTAGGCCGCCTGGCTGCTACGGCGTGTTTTGATGCGCGGAAAGTAGGTGTAGACCTTCTCCAGCGTCTCGGCAATCGCCGCCTTGCCATCGGTGCGCGTGTAGGCACCGGCCAGCAGGTTCTCTTCTATGCTCAAATGAGCGAAACAGTGCCGCCCTTCCATCACCTGGATGACGCCGCGTCTTACCAGTTGCGCCGGTGAGAGTGCTTCGATCCGCTCATCGCGCAATTCGATGGTGCCCTTGGTGACTTCGCCGCGCTCACCGCGCAGCAGATTGCTGACCGCGCGCAGCGTCGTCGTCTTGCCGGCGCCATTGCCGCCCAGCAACGCCACGATGCCCCCCTCGGGGACGCTGAACGAAACGCCCTTGAGCACGAGGATCACGTGGTTATAGATCACCTCAATGCTATTGACCTTCAGCAGGATGTTGGCAGTGCTCATGGTGCCTCTTCGCTAATCGTGCCGCCTCGCCCTCGCGCACGCGGGAGGGCTGACCATGGACCCGCTGAGGCGGGTCCGCCGGAAACTACAGCTTGCACTCTTCAGGAGTACGCGGCTTCAGTTTCTTTTCTTCCGCATACTTGCCGGAGGCCAGCATCACCATCGGACGCAGGAGCTTCTCGTCGGCCTGGTACCAGTCCGGAGTAGTGAACTCCCACTTGCTGCCGTTCCAGGTATGAACGCGTACCCAGGCGGATCCCATGTGGTCGAGGCACGAGGTCTGCACCGGCCGCATGACGCCGGCAAAACCCATGCTGTCGAGCATCTTCTGGTCGAGATTGAGATTCTCGAGGCCCCAGCGAACCTGCTCGCCGGTCATCACCTTGCCCTTGCCATAGCGCTCCTGAGCCTTGCGCACCCCTTCAACGCCAAGCATCGCCGAAATCAGGCCGCGCATATAGAGCACCTGACCGACTTCATCCTTCGGCCCGGTACCCTGACCCTTGGCATACACCAGATCGAGCATGTCCTTGACGACCTTCGAATTAGGCTCGGCGCCATGTTGCAAGGTCAGCGCGCTATAGCCCTTGGCACCTTCGGCGACATCCTTGACATCCGGCTCGGCACCGGCCCACCAGATGCCCATCATCTTGTCACGCGGATAACCGGTCGCCTGCGCCTCCCGCAGGGCGGTCGAGTTCATCACCCCCCAGCCCCAGAGCAGAACGAAATCCGGCTTTTGCTGGCGAATCTGCAGCCAGGTGGCTTTCTGCTCGACGCCCGGATGCGCCACTGGCAACAGTTGCACCTCGAACCCATGCAGCTTGCCCAGTTCCTGCAAGACCGGGATAGGCTCCTTGCCGTACGGGCTGTCATGGTAGACGAGAGCGATCTTTTTGCCCTTCAAATTGGCGACGCCGCCCAACTTCTTGGCGATATGCTGAATGGCGACCTCGGCACCGACCCAGTAGGTTCCGAGCAAGGGGAAGTTCCAGGTAAAGACCGCTCCATTCTGCGATTCGCTACGACCGTAGCCGGCCGTAATCAGCGGGATCTTGTCCACCGGTGCTTTTTCGGTCAGCGCAAAAGTGGCGCCGGTCGACAGGGTCTGGAACAGTGTTGCGCCGCCATTCTTGCCTTTCAGGCGCTCGTAGCATTCGACACCACGGTCGGTGGCGTACGCCGTCTCGCACTCCTCGAAAATGATCTTGACGCCGTTGATTCCTCCCCTGGCATTTACCAGCTTGAGGTAATCGACATAACCGTTGGCCCATTGACTGCCGTTGGCCGAATAGGCGCCGGTACGGTAGACCAGTACCGGAAAGAATTGCTCCTTGGCCTGAGCCAGGGCAGCCGGCGCAACGAGCAACGACGAACAGATGGCGGCGGCGGCCGAAGCCGCCAGTGCGAGCTTGCGTAGTTTCATCAGTGTCTCCTTTTATTGAAATAGTAATGATGCGTTTGCGACAACAACTGCAACAACAGTGAAATGGGTCCCCCGGCTCGGCTCAATGCGGAAATGGCCATAGCCGGAGTTTTTCCTTGCCCGTGGACCACAGGCGGGCGATACCATGCGGCTCCTTGATCAGGAAGAAAATGATCAGTGAGCCGAAGATGATCAACTCGGCATGCGACACCCCGGCCGTCGAAATCGTGACCCCGAACAGTCCGCCGATCGCCGGCAGGAACTGGTTCAGCGCGATCGGCAGCGTGACGATGAAGGCCGCCCCGAAGAAACTGCCCATGATCGAACCGAGGCCGCCGATAATGACCATGAACAACAACTGGAACGAACGATCGACCGAGAAAGCGGCCGGCTCCCACGAGGAGAGATGGATGAAGCCCCACAGGGCGCCGGCGGTTCCGACGAAAAAGGAGCTGACGGCAAAAGCGGAGAGCTTGGCGAAAAGCGGCCGGATGCCGATCACCTCGGCCGCCACGTCCATATCGCGGATCGCCATCCACTGCCGGCCGATGGCACTGCGCGTCATGTTCTTCGCCAGCAGCGCGAAGACGGTCAGCCACACCAGACAGAACATGTACTTGTCGAACGGTGTGATAATCTCCCAGCCCATGATCTGCAGGTTGGAAACCGAAACCGAGCCGGACGAGGCGTTGTTGGTGAACCACGGAATGCGCAGGAAAACCCAGTCGGTGAAGAACTGGGCGGCCAGGGTGGCGACGGCCAGATAGAGCCCGCGCACGCGCAAGCTGGGAATCCCGAAAACTATGCCGACCAGCGCCGAAGTGATACCACCGAGCAGGATGGAAACGAGCAGCGGCAGACCTTCGATACGGATGTGAAAGTTGTAGGCGGCGTAGGCTCCGACGGCCATGAAGGCTCCGGCACCGAGCGTAATCTGCCCGCAGAAACCGACCAGGATATTGACTCCGAGCGCGGCCAGCGAAAGGATCAGGAAGGGAATCAGGATCGCGCGCATCAGGTATTCGTCGCCCAGCAGCGGGATGCCGATGAAAGCGAAGACCAGGATGCCGAGGATGGCCCAGCGGTCCTGGGCGATCGGGAAGATTTGCTGATCGGCCGCGTAAGAGGTCTTGAACTGACCGTTTTCTCTGTATAGCACTTGCCTGCTCCCCGGTTACACGCGGTCGATGATCTTTTCGCCGAACAGCCCCTGTGGCCTGAACAGCAGAAAGACCAGAGCCAGTTGGTAGGCGAACCAGATTTCGATGCCGCCGCCAATCATCGGACCGAGATAGACCTCGGAGAGCTTCTCGCCGACGCCGATGATCAGTCCGCCGATGATCGCACCGGGAATCGATGTCAGTCCGCCGAGAATGACCACCGGCAACCCCCGCAGCGCCACCGTCGCCAGCGAGAACTGGACACCCAGCTTGGAACCCCAGATCACGCCGGCCACCAGAGCGACGATGCCGGCCACGAACCAGACGATGACCCAGATGTGATTGAGCGGGATACCGATCGACTGCGCCGCCTGGTGGTCGTCGGCCACCGCACGCAAGGCGCGGCCGGTGACCGTCTTCTGGAAGAAGAGCGTCAACAGTGCGACCAGAACGGCGGCGATCAACGCCGCCACGAAGTCCTCCTTGTTGATCAGCAGCCCGCCTTCGAAGATCCCCTCGAGAATCAGTACCGGCTCCTTGGGCATGCCGACATCGATCTTGTAGATGGCCGTTCCGAAAATGCTGGTACCGAGGCCTTCAAGGACATAGGCAATGCCCAGAGTGGCCATCAGCAGGGTCGCGCCCTCCTGGTTCACCAGGGGGCGCAGAACCAGCCGCTCGATCAGCCAGGCGACAAGGTACATCAGCGCACCGGCGATGAAAAAGGCGATCACATTCGCCAGCCAGAGACTGTCGATGCCCAGCCATTCCGGAATCCACGCCGAAAAACGCGCCATGGCCAGCGCTGCGAACAGCAACATCGCCCCCTGCGCAAAGTTGAACACCCCAGAGGCCTTGTAAATCAGCACAAAGCCGAGTGCCACCAGGGAATACAACATGCCGGCCATCAGCCCGCCGATCAATGTTTCAATGAAGAAACCCATTGCATTTCCTCCTCAGTGGCTGGCGCCAAGATAGGCGCTAATGACTTCCGGATTGGCACGGACCTCGTCCGGAAGGCCATCACCGATTTTCCTGCCGTAATCGAGAACCACTACCCGGTCGGAGATATCCATGACCACCGCCATGTCGTGTTCGATCAGCACGATCGTCGTGCCGAACTGGTCATTGATGTCGAGGACGAAACGACACATGTCCTGCTTCTCTTCGACGTTCATTCCGGCCATCGGCTCGTCAAGCAGCAGGATGCTCGGCTCCATGGCCAGCGCCCGACCGAGGTCGACACGCTTCTGCAGGCCGTACGGCAGGCGCCCGACCGGCGTCTTGCGAATGTGCTGGATTTCGAGAAAGTCGATGACCTCCTCGACCTTGGCCCGATGTTCGAGCTCCTCGCGCCGAGCCGGCCCCCACCACAAGGCCTGCTGGATGAGGTTGCTGCGGATCTTCAGGTTGCGCCCGGTCATCATGTTGTCGATCACGTTCATCCCCTTGAACAGGGCGATGTTCTGGAAAGTACGCGAGATGCCGGCCCTGGCCGCCTTGTACGGGTTCATCTTGCTGAAGTGCTTGCCGCGCAGGATGATTTCGCCCTGCTGCGGACGATAAACGCCGTTGATCACATTCAGCATCGAACTCTTGCCGGCGCCATTCGGGCCAATGATGGCGCGTATCTCGTGTTCGCGAACGTCGAAGGAAATGTCGGTCAAAGCCTTGACGCCGCCGAAGGCCAGCGAAACGTTTTTCAGGTCGAGAATCACCTCGCCGATCTCCCGACTCATCGGTCAGCCCTCCCGGCTACGGGGAAAGTCTTGATATCCCGGATTTGCAGATCGGCAGCGACCTTGCCCTGTCGCCCGTCCTCGAACTTGACCGCCGTTTCGATGAACTGGCTGCTTTTGCCGCTGTACAGCGCATCGATCAGCACGGCATATTTCTCGGCGACAAAGTTACGGCGTACCTTGCGCGTGCGCGTCAGTTCGTCATCATCCGGATCCAGCTCCTTGTGCAGGATCAGGAAACGATGAATCTGCGAATCGGCCAGCGCTCCCTCATGCAGCAGTTCGGTATTGACCTGTTCGATGCACTCCTGAATCAGCCCATAGACTTCTGCCTTGGCGGCCAGATCGGTGTAACCCGAATAGGCGATGCCGCGCCGCTCGGCCCAGTTGCCAACGGCGCCGATGTCGAAGTTGATGAACGCGCAGACCATCTCGCGGCTATCGCCGAAAGCTACCGCTTCCTTGATGTACTGAAAGAATTTCAGCTTGTTTTCGATGTAATTGGGCGCATACATCGCCCCGTTGGCCAGCTTGCCGACGTCCTTGGCGCGATCGATGATCTTGAGATGACCTTCATCGTCAAACAGGCCGGCATCACCGGTCATGAAATAACCTTCGGCGTTGATTGCTTCGGCCGTCGCGTCGGGGCGCTTGTAATACTCCTTGAGCAGCATCGGCCCCTTGACCAGGATCTCGCCGTTGTCGGCGATCCTGACCTCGACTCCGGGCGCCGGCTTGCCAACACTGTCGAACTTGATCTCGCCATCCGGCTGCAGGCAGACATAGGCACAGGTTTCGGTCTGCCCGTAAAGCTGCTTGAGGTTGATGCCGATCGAGCGGTAGAAACGGAAGAGGTCCGGGCCGATCGCCGCACCGGCCGTATAGGCGACGCGCACCCGGCTCATGCCCAGCACGTTTTTCAGCGGCCCGAAAATCAGCAGGGTACCGAGCAGGTAGAGCAGCCGATCGGCAACAGGAACCGGCTTGCCATCGAGGACATCGGCACCGCAGCGCCGCGCCACCTTCATGCAGTAGTGGAACAGTTTCTGTTTGATCGCGCTGGCGTCTTCCATGCGAATCATCACCTGCGTCAGCAGATTCTCGAAAACACGCGGCGGCGCAAAGTAGTAGGTCGGCCCGATCTCGCGCATGTCGGTCATCACCGTTTCGCCGGATTCCGGGCAGTTGATGGTGAAGCCGGTCACCATGGCCTGCGCAAAGGAAAACAGATGGTCGCCGACCCAGGCCATCGGCAGATACGAGAGGATGTCTTCATCGGCGGTCAGACGGTCAAACTCGACGCCGCCCTTGGCAGCGCTGATGAAGGCGTTGTGCGTCAGGCACACGCCTTTCGGCTTGCCCGTCGTGCCGGAGGTGTACAGCATGACGCCAATGTCGTTGGCAGCACCCTTGGCAATTTCATCGCCGAGAAAATCGGGATGGTTCCTGATATGGATCCGCCCGATCGCCAGCAGCGCTTCAATATCGTGGATGAAGGGCTGATTGTAGTGGCGCATGCCGCGCGGGTCGTCATAGGCCACATGCTCCAGCAGCGGCAACTGCGCCTTGATTTCAAGCAGTTTGTCGACCTGTTCCTGGTCTTCGACGAGCGCGAAGCGGATTCCGGCATCCTGCATCACGAAGAGCATTTCGTAAGCCACGGCATCCTGGTAGAGCGGAACCGGAACGCCGCCCAGGCACTGCACGGCCGCCATCGTCATGTACAGGCGCGGCCGGTTGTCCCCGATGATCGCCAGATTATCGCCGCGCCTGAAGCCCAGTTCTGCCAGACCGCAGGCCAGGGCGCTCACCTGTTCGGCCACATCGCTCCACGACCAGGATTGCCAGATGCCAAGATCCTTCTCGCGCATCGCGGTTTTATCTCCGCGCACACGGGAATGGTGAAATAGCAAGCGAGGGAAAGTGTCCATCGCCCGGGAAACAGCCATCTCTGGCACCTTATCCCCTCCTCCGGTTCAACAAGCCGACATCAAGGTAACGGCTAATAATTATCTGTCTTCAAAACCAGGAACGATTCTATCGTTTTTCTCTGGTGCAATTTTACAATTTCCTGGCGCCTGACCGGTTCCCGTCAGCCGGTGCAGGATGACACAGAAACCGATTCTGCGCCTAGTCTAAGCACACGGGC
This sequence comes from Propionivibrio sp., assembly GCF_016790145.1. Taxonomy (GTDB): domain Bacteria; phylum Pseudomonadota; class Gammaproteobacteria; order Burkholderiales; family Rhodocyclaceae; genus Propionivibrio. The sequence continues at coordinate 5,097 of NZ_JAEUOI010000149.1, read as the reverse complement.
ACACTATAATTGTCATCTCACTGACAATTGGCAAAATAAATGCGCTCGTTAAACGAAATGTTGCTGGCCTCGGCCTGGGCACGCGAACTGACGGCTGAACAATTCCAGCAGGTCAATGAAGGCATTGTCGTGCGCACCATCCCGACCGGCGGTTTCGTATGCATGAAAGGCGAGCCGGTCGAGTACTGGATGGGTGTTGTTGACGGCCTCGTCAAGATGGCCAGCATCTGGAGCACCGGGAAAATCACCTCGTTTACCGGCCTGTCGGCTGGCGGGTGGTTCGGCGAAGGCTCGCTGCTCAAGAACGAAGCACGAAAATACGATGTAGTCGCCCTGCGCGAATCGCGGATCGCCTACATGAACCGCAGCACTTTTCAGTGGCTGTACGAGAACAGCATTCATTTCAACCGCTTCCTGATCGTCCAGCTCAACGAACGGCTCGCCCAGTTTATCGGCATGATGGAACACGAGCGACTGCTCGACCCCGACGCCCGCCTCGCACGCTGCCTTGCCTCCCTGTTCAACCCGGTGCTTTACCCGGAAAACAACCTGGAACTGAAAATTTCACAGGAAGAAATCGGCCTGCTCGCCGGCATTTCCCGCCAGCGCGTCAATCAGGCACTGCGCAAACTGGAAAAGGCCGGACTGCTGCATATCGACTACGGCAGCATCACCATCCTCGACCTCGCCGGCCTGCGCTGCTTTGGCGAGTAGCTTGACACGTCAACATGATTGTGATCGTGTATGGCAATTTCAAATGTCAAACAGGTTGGACTGAACTCAAGCAATTTCAACTTGAAATGGCCAATGTACTCATCAGCGTCAGAATCGATGTGACACTTGCCACCATCGAAAACTCAACAAGCGTTGTTTGTTGTATCTTAAATAAAAGAATGCGTCATCGTATTGTGCTCAGCGCATTTTATGGGGCCGAAAGTAGAAGTCATCGGCGCGGCGCAGCTTTATCGCGAGGCGACCGAGTGGACTGCCGGGTCGGGGCCTGAATATCAACATAAGCGTCGATGAGCCGACGTATCATGCGCTGGTACTGAGTGTGATGTTTCGTGGCTTCGGACTTGAAGAAGTCGATACTCTTCTTGCTCAAAGCCAAAGTTACTTTTACTCCCTCTTCACGAAATGCCAATTCAGCAGGAGAAGGCAGGAAGTCGGGAACCACCTGAACTTCGCCAAGCGGTTCAATGGTGTATTTCATTTTTGTTTCGGCGTTACGCCGGCCTGATCCGGCATTGGCCTTGTCTGAAACTCCGCTACGCTGCGTTTTCGCGCTCATAGATAACCTTTCGTTTGCGCCATTAACCGGCGCCGATGATTCGAATAACTGAAGCGCGGTATGTGAACCGCACCGTAAGCACGCCACCTTCGACTTCGCCGAAACAATAGAACCGCTCTTCGATTTGGCTGTGCGTGACGTCCTTGGCAATCACGCGCTGTGAGTCCGCAAATGCGTATTGGGCGCGGGAGAAGGAAACTCCATGCTTCCGCTGTTTTCGGCGTCCTTGTCTGGATCCCAGTCAAAGCGTGTGTGTGCCATGGGTAAAGCCTAGCAGGTAGCAATATAAAAAGCCATACGCAAATATGGAAAGCCGCAACGTAGGACTAATCGGCTCAACGGTCTGAGATTCATTCAGATAAAATTCGATGCGATCTCAAACGTCCTATTTCAGGGGCGTTGTGCGGCTTCATGCGCAAGGTCCGGTGGAATGATGTGTTGGGCTTCTGGATTCTTGAGGACAAGCACAACATTCCCAACGACGTTTGCTTCTGGGACTTGGCCCCAATACCGACTGTCGTTTGCGTTGTCCCGGTTGTCCCCGAGGAAGAACAGATGTCCTGGTTTGACGATTGCATCGAAGTCTTGCCTGGGCGCGGCGCTCTGAGTTGCAATGTTGTAGGTTGATTCACGCGTGATCTCAAATTCCTGATAAAGGCCCAAGGACTTGGTTGGCAAAGGCTCGCCGTTTACGAACAGTCGCTTACCCTTGTATTCAAGGCGATCCCCCGGCAGACCAACGAGCCGCATGACATAGCGAATGCTATGGTCACGCGGATACTCAAAAACCAGAACCTGTCCACGATTTAGCGGAGCAACAACAGCTCCGCGATACATGCGAATTCCATAACTTGCATAGTTTCCGTAACCGTATTTCTGGACAACGATGTACGAACCCGCAGGCATTGAGGGAAACATGGATTGAGACGGTAGGTGAAACGGCTCAAAAAAGAACGCTCGAAGAAATGCCAAAACCATGAATGAGGACATAGCGATCGAGAGCAAGCCATACCATCGACTATACCAAGGTCTTGAGTTGACCTCCGGTGCTCTTACCGCTATTCGATAGGAATGGGTTGCGGCAATAACTGCTAAAAAGACCGTGAGTGGGATCTTATGCCCGTTACCAATAAGCCAAAATTGCGTCAGTGCGGCCACCAATAGTACAAGAAGATAGACACCGGCAAGCCTAGGGCGTGTGATGTATAACATCCCCAGTGGTGGAGCAAGAAATGAAAGTGTGGTGGCACCCCATCTATTCGGTTTCCAGTTCATGGCCGGCATGTGTGAAAAGCCCAATGTGGAGGTGATCGGCGCTGCGCAGCTTGATCGTACTGCGAGCAGAAAGCGAAGCGAACGGGGTCAACCACAAGGTTGGGCCTCGTCACCAGAACTTCCACCAAGGCGAACGGGAACGCTTGTAGCGAACCAGCGGAATCGACTCAGGTTCAAGCAGTGAGGCATCGATATAGCCCTCAAGCTGGTAGCCGAATCGATCCTTCAAAGTTGCCTCGCCAAGTTCCAGATGGTGAAACGGGAACGGGTAAGCGTCCACTTCTTCACTATCGACAGCAGGATGCTCTCCGGACCAGAACGGTTCTTCAAAAGGCAGGCGCTGTCCGATGTCCTCCATGATGCCGCTATCTGGAGACAGACTCAGGGAACGCACCAGCTTACCCTTTGCCCACATCGCATACGCAAACCAATCGACAACGCTATGCATAGCGTGAAGCGTGATCGTACCGCTACCGCCAGAGGTAATGAAACGCTGATTTAGCTTTGATGGATAGTCGATGCCGAAATCTTTGGCTGCGACAACCGATACCCCAGGAAAACAACCTATATGCACTTCATCGACCGGCGGACATGTAAAGGAAAGATCGCCGTCCCCAATTGCCTCAAGCTTCACGTCAGGGAAGAGCGTATCGGCTAGCCTCCGGGTTGCCTCCCGGTCCAAAGACGGCTTGGCAGCTAATGCCTCACGTGCATTAAGGTCAGCAAGGACGAGCATCCAAGTCTTAGCGCCCAAGTCTCAGTTCCTGTGGTTTAAAGAGGCCTAACGAATGTAAGGGACTTCCCCGTCCCGAGGAAGCGAATACGCAACCGCAGGGCACCGACGTGCCAAAATTGGTGATTCTCAAGCCATCCATTTAACGAAACTCGAAAGGGGAAGTCCATGAGCATTGTCACTGCTGGAATCGATCTTGCCAAGAACATCTTTGCCGAACATCTTTGCCGTGCATGGCTTCGATGAGAACGGCGAAGCCGTACTGAACTACAAGACAGGCCGCCGACCGACCCGATGGGCGTTGTTTCAATATCAGTCGCGGTATCGACGCGAGATTTGTGTTTGCGTACTTGACTTAGGCCGGCTAATGGATGTTCCCGAAGGGAGCAATACGGGGTTTCCACGTTCCACTTTCAGAAGTATGTCGGGTTAGGTGTCTGCTCTTGACCGGGAGGCGCATGGGTCACGAAAGCGCAATGAGCACACGCTGTTCCCACATCCAATACCGTTTGGTTCAAGCGTTGAAGCCACTTCCGCTTGTTTTCATTAACGGTCGTTATCGCAGATTCAAATATTTTCACCATACCGACTCTCTAGCACTCATCCGGTCTGTGGCTGCCAGAAGGGTACGCCTCTCGCGATTGATACCCCACACCTTACGGTGCTTCGTTACGTTGCCAGAGCCGCTCTTTATTCAGGCTCCTAGATTCGCCCCTAGATTCGCCCGGTGACACGGGTGGTTTCCTCAGTTAAATTGGAAACAACTTCTACAAACGACTTCGTGTCGCACGCTCATACCTGAATTGGAAAATATTGTGCTGACCGGCACTGACGAGGTTGCGGCAGGGACAGAGGTCACCCTCCCCCCGGCACAGATCCCTGGTAGCGTAAATACCGTACAAGGCTCCTGCCTCGGGTGTTTGACCCGGAATCGCTTTTCTGGGTAGGGACGAGCACAACGGAATGGTGGAATATTGCGTTTCTTTATTTTGCCGAAACGCTCCCTGGACTGTTGTGCTTCTGACTGCGCCGTTTGCAACATGCGCCACCTTAGTCGTTAGGTGTTGGTTGTGGCCGAGCAGTTGCCCGAGCCGCAATCTTCCCGAGGATCGGCTCGACGTCGAAAAGCTGCCAGTCAGCTTCCTGATGTCATGTCACGCCTTGGGGTCGGACGGAAACGCCAGAGACCCGCGATACCGGTCGATTCACTCCGATGTTCAACCATATCGGGTATCTCTGGCCTCTGGGGGGCGGACTTCGGGATATGAGCCAAAGGAAGGCAGTTTGTCTTTCCCACCAATCCGGTATTTCATGCGCCAATGCATTGCCCCACCGGGCATGACGTGAATATACAGGCCGTCGCCATCAGCAAGTTTGAAGGTCTTGTCCTTCGGCTTCGCGCTATCTAACTCTCTGACTGTCAGTCATTTTCAAGTCTTTGAGGCTAACTTGCGGGTATTATTCCTGATGTAATTTGGGCATATCGGCTTATACCCCCAGAAATATTCCCAGATCACATTTGACGCTATCGACTGTTGCGGACTGTATAGACGAAAAAAAACCAGCATTGGAGAGGGTTTCAGAGGATATTACAGACGGTATCGGACTGCTTAAGACGTATATTTGGTGCCCGGAACCGGAATCGAACCGGTACGACCTTTCGATCGAGAGATTTTAAGTCTCTTGTGTCTACCTATTTCACCATCCGGGCTGAATCCGACGATTATACCTGCGCCCGGCATGCACCCTGAAAGGGGAAAAAGGGAAAGTGCTTAGCGCACTTTCCCTTTTAATCTGG
>NZ_JAEUOI010000146.1 GCF_016790145.1 Propionivibrio sp. | reverse complement strand
ACCAGCGGATATTTGACGCGGTTGGCGCTGTACAGGTACCAGCTATAACTGGCGCCGCGCGCGCAGCCGCGCGGCTCGTGGTTGGGCATGTCCCAGCGTGTGCGCGGGTAGTCGGTCTGCTGGGTTTCCCAGGTGACGATGCCGCCCTTGACGTAGATCTTCCACGAGCACGAACCCGTGCAGTTCACGCCATGGGTCGAGCGCACGATCTTGTCGTGCGCCCAGCGGTTGCGGTAGGTGTCCTCCCAGGTACGGTCTTCCCCCGTGGCTACGCCGTGGCCGTCGGAGAACGATTCCCGTGCTTGGGAGAAATAGGTCAGTCGATCGAGAAAGTGGCTCATGCGGTTTCCCCAGAAGGGTTCGTTGAAATGGAAGCGACAGGGTTAAGGACAATCAGGGATTCTTTACGTAGGCATTGGCGCGCAGGTAGAACCACCAGTTCAGCACCAGGCACAGTGCGTAGAAGATGGCAAAGCCGTACATCGCGTTTTGCGGTGTGCCGGCCTTGATCTGGGCACCGATGACGACCGGGGCGATGAAGGCGCCGTAAGCGGCAACGGCCGAAGTCCAGCCGAGCACCGGGCCGGCTTGCTGCCGGTCGAAAATAAAGCCGATGCTGCGGAAGGTGGAGCCGTTACCGATCCCGCTGGAGGTAAACAGAACCACGAACAATGCCATGAACGCCAGGAAGTACTGCTCGGGTTGTGCCGAGTTGTAGGCCAGCAGCATCACGTAGCCGACCGCGCCCGAGGCCACCACCATCACCGCGGAGATGATCTGCGTCACGATGGACCCGCCGACTTTGTCTGAAATCCAGCCGCCGATGGGTCGCACTGCGGCCCCGACGAAAGGGCCGATCCAGGCGTAGGTCAGCGCCGAGGGCGCGTTGGGGTTCTTCAGGGCGTGCGAGAAAACGCCGGTGACCGGATCCGCCACGTGCTGGAAGCCAAAGATCACGGTGATGGCCAGTGGCAGCGCCATGGAAAAACCGATGAAGGAGCCGAAAGTCACGATGTAGAGCGCTGTCATCGACCAGGTGTGCTTGTTCCTGAAGATCTGGAACTGCTTGGCCACGCCTTCCTTCATCGGGCCGAAGGCCGCCAGACGCATCACCAGCAGGGCACTGACGATGTCGAGCGGAATTGCCACCCACATGCTGATCAGGCCCAGACCGGTAGGCGCTGGCAGGTACAGGTACAACCCGAACATTGCCGGTATGAAGGCCAGCGTGTACAGGTAGGTCACTTTGGCGAAGGCGACAATCGGGTTGCCGGTGTCCGGCGAAACGGTTTTGAGGTTGTTCATGCCGAACCAGCACAGAATGGACAGGGGCACCAGCGAGAGCACCCAGGCGAAGCCGGCGTTCTGAATCCAGGTCGGGGTTCCCGCAACAATCTTGCCGAATATCCAGCCGCTGTCCTTGACCAGCTTGGTCGATTCACCGCCGAAGTCGCCGAAGATGCTCACCGTCATCACCAGCGGGATCACGATCTGCATGGTCGTCACGCCGAAGTTTCCGAGGCCGGCGTTGAGCCCGAGCGCTGTGCCCTGCAGGCGCTTCGGGAAGAAGGTGCTGATGTTGGACATGGAACTGGCAAAGTTTCCGCCGCCGACGCCGGACCACAGCGCCATCAACTGGAATGCCCACAAGGGCCATGTCGGGTGCTGCAACGCGATGCCGGTGCCGATGGCGGGTGCCAGCAACATGGCGGTGGTCAGAAAGATCGTATTGCGCCCACCCGCCAGGCGGATCAGGAACGAGGCCGGAATGCGCATCGTGGCGCCGGAGATTCCGGCAATGGCGGTCAGCGTGAATAGCTCGGCCTGGGTGAAGGGGAAGCCCAGATTGAGCATCTGCACCGTGATGATGCCCCACATGCCCCACACCGCGAAGCCGCACAGAAGAGCCGGGATCGAGATCCACAGGTTGCGGTTGGCGATGTGCTTGCCTTTCGATTCCCAGAATGCCTCGTTCTCGACATCCCATTCGGCGATGTCGGCGCCCGAGTTAGTGCTAACTGTTGCTGTCATTTGCTTCGCTGTCATGGTTGTACCCCTGGTTTGAATGCCTACTCAAGCACGTCCACGCACTCTGCCGCGCTCAATTTCTGTTGGCTTTTATGGATGGGACGCACCTCGGTGAAGTACATCCACAGCAAGGAAACCCAGATGATGCCGAACATCAGCATGAAGGCCGAGGAGCGGACGCCGGTCAGATCGACCAGGGCGCCGAAGATGATCGGAAGCAGGAAGCCGCCCATGCCGCCGGCAAGTCCGACAATTCCCGAAATGACGCCGATGTTGTGCGGAAAATCGTCGGAGATGTACTTGAATACCGAGGCCTTGCCGATCGCGAAGGCGATACCCATGGTAAACATGAGGGCGGTGAAGACCCAGACGTTAAGACCGATATGGAAGGATTGCGGACCACTCACCGTCATGATCGTCAGTTGCGTCTGCGGATACGACAGGAAGAAGAGGCAGAGCAACGACACCCAGAGCACCCACCAGGTGACGGTATGGGCGCCGAACTTGTCGGAGAAATGGCCACCAATGGCGCGCAGGATGCCGCCCGGAATGCTGAATGCGGCGGCCAGCAGCGCTGCCGTCTGCAGGTTGAAGCCGTATTCGGTGATGTAATACTTTGTCATCCACAGCGCCATGGCCACATAACCGCCAAAGACAATCGAGTAGTACTGGCAGTAGCGCCAGACCCGCGGGTCTTTCAGCGCCAGCAGTTGCTCGCGGACGGTGATGGTCTTGCTGACCTTGTGCGCGGGATCGGAATAGGTCAGGAACCAGAAAGCGATCGCCGTGACCAGCATCAGCACCGCATAAACCCTGGGCACCATCGTCCAGCCCCAGCCGACGACGATCATCGGCGCAACCAGCTTGGTCACCGCCGCGCCGGTGTTGCCGGCGCCAAAGATTCCCATCGCCAGTCCCTGCCGGTTGCGCGGAAACCAGCGCGCACAGTAGGCGATACCGACGGTGAATGAGCCACCGGCGACGCCGACGAAGAGTCCCGTAACGAGGTAATGCCAGAATTCGGTGCCGAGCGAGATCATCCAGATCGGAATCACTGTGGACAACATCAGGATGAAGAAGACGATGCGGCCACCGAACCGGTCGGTCCACATGCCGAGCGGCAGACGGATGAGCGAGCCGGTGAGCACCGGCATGGCGATCAGGACGCCGAACTGGGTTTCGTTGAGGCCAAGGGTCTGCTTGATCGGAATGCCGATCACCGCGAACATCATCCAGATCATGAAGCACACCGTGAAAGCCAGCGTACTCATCACCACCACGGACCACTGCTTGTACTTCTCCGATGCCACGGACTACCCCTTTCGCGCTTGATTCATTGGCAGCAAGTCTGGGGCGCAGAGGCACAGCTCGTCTTTGATTTATATCAAATAACAATCGCCAGTGTCTTGAAAAAACTAATATATTCAGTTCCTTGCATTGGTGAGCGGCCGGTACTCCGGTCTCGTTTGCGGGCCATGCCCATAAAACTGGCATTGACCGGTTTTGCTCCGTCAGTGATACTCCGCTCTGCCTTTTCAATCCCTGTTCTCCAGCACACCTGAGGACAGGATGAACCGGCATGAGCTACCGGCATCGTGGCGAGCATGGGGACAGGCAATGCCCTGTTCGGAATCCGCTTGATGTACCTGCTTTTCTTTTCACCTTTGCGTCTTTGCGGTGGATTTTTGATTTATTCACAGCCTCTGAGCGCGACCTGAAAAGCCGTAAGGCTGTTCCAACCAGTCCTTGGCCACCTCGGTATCGATCGCCTTCACGGGTACCATTACGTCTGGCGCACCACATCAACCCAAAACCAACGTGAGCGATACTCTTCTGTGGATACTGAGCCTTGCGCTCATCCTCGCCGGCCTGGCCGGTACGGTGCTGCCGGCGCTGCCGGGAACGCTGCTCGTCCTGGCGGGCGTCGTGCTCGGCGCCTGGATCGACGATTTCAGCCGGGTCGGCTGGGGCACCGTGGCCGCAGTCACCCTGCTGGCGGTGCTGGCCTGGGGGCTTGACTACGCGGCCGGCCTGCTCGGCGCCCAGCGCGCCGGCGCCAGCCGCCAGGCCATCATCGGTGCGGCTCTCGGCACGGTGGCGGGAATCTTCATGGGGCTGGTCGGCGTGCTGTTCATGCCGCTGGTGGGCGCCGCAGTCGGCGAGTACCTGGCACGCCAGGACGGTCAGCGTGCCGTCAAGGTGGGTGTTGCAACCTGGCTGGGTATCATGGCCGGACTGGTCGCCAAGGTCGTGATCGCCTTCATGATGATCGGCATCTTCGTTGCCGCGCTGCTGATCTGAGCCCACCGAGCCACTTCGGCGAACAGTCGATGCGGCGCAAACACCCAGAGGCTGTGAATCAATGGATATACACCTCCCAAGCCGTCATTCCGGCGCAAGCCGGAATCCAGTACCTTACTCTGCTATCCATTAAAACGATCGGATAAACGAGCTGGACCCCGGCTTCCGCCGGGGTGACGAGCAGCCTCCGTCAGCCGGCTTTCACCGTCGGCAGGCCGGCCCACTCGGTTGTATACCCCGGCGACAAATGACCCCGTTTCATTTGCCATTCCTTGTCCAGGCCTTCGGCCGCCAGACGCAGCGTGCCGCGACCCCAGCGCGCATTGATCTGATCCAGCGCCTGCATCAGGCGCCCGTTCGCGTGCGTGGCCCGAGGGCTGGAGAACAGGGAAAGTTGATTGTGCAGGCGCGGGCGGATGTCCGAGAGCATGACGCCGGCCTTCTGGTAGGCAAAACCCGGCCGATAGATTCGTTTCAGGATCCGCCGCCCCCAGCGCGCCAGAAATCGACTATCCGCCGTGGCTTCGGGCAAAGGCACCGTGACCGCCTTCTGATAGTGTGGCTCGGAAGGATTGAACGGACTGGTGCGGATGTAAACCGTCAGCGCACCGGCCAGCGAGCCTTGCTGGCGCAGCTTTTCCGCTGCACGGCTGAGATAACTGGCCACTGCCTCCTGCAGCGCCTCAAGCTCATAGACCCGCTCGCCAAAGGAGCGGCTGCAGATGATCTGCTGCTTGTCCGGCACCACCTCCTCCAGCGCCAGACACGAGATGCCGCGCAGTTCGCGCAGCGTGCGTTCCAGCACCACCGAAAAACGGGCGCGCAGGGTCTCCGCGTCGGCATCGCGAAGATCCCTAACCGTGCCGATTCCCATCGCCTGCAGCCGTGGCGTAAGCTTGCGGCCGACGCCCCAGACTTCGCCGACGTCGATCCGGGCCAGCAGCGCATCCAGATCCGCCGTCGGCATGATCGTGAAGTCACAGACACCCGCCGCACCGGCCAGATTCTTCTTGGCGCAGTGGTTGGCCAGCTTGGCCAGGGTTTTCGTCGGCGCGATGCCGACGCAAACGGTAAGCCCCAGCCAGCGCTGAACCCGCTCGCGGATTTGCCGCCCGTACTCGGCCAGGCCCGTGCCTTCGAAGCCGGCCACGTCGAGAAAGGATTCGTCGATCGAGTAGACCTCGATGTCCGGCGAGAACTGCGCCAGAACCTCGACCACGCGATTGCTCATGTCGGCATACAGCGCATAGTTCGAAGAAAAGGCGACAATGCCATGCCGCCTGGCCTGCTCACGGATCCTGAACCAGGGCACCCCCATGGGAATGCCCAGTGCCTTGACCTCGGCGCTGCGGGCGACCACGCAACCATCGTTGTTCGAGAGCACCACCACCGGCACGCCGGCCAGCCGGGGGTCGAACAGCTTCTCGCAACTCGCGTAGAAGTTGTTGCAATCGACCAGTGCAAAAATCGGCATAAGCGCTGTCCTGAACCCAGATCGTCCTTCCGGAGCAAGCCGGAATCCACCTTCAGATCGTCATTCCGGCGCACGCCGGAATCCAGCGCCTGCCAATAATGTTCATATCGGCAGCCGCTTGAATTTGCCTATCACGACGCCCCACACGAGCAGATCCAGGCCTTCGCGGATCTCGATGGGCGGATAGTCCTGATTCTCGGAAACCAGCGCCACCCGGCCGGCGCGCCGATAAAGACGCTTCACCAGCCGTTCTCCATTGATGAAGGCCACCACGATATGACCATGCTGCGGCGCGATGCTGCGATCGACGACCAGCACGTCGCCGGCAAAGATTTCAGCGCCTTCCATCGATCGGCCTTCGACCGGGAAGAAGAACGTGGATACCGGGTTGCGTATGAGATAGGTGTTGATGTCGAGCCGCCGGTCCTCATAATCCGCCGCCGGCGAGGGGAAACCCGCCGATACCTTGCCGGAATCGAGCGGCAGGGCGCAGGGCAAGGCAGCAAGCGCAGGCCGGTGGATATCGTTGAAAAACGCGGCGGCGATCGACTCGGGAACGGGCAGGACGGAAGACATGGCGAAAGGCACTCGGCGCTTGAATACTGTAATTATATCCAGCAATCTGGCGCCGGGGGATCTATTGGTGCGTTCGGCATCGTTCCGTGCGCACGGCCACATCAGGCTTTTACCATTCGGCCAATTACGGACTCAGCCTCAAATATTGTTACGTCATCACCCTGCGCGCGGAGGCTTTCACGTTAACTTATTCGGCAGGCTGCTGCATCGCTAGATGACCTTCCTGTCTCTAACATAGGCGTGCCTGAGCGAGGGAATACTCGCCTTCAGCCATTCTGCATCGGGCGCTGAGACTCGACCACATGCTGCGACTACCAAGTGCTCAAGCCTGGGGAACAGCTTTGGAAGGACAGCCAAGCTTTCAAGGTTGCGGCACCGATGAATTTCCAGGTGCCGCAAGCTCGGAATTGTAGGTAGGCCATCGAGTGTGGCTGCACTTGCCCAATTGATCTGGAGTTCCTCAAGGGTATCGGGTACCTGGAGGCCGGCGAAGCCCTTGCTTTTCAGCGAGCAGTGCCAGATATGCAGGCGCTTGAGATTCAGCGAACCGAGGCCTGTGTCTGTTGCTTTGTAGTGCCAAACGACCTGCTGTAGTGACCTCAGGCGCGAGAAGTCGATTGCTGGCCGCTTTGGATGGACCCCGAAGCTTCTCAAGGCTGACAGCGCGTAGAGGGCTTCGATGTTCTTGAGCGCAACGTCCCAGAACCACACAGAATCCAGCCTTGGCAGTTCAGTCAGCGCATCCAGTGAAGTTTCAGTAAAGCCAAAGCATGGCGAGCCAAAGACGCTCTTGTACGGATGAAGTTTGGCCTCTTGAATGCATGCTGAGAGGTTGACAGACTCCAGGCCCAGGCTTGGTGTTTCAGCCAAGTCATGCGAAACAAGGAAGTGGCCTTCGCGTGCAATGGGCATTCTCAGCAGCTTAACGTCTGAAATCACCGGCGGTGCGCGGCTTCATCGCGCAGCGTCCGGTGGATTGATGGGTTAGCGCACAGGCTCACGGCTGCTGTGTCTCGAAGATGAGTTTGAGACCAAGCAAAGACATGATTGCCCCAGCCGTGCGATCAAGCCATGCTTTCGATGC
>NZ_JAEUOI010000108.1 GCF_016790145.1 Propionivibrio sp. | reverse complement strand
AGAAGGCGAGCGGCAGCTTGCCATAGACGAACACCTCGGTTTCGACGCCCGCCGGGCGGCTGTTGTGCAGTATTTCGATCAAGCGGCGGTCCGCCTCCAGCGGCGGCACCCAGCGTTGCAGGCCATAGCGGGCAAAGGTCGCCAGCGTCGCCGCGTTATAGATGTTCAGATGCGGCCCGGCAACAAAAGGGCGTCCGGCGGCAATATTCACCGCGCCCAGATCGTTGGCCTCGACCTTGCAGCCCGCCTCATCCATGAGGCGGCGCAAGGTCTTGAGATCGCTTTCCGATTCAAGCAGGGCTTGTGCTGAAACGACAACCTCCTTGCCGGCGTCGGCCAGGTCGCGCGCCAGACCGATCCAGTCGCTCACGCGCAGTTGCTGACGGCGCGAGCAGACCACCTCGCCGACGTAAATGATGTCGATGGCGTCGATCTGCACCATCCCGGCGTAGAACTCGAGCACTTCGTGTTTCGGCCAGAAGTAAAGCAGCGGGCCTAAAGCGAGTTTCATTAAAAACCTCATTTAACGCAGAGATCGCGGAGATTCAAAATCTCGAATGATGCTTTTCTCTGTCTCGTCAGCGGATAAAAAATCAGCGCCAGGGTCGGTTATAGGCGCCCAGGGTAGCCTGGTTGCCTTCGGAAACCCTGGCCAGATCGGCCTGCCAGGCCGGCTGCACATGGTAATGCTCACTGTCGCCGGCAAGCGCATCTAGCGCGGCGCGCAAGGTGCGTGTGACCTGCGCGACGTAGGTCGGGCTGCGCTGGCGCCCCTCGACCTTGATCGCGGATACGCCGATCCTGGCGATCTCCGGCAGTATCTCGATCACGTTCAGGCTGGTCGGTTCTTCCAGCGCGTAATAGGTTTCGCCGTTAACCTCGAAGCGGCCCTTGCACAGCGTCGGGTAGCCGGCGGCTTCGTTGTCGGCGCAGCGGTCGATCAGGATGCCGTTGAGGCGGGTGGACATCTGCCCCGGCGACTTCTCCCACTTGACGTATTTGGCCGGCGAACAGGCGCCGACGGTATTGGGCGACTCGCCGGTGGCGTAGGACGACAGCCAGCAGCGCCCCTCGTTCATCACGCACAGGCTGCCGAAGCCGAAGACCTCGATTTCGACCGGCGTGTTTTTGATCACCAGTTCGACTTGCGCCAGCGTCAGCACGCGAGGCAGCACCGCACGCCGAACTCCAAACTCGCGATGCGCGAAATTTACCGCTTCATAGCTGGTCGCCGAGCCCTGCACCGAGAGGTGCAGACGCAAGTCGGGGTGGCGCTTGCTGGCGTAGTCGAGCAGCCCGATGTCGGCCAGGATCACCGCATCGACGCCCAGATCGGCGGCGCCATCGACGGCCTGGTGCCAGTCCGCCTCGCGACCCGGTTGCGGAAAGGTGTTGATCGCCATCAGCACATGTCTGCCACGCTTGTGGGCGTAGCAGATACCCTCGACCATCGCCTTGTGGTCGAAGTTCAGGCCGGCGAAATTGCGCGCGTTGGTATCGTTCCGGTAGCCGATATAGACCGTATCGGCGCCGTTGTCGACCGCCGCCTTGAGCGCCGGCAGACTGCCGGCAGGGCAAACGAGTTCGGGTATTTTTTGCTGCCTCATGTAAATTCTCTCGGTGCGAAGCCGCAAGTATACCGAGCGGGCGTCCGTGCCGCATGATATTCATCAATTCTGAAGCTTATTTTCAAGCAGGTTCTTCTGCCTGGTTGCTGGAAAAACCGCGAGATGGACAAACGACACGGCTGCAAGGCGCAGTCTTGGGCTGTTACAACACATACCTCTGGAGAGGTCAATGGATACTCGTTTCCACGACATGCCGAGCCAGGATCGGATAGTTTCACGGCCGGTCTGACTTCTCCTCGCTAGGTGAGTTGATAACCCAGAAGCGTTCCATGGAAATGTAGGTGAACGAGGCGCTCCAGCCTATAAGAAGGAGGCCATTGAGCGCCTCGATTCCTGCGAGCAGTCGCACAGGCCCGGTCGGGGTGAGGTCTCCGAAGCCCAGGGAGGTGTAGGTTTCGGCGGAAAAGTACATGTACGTTGTAAGCGAGAAACCTGTCGTGCCCGAAAGATTGCCCACACCCAGCCAGGTGACCAGAAGGTAAAGCGCTCCTCCATACATGGCCATCTCTGTCGCATGGGCGAGGAAAGTGACCAGGATGACAACTAACAGCTTGCTTCGATTCGGAATGCCGAGTGCGGGGAGACCCGTATTCAGGACGCGTAAAACTTCATAGTGCAGCAAGGTCGTTCCGACCAATAGCAGAGCGCAGGCAAAGAGGACGAATAACATGAGTAGAGTCAGCTCCTTTCTGGGACTGGCCGCACGCTTCACTGCCGCAGATTACCGCAACCCATGGCGACTTGCGCCATAGGCTGCAGAGCGTGGATTCACAGCAGCAAGCGGGAAGAAATGGCCAGGTTCCAGTAATACCATAGCCCGCCACCAACGCTGGTAATGCCGAAGATCTGGCAGCAGATCAAATCGATCAAGTCGGTATATGTGTTCA
Organism: Propionivibrio sp.; assembly: GCF_016790145.1. Taxonomy (GTDB): domain Bacteria; phylum Pseudomonadota; class Gammaproteobacteria; order Burkholderiales; family Rhodocyclaceae; genus Propionivibrio. The sequence continues at coordinate 18,987 of NZ_JAEUOI010000108.1, read as the reverse complement.
TCATCGATCCCCTCGCTGAAGTTACTTGCTGGCCAACTGCTCACCATGCTTTTGCTTGATATTCTCCAGCAAACGCATCGCTTCCTGACGACGACCGTTGTCGGCATCTTCGCGACCGGCGCGTGCCGGTGCGGCCAGGGCACGCTTCAGATGGTCGGCGGCCTTGGCATATTCGCCCTGGTCGGCGAGCAGATCGGCGTAAAAGTAATTGGGGTCGATCCCGTTCGGGTTGATGGCCAGCGCTTTTTCAAAATAGTCCCTGGCCTTCCTCTTGTCACCGAACCCGATCGGCCATCCCGGAACCTTGGCGTATAGACTGCCCAGCGAGTTGTATACCGAGCCGTCCAGAGCATTCGGATTGATTTTTTCGGCAGCCAGCAGAAAGTCACGTGCCTCCTTGGCTTTGCCCAGGGCGCCCAATCCACCTTCGGCCTTTGCTGCGCTGGCCAGAACGATGGCTTGCCAGATCAAGGGCTCGGCCCGATCGGGAAAGGACTGCGATACCTGCTGTGCATTGGCAATCAACGTGCGGAATGCGGCTTCCTTTTCGGAATCGGGGGTCTGGTAGGAGACCTTTGCCCAGTGATGGCCGAGATCGGCGATCGATTCATCCAGGTTAGGCTGCGCGGCGTGGCCGGCAACGTTCAGGGTGGCGATAAGAAAAAAGGTGGCGATTGATTTGCGGGTCATTGCTTTCTCCAATAAAGAGTTAAGGGGATACTTCAGTGGCAAACGGTCGCATCAGGTCAACCTGTTTCATCAGGTTCTGGTCGACGAGGCGCGGCAGAATTGAATTGATGCGTACGAAAAGCTTCTCGGGCCAACCGAGGTAGCGCTCATGGCCATCCTGCTCGATGCTGGCGATGACGCTGGCGGCGACGATTTCCGGTTCGTCCTGATTCATTTTCAAGGCCTTCGCCATGCGGGCAACGACGCTGCGGTTGAAAGCGGTTCGGGTAAAACGTGGCGCCACATAGGTGACGCCGACACCGCTTCCCGCCAGTTCGCGCCTCAGTGCTTCGGAAAAACCGCGCAGAGCAAACTTGCTGGCCGAGTAGGATGCGAAACACGGAAAACCGATCGAGCCGAAAATCGATCCGACATTGACGATCTTCCCCTTTCCTCGCTTCAGCATGTGCGGCAGAGCGGCATTGATCAGGGCGATCGGCGCGATGGTATTGATAGTGAACAGCGTTGCCGTGTCAGCGGGGGTTTCCTCGGCAAAAAAACCGAAATTCTGGACACCGGCACAATTGATCAGGATATCGATGGCACCGGCCTGGTCGAGAGCCTCCTCGACCAGGCGGGCGGGTTCGCCGGGCATGGCGAGATCGCCGACCAGCGGAACGACCCGGGTTCCTGAAGTTCTCAGTTCGGTGACCAGTTGCTCCAGCTTTTCGCCGTCGCGATTGACCAGGATCAGCGAAGCACCGCGCTGGGCAAGCTGGCGGGCAATGGCGCCGCCAATGCCACCACTGGCTCCGGTGACCAATACCGTGCTGCCGGCAAGATTCATGCTTCCTCCCCGAGATCGATGCTGCGCAGGACATTGCCATAAAGGCGGAAAAAGGTTTGTGCATTACGCACGACGCTTTCGCGGTCAGCCGCTGTTTCAAGGCGGTTGACCAGTTGCTCGAAATCCCCGAGATGTTCGATGTCAAGCGCGCCATGGCTGCTCAGGTAGGAAAAGGCGCTGCGCGGCAAATCAAGGGCGAGTTGTAGGGCTCCCGCCGCGTTTGCAGCGAGGCTGACGCTGGTGCCTTCAAGCACATAAACCATTCCGAATAGCCCGACCGGATTGCGCCGCATGACTGTGTCGTAGGCGTAGGCGACCATGAGATCGGTATCGAAATCGGCCTGACTGGCTCTGACCGCCTCGGCATCGCCACCGGCGGCTGCGATGTCGTTGAGGATCCACTCGTGATGGCCAATCTCTTCCTCGATATAGTGGGCAACGGCACTACGTAGCCAGTCCTGCCGGTCGGGCAGCCGCGCACCGCAGGCCATGAGCAGCGGGACGGTATGCTTGACGTGGTGATAGGCACGGCTGAGAAAATCGAGGTAATGCTGCCGCTTGACCCGGCCGGCCATGGCGGCCGTAATCAATGGGGTTGAAAGCAGGCTGGCTCGTTCGCCGGCGGTGGCTTGCTGCAGTTGTTGGTAAAAGTTCATGGGGTTCCAGGTCCGATTCAAGGTTGATACAAGGCATTGATCCGGGAGGCGTACTTCCCGAATATTTCAGTTCGTCGCAGACGACCGTTCGCTGTCGACATCCCGTTGCCCAACGTAAAGGGCTCCATGGCGGGTATCCAAGCGCGCACCTGTGCGTAGTCGGGAAGCTGCCGGTTGGCCTTGTCCAGCGCGGCTTCGATGGCCGCTGGCGATGTCCCCGGTTGCGGCACGATCACCGCGCTGTTGAACGGTCTGGCTTCGCCGAAGATGGCGGCCTGGGCAATGCCGGCCTGCGTCACCAGATTGACTTCCACCCATTCGGGCGCGACGTTGCGTCCGAACGAGGTGATGAAAATGTTCTTCTTGCGCCCGCTCAGAAAAAGAAAGCCGTCTGCATCCAGGTAGCCAAGATCGCCGGTGGCAATGAAATCGCACGTTTGCGGCAATACACGATCACCCAGGTAGCCGTTCCACCGGATTCCGTAAATCAGGATTTCACCATCGTCGGCAAAGTCGATCCGTACATGCGGCAAAGGTTTGCCGACGCTGCCGATGCGACTATCTCCCGGCCGATTGACGGCGACGACGGAGGCACATTCCGACAAACCGTAGCCTTCATGAACTGGCAGACCAAGATCCCTGGCCTGCTCAAGCAGGCTTGACGAGACCGGGGCACCGCCGACCGCGATATAACGCAAGCTGCGTGGCAGTCTGACACCGGCCTGGCCTGCGGCAACCATCGCCTGCAACATCTGGGGAACCATGATCGCGGTACTGGCCTGCCAGTCACTCAGCGCAGCGATCATGCGTCCGGCATCAAGTCCGGAACTGCCGGTCAAGCCGACATTGGTCAGCCCGGGCAGGCAAATCGTCGCCCCGGCCAGCAAGGGCACGTAGAGGCCGCCGATGTTCTCCAGTAGCGTTGCCAGAGGCAGAAGACAAAGATGCCTGTCGCCACGGGAAGCTGCACTGGCCAGTCCGAGCGATTCGGCAACGGTTTCCATCGTGGCAAGCCCCAGACAGACGCCTTTCGGCTCTCCGCTCGTTCCCGATGTGAAGGTCACCTTGTCGGTGCCTGAGGGAAGCAATACGGCACGTGTAGTGGCGGGCAGACGAACTCGCTGCAAGTTCCCGTAAAATGGTTCGGCAGGCAAGTCTGCCTGGCCTGATGCGGCGATCAGACGCGGAGCCTGATCGGTCAGCACCTGATCGATACCCGAGGTACTGATCACGTGGGCAATCTGTGCCGCCGAGAAGAAGGGCGGCAAGGGAATGACCGGTATCCCTGCTGCATTTGCCGCAAGATCCGCCAGCGCCCAGGCATTCCCGTTATCGGCCAGGATGGCGATGGGGCGTGGCGCGCCATCTCCCCCTGCGGCACGCGCTCTACCCTCCAGCAGTAGTTTGGACAGGCGCTCGATTTCGACCAGCAGCTGGCCATAAGTCAGCGTACTGTTGTCATCCTGCAAGGCGACTTTCAGCGGATTGCTGGAAGCATGTCGCTGCAAGGCCGCAATGATCCGGCTCATGAAATACTCCCTGAGCGCAGACGGTCCGGCAAGGCTTGGCGATGCATTGCCCGGTAGCCTTTCTGGATATTGCCGATGAGTACGCGCGGAGCATGTTCGTAATATTGTCCCCAGGCCGCACGCTCCTCAACAGGCAGTCGGTCAACCGTAGCCGCCTGAATATCGATCGGCGACAGACCCATGCGCGTAAAGGCGTTGCGCAGGTTCGCAGTTCCGGTAAACACAACCCACGCAAAGCCTTCATGATGCAGGCGCTCTGTCAGCAGCCCAATCATGGCGCGAACGACGCCAGGGAATTTGCCTGAAAAGTGACCGACTTCGACTATGCTACGGCGTTCAACATGACTGCCGGTACAGGTTGTAATTGTTCTATTGACCGGCGTATCGAGATACTGTTCAAGAAACAGTTTTTGATTGGCAGAGCGCAAGCCGAAAGCGCCGCAGATATCACCCTCCCGGTTGCGCAGGCTGAACAGGCGCGGCATGAACGCTTCAACACGCGAGCCGAAACTCTCGGCAAAACGTTGGCTGATGAATTTTTCAACGTCAGCTCGCCCGGCACCGACATGCTCGAACAGTTCGAATTCCGGGGTGACTGCGGTTCGGGTGCTTGCGCAATATTCACCGCTGGAAAATTTTCCCGGCGGGAAAAGAAAGGTGAGCAAACCGTGCAGCGAAGCCCGGATTTCAATCGGCGACATGAGCGTGTTTGGCAGGGATGACATGGTGTTCCTTTGCGGTGGTTATGGCCAGGGCCACAGGGAGACAGCAAGGGAATCGCAATATCGGTGCCAGTTACCATGTCAATCCGATTATTTTGCGCAACACTTTGTTTATATAGGGAAAAATAGCGATTTATGGCTTTTGCTCAAGAGTCCGTCGAGCAATACAGTCATTTGTCACTGCAAGCTTTGTCCACCAATTTTGCAGTGGCCGATTACCTCGTGCAGACGTGCAAATCAGCGTAGATCATTGCGCAACTGCACGTGCAGTGGTGGAATTGTTCCTCAGTCGGAGCCTGTAGGCCTGTCAATATCAAACAGAGTGGAACAGAATAGCGTATGACAAAATCAATGAAACGCCACGGCCTCATTCAGAACATTCCAGACATTCATCCGGTCACCATTCCTCAGTGAACATTCGCAAGACACTTCTCGCTGCATTTCTCTGCGTCGGCCTTTTGCCTGCCGTTCTTCTGGCCAGCCTGGCTTTTGTCCAGGCGCGAGATGTAGTACAGGCGGAAATCAGGCTCAATCTTAAAATCCAGGCTGAGGGGGTCGCCGCCTACATCGACAAGATGATGTTCGAGCGCCTGCTGAACGCTGCTACCTGGAGTCGTCTCGAGATCATGCAGGAGATCAGTAGTAACGATGCTGACCAGCGACTCTCCCGCTTCCTTGTCGATCTGCATTCCGGTTACAAGGACTTTTACATCAATTTCTCCTGTGTTAACCAGGAGGGCCGGATCGTCAGCAGTAGCGATGCTGCTCAGCTTGGTTTGCGGGTGGAGAACAAGCCGGCCTGGCTTGATGTTTCCATTTCCGGTACAAATGTTGAACTTGAATCACCCACGGAGGAGGAAGGTGGCGCATTACTCATGCGCGCATCGGTGACCTCCTCTGTCACAGGAAAAAGGCTCGGCCACTTGCTGCTGACCTTCGACTGGTCAGAGGTTTACGACGTCCTCGATCAGGCGGCCAGTGGCGGCGGTCGCACCCTCGCCATTCTGGACAGGGAAGGCAAACTGATCGCGGCCACCAAAGATCTTCGCGAGCGTGGCCTTTTGTTTGACAACGCGCTTGCTGACTGGAGAAATCTGGTTACCGGGAAAACACCGTTTGTACGGGCAGGGGCGCCTGCCTTTGATTCCGAAGTCATTGTCGGTACTGCACCATCTCGCGGTTATGAGAAATTCGCCGGTTTCGGCTGGACGACGGTGATTATCCAGCCCGTGGACCAGGCGCTCAAACCCGTTCATCGCATGGCCGTTTTCTTTCTCGGTCTGCTCGCGCTCATCATTCTCCTGACATTTCCCGTAGCCACCAGGGTCAGCACAATAATCGCCCGGCCGATCACTGCGCTGACGCGATTCGCCAGAGGATACATGCGCAACAAGATATTGCAGTCGCCTCCCAGCGCCAAAGGGGGCGAAGTGGGCGAACTGACCGAGTCCTTTGTCAAGATGGTTCGTGACATTGATCAGTCTCAGCAGAATCTGCTCCGCGCTTCGAAGCTTGCCGTGGTCGGAGAGATGGCCTCAGTGATTGCGCACGAGGTAAGGACACCGCTCGGCATTCTCCGCTCTTCGGCCCAGATGCTGCAGCGAGAAACCGGCATCAGCGAAGAGGGGCGCGAGCTGGCCGGTTTTATTGACAGCGAAACCGAGCGCCTCAATCGCCTGGTATCGGCGATGCTCGATACCGCCAGACCGCGTGCCCCGTCCTATGGCGACGTTGATCTCCATGCGCTGATTGAGCAGAGCGTTTCCATGCTGGGCGGTCAGTTGCAGAAGAAACAGGTTGTCGTTACCCGGTCTTTCCTGGCCGCCAAACCGGTGGTCGAGTGCGATGAGGAACAGATTACACAAGTCCTGCTCAATCTTCTGATGAACGGTTTGCAGATACTCGACCACGGGGGCCACATCGTAATGGCTACACGCGATGACGAGCACTACTTCTGCATCGATATTGCCGATGATGGTCCAGGTATCGATCCGCAGGAACGGGCCAGGGTCTTCGAGGCTTTCTTCTTCAAGCGGGAAGGCGGCATCGGCCTCGGGTTGGCCATCGTTCAGCAAATTGTCAGTTCGCATGGCGGCGATATTGAGGCGACTGAAAGCAAGTTGGGGGGTGCACTGTTCCGCATCCGTCTGCCCCGCAAGCAATCGGGTGAAGCATGAAAGACAGACAGATTCTCGTTGTAGACGATGAACCGAAGATGCGCCGTGTCCTTGAAATCATGTTGCAGAAGATGGGGCACCGGGTTCTCACCGCCGGAAATGGGCGCGAAGCCCTTGCCCATTTTCAGGCCCATACTGTCGATCTCGTCATCACCGATCTGCGCATGCCCGAAATGGACGGTATCGGGCTGCTGGCCAGCCTGCGTGCGCAGGATTCGGATGTCCCGGTGGTGGTCATCACCGCACATGGCACGATAGAAACCGCCGTGGCGGCGATGAAACAAGGGGCCTGCGACTACATCCTGAGACCGTTCGACATTGACGTGCTCGAACTTGCCGTCAAGAGGGCGCTAAGCAGTGTTGAAGTGACGCGGCAAAACACCTTCCTGAAACAGGAGATCGATCGCGGCTGGGATGCCTTCATCGGCACCAGCGTGGCCATGCAATCGGTATACGAACTGATCCGGCGGGTTGGTCCGAGCAAGGCCTCGGTACTGATTACCGGCGAAACGGGAACCGGCAAGGAACTGGCGGCACGAGCCATCCACAATGCCTCGCCACGCCGCGACAAACTCTTTGTTCCGATCAATTGTGCGGCGATTCCGGCCGACATCCTGGAAAGCGAACTGTTCGGCTATGAGAAGGGGGCATTTACCGGAGCCATCAAGGATCGCGTCGGAAAATTCGAACTGGCCGACGGTGGAACGATCTTTCTTGATGAATTAACCGAAATGCCAATGCCCCTGCAGGCCAAGCTGCTGCGTGTTCTCCAGGAGAACACCATCGAGCGACTGGGGGGTAACCGCGTCATCAAACTCGACATCCGGGTCATTGCCGCAACCAATCGTGATCCTCTGGAAGGTGTGCGTACCGGAAAATTGCGTGAAGATCTCTACTACCGTGTCAACGTGTTCTCCATCGAATTGCCACCCCTGCGCAAGCGGGTGGACGACATCGCTGGCCTAGTCGATCACTTTATAGTCAAACAGGGTCATTCGACGACGGATACCCGGTTAACTGCGAAAGCGCTTGAACAACTTGTCGCCTATCCCTGGCCGGGCAACGTCCGTGAACTTGAAAACATGGTCGAAAGAGCCGTCATCCTTAGTGGTGGCGGGCTGCTGAACGAACAGCATTTTCTGCTCCCGCCCCTGGCGGCTGAAGCCAAACCGACACGACCTGACTTGCCCGCCGCAGGCCTCAGCACGGTTCGATCCCTGAATCAGGCGGTCGAAGACCTCGAAGCTCACCTGATCGATAACGCCTTGGCAATGGCCGCAGGCAACAAGGCCAAAGCGGCGGCATTGCTGGAGATCAGCGAACGGACCCTGTGGTACAAGCTGAAAAAATATCGTCCCGAGCAGAATCCATCCTGATTGACATCTGAGCGTAAGTGGAAGACTCATCAGACCCCGATTTCGGAGTTCGCCCTACCCGCGAAAGACGAAATCTCGCAAATGGGAATGTGCAGTGCAGTAAATCCCCACGGCACAGCAGAATTTTCCCCCTGGTTGTTTTTTACTTACAGTATTGGCGTGTGCTGTATGCTTGGGCACTTTTTTAGGACAGGCGATTGACCGGGGTGGCCTCGCTCGGAGATACTCCCGGAGCGTGCGTTGAATTCAAAATATTCTGCTCGATAACCAGGATGATTCGGCGTTTGGCATGCGTATGATGGCGCACGATCCGGCAGGTGCAGGCAACAGGACACTGGCCCAGACACTGTAAGGGGCACAATCAGGCCGGTGCTGGACATCACTGACTCATCAAAATACTTGCCGGTGATTGCAAGATCAGCCTTAGACTGTTATCCGTTGATAAATATAATGATTACGGAGGATGAAAATGAATGGAGTGGCTTGGAAGATTCGTGCGGCGATGCTGCTGCAGGTCGCGGCGGCCGCGTTGCTGGCTTGGCTGGCCGTCAACGTTTTTGGTGGTGGAATGCAGGGCTGGGGCATTGCACTGGGGATGCTGGCGGTTGTCGCCGTCATCCTCGGCCTGCTGCTTGAAAGTGGATTGGTACGGCGCCTGAATTTGCTGCGAGGAGCGATCGGGCGCATGTATCTGGATGGCGACCTGACGCAGCGTGCCATGGTTGAAGGTGGTGACGAAATCTCCAGGACTGCGTCAGAATTCAACAGGCTGGTGGAAAGTTTTCAGACAATCATCGGCAAGGTTTTTTTCAACTCGGTCGAAGTCGCCCACGCTTCCCAGAAGCTGATTGGCGAAGCCAATCGTGTCGCTGCGGGATCCAACCAGCAGCGCGACGCGGCACTGGCGACAGCCAGCGCCATGTCACAATTGACTGAAAACATGAATCAGGTCAGCCAGAATGCAAGCGAGACGGCCGGCCTGTCGGAGTCCTCCAGCAATCTCTCGGCAGAGGGGATGACGATAGTGCACAACGCGTCGGCTGAAATGGAACGGATTTCGACCTCGGTGACCCAGTCGGCGCAGGTCGTTCATGCACTGGGTGAGCGCTCGAAGGCGATCAGTGGCATCGTTCAGACCATTCGCGAAATTGCCGATCAGACCAATCTGCTGGCACTCAATGCAGCCATTGAAGCAGCGCGGGCCGGCGAGCAGGGGCGTGGATTTGCCGTCGTCGCTGACGAAGTGCGCAAGCTTGCCGAACGCACCGCCAAGGCAACTGGCGAAATCAGCCAGATGATCAGTGCGATTCAGGGCGAGACGCAAAGTGCGATTGTCAGTATCGAAGCCGGCACCGGGCAAGCCAAAAATGGCGCCGGTCTTGCCCAGCAGGCCGCCACTTCGCTTGAGCGAATCAACAGCGGCGCGCGCGTGACGATGGAAAAGGTTGATGCCATCGCCTCGGCAGTCGCTCAGCAGAGCAGGGCCGGCCAGACCATTGCCGAGCATGTGGCACGCATCATGAAAATGGCCGAAACCAACAGCGCCGAGGCCGGAAATGCCCTCAGCGAGGCCAGCCATCTGGATTATCTGGCGGCTAACCTGAAGGAAATCGGCAACGTTTTCAAGTTGGGTCCGGCCGGTGACAAGGCGCTTGAAACGCACGCCAAGATGCCCGAAATCGTCAAGCGCACGGCACAGGCGATCAGCCAGGTTCTCGACAAGGCTGTTGATTCGGGGCGGATCAAAATTGAAGATCTGTTTGACGACAAGTACCAGCCGATCGCGAACACCAAGCCGCAAAAATTCAAGACCCGTTATGACGACTTCGCCGATCAGACGCTGACTTCGGTGCAAGAGCAGTTGCTGGACCAGAACAAGTGGATTGTCTATGGTATTGTGTGCGACCGGAAAGGTTATGTGCCTACACACAACAAAAAATTCTCTCAGCCGCTGACCGGCGACGAAAAGATCGATTTCGTAAACAACCGTACCAAGCGGATGTTTGACGATCCGGTTGGCCGCCGTTGCGGTGATCACGAACAGCCTTTCCTGTTGCAGACCTATCGTCGCGATACCGGAGAGATCATGCATGACATCTCGGCTCCGGTGTATGTCAAGAATCGGCACTGGGGCGGTTTCCGCATTGGCTACAAGACCGAGGTCTGAGCCTGCTGAGAGATGACAGCGAAAAAAAGTATAATCTTGCCGGTTCGCTTGCTTGCCAAGGCCCTGTAACCGGTACTGTCCCACGGGATTCGCTGCGCATACATTCCCGTTGCTCAGGTTGGCGTTAAGCCCCGAATAGAATTTCCTTCGGGGCATCACCCGCGCACCACACTTCTGTAGAAAGCCCGATTCCGCATGCAACGCCCAATATTTCCACGATCGCCGCTGTTGGCTGGTGCCGATGCCGAGCAGAAACGCACGGAGATCCTCGACTTTTTTCGCGCTACATTTGACCGCTACGAAAAATTGTTCGAAGTTCTGACCAGTGCCGAGGCTTACTTCGTCAAGCCCATCGCCTTGCGCCACCCCCTGATTTTCTACCTTGGCCATACCGCTACTTTTTTCATCAACAAGCTGCTGTTGGCCGGCTTGATCGAGAAACGCATCAACCCGGAGTTCGAGTCGATGTTCGCCATTGGCGTCGACGAAATGAGTTGGGATGACCTCAGTGAAGCGCGCTACGAGTGGCCCCGCATAGATGAGGTGAAGGCCTATCGCCAGGCTGTGCGTGCTACGGTCGAGCAACTGATTCGGACCCAGGCGCTAACGCTGCCCATCGGCTGGGATCACCCGTGGTGGATTATCCTGATGGGAATCGAGCATGAGCGCATTCATCTGGAAACCTCGTCGGTGCTGATTCGTCAGCACCTGCTGAAATACGTTGCGCCGCACCCCGCCTGGGAACCTTGCCGGGCCGCTGCAGAGGCACCGCATAACGAACTGGTTACCATTCCGCCAGAGCAGTTTCGCGTCGGCAGGGAGCGAGGCGAATCGGTGTACGGCTGGGACAACGAATTCGGTAGCCATGAGGCCTCGACGGCTCCTTTCCAGGCCAGCCGCTATCTGGTTTCCAATCGGGAGTTCCTGGCTTTCGTCGAAGCCGGAGGTTATTCCGACGAGTCACTGTGGCTCGAAGAAGGCGCCGGCTGGCTAAAATTTACACAGGCTCAACACCCTACGTTCTGGGTCAGGGACGACGCGCAATGGCGCTTGCGCCTGATGCTTGAAGAAGTGCCGATGCCGTGGAACTGGCCGGTCGAAACCAATTACCATGAGGCCAAGGCATTCTGCCGGTGGAAGGCGCGCGTCAGCGGCCAGTCCGTGCGTCTGCCGACGGAGAACGAATGGCAGGCCCTCAGCAGGTTTGCCGGCATCAATGAGCTTCCGTCCGAGTACCCGGCGCCGGCAAACATCGAACTCGACCATTACGCTTCTTCATGCCCGGTCAACCAGTTCGCGCATGGCCCGCTTTTCGACGTGATCGGCAACGTCTGGCAGTGGACCGAGACACCGATATATCCCTTCGCGGGTTTCGAGGTGCATCCGGTCTACGATGACTTCACGACCCCGACCTTTGACGAGCGCCACAACGTGATCAAGGGCGGATCGTGGATTGCCTGTGGCAATGAAGCGCTGCCGACGTCACGTTACGCCTTCCGTCGTCATTTCTTCCAGCATGCCGGATTGCGCTACGTCGTCTCCGATGCGCCGGCTACCAGCGAGGCCTCGCACTACGAAACCGATCGGCTGGTTTCCGAGTATGCCGAATTCCATTACGGCGACGAGTACTTCGAAGTGCCCAATTTCCCGCGCGCGCTGGCCCGACTGGCCATTGCCGCGATGGGCGACAAACCGGCAGGAAAGGCGCTCGATCTGGGTTGTGCCACCGGGCGCGCCAGCTTTGAACTGGCTCTTCATTTCGAGCAGGTCACCGGTATCGATTTTTCTGCACGCTTCATCAGCCTGGGCGTCCGCCTTGCCGAGCAGGGCAGGTTGCGCTACACGCTGGTCGAGGAAGGTGAACTGGTCGCCTACAAGGAGCGCAGTCTCGCTGAGCTCGGGCTTGATCACGTCGCGCAGAAAGTCGAATTCTTCCAAGGTGACGCCTGCAATCTCAAGCCGGTTTTTACCGGTTACGACCTGATTCTTGCCGCCAATCTGATCGATCGCCTGTACAGCCCGATAAAATTCCTTGAAACGGTTCACCAGCGTCTCAATCCCGGAGGCGTGCTGCTGATCGCTTCGCCCTATACCTGGTTGCCGGAACACACCAAACGCGAAGCATGGATCGGCGGATTCAAAAAGGACGGCGAGAATTTCACTACCCTCGACGGTCTCAAAGCTATTCTCGGCAAGCACTTCAGGCTGCTGCGCGGGCCCCTGTCCGTTCCCTTTGTCATTCGTGAAACGCGGCGGAAATTTCAGCACACGCTTTCTGAAGTGAGCATCTGGGAGCGTCGATAACAGGAAGATGTCATGGAAACCATCACTATCAGAATCAGCGGCATGAAAGACGAGCAATGCGTGCGTCTCGTCGCCAACGCGATCCAGGATCTGCCAGGCATCGGTCACCTCGAGGTGTCTCTGGAGAAAGGCGAAGCATGTGTCGAGCATGGCCGCTTTGTCAGCCCGGACGATATTCTCCAGGCCGTCGTGGACGCCGGCTATGAGGCTGCTTGCTGAACTGCAGGGTGGTCAGTTCCCGAACATAGAGCATGGGTCGGTCATTCGGTGCCCTGCTCAATCTGTGCCAGCGCCTGTTCAATCATTCTCGAATCAGTGGGCCGCACCAGGCGCTCGACTTCCTGGCCCTGGCGCATGAAAATCAGCGTCGGCCACAGTTTTACGCGGAACGAGCGCCCCAGACGGCGTCCAGGGCCATCTTCAATCCTGATGTGGCGGAGCCGGGGATGACGGGCCAAGGCCGAGGCAATCAAGGGCTGTGCGGCCATGCAATGGCCACACCAGTCGGTGCCGAATTCGATGACGAAGGGTTTGTCGATGGCATCGATCTCGCTACGCGACGGTTCGATTGCCGGATAGTTGTCGTGCCGTTCCATGCGTTCTCCTGCGCCGGTGGCAATGTCAGGCAAATATGGCCTGCATTTCCTGCGTTTCGGTTTCAATTTCCGGCAGGAGATCGGCGTACTTCTGACGGATGATGCCTGCCTCGCCGGCATCCGGGTCGAGGTCCTGATAGAGCCGTTCGAAATGGGTGCCGGCAAGGATGTTTCCGACATACACGATGTCGGCCAGCGTGCGCATCGATTCCGGTGCAGCTCGTGGCTGCTCGTGGTCGATGGTGGCGTTGACGATGTCCTCTGGTATCCCAAGTGCATTAAGTAGCGTAACCCCGATGCCTTCGTGCCACTGAATGATGAGGTACTTCACGGTTTCCGGACGGGTGCGTAATTCCGGGTACTGGGCGGCACGGTAAAGCATGTAGAAGGCGCCGAGGTCGTGCACCAGACCCGCCAGCAGGGCTTCGTCCGGATTGATCCGGGTTTGGGTGCGAGCCAGGATGCGGGCGGCCGCTGCCGTTTTGAGCGTATGCGCCCAGAGGGCCTGGGTAAAGTCGGTGAAGATCGCCATTTCCTTGGAGCGCATGAGCTGGCTCATGGCGATAGCCAGCGCTGTTGTGCGTACCAGATTGACACCGAGGCGGCTGATGGCGGCCTGGAGATCCCGGGCCGGTGTGCCGTCGGGACTGTACAGGACGGAATTGGCCAGGTGAATCAGTTTGGCGGCTACCAGCGGTTCGACGCTGACGATGCTGGCAATGCGCGGAATGGGCAGGTTTGAATTCAGCAAGGCCTTGCGCAAGCGGATGGCGGCCTCGAAGGAGGTGGGAAAGACCACCTCGCCGGCCAGCTCACGGGCGATATCCTCGAGCATCTGGAAACGCTGGGCGTTGAGAGCTTCGCCGACCTTGTCAGCGACATTTTCGACGACCTTTTTGTCTTCAGTTGCTTTGTCTGCTTCTTGGCCCGTATCTGGGCTCGATTCCCGGCTCGTATTCATGATCGATGGCTTCTGGTTGAAACGAAGGTAATGAACAGGAAACTCAAGGTCTCCCTCTAAGTTTCGAAGAGTCTAACATCAGGAACGGCTCAGGGATGCACGACAGGTGGATAGGCCTGAGCAATCAATCCGGCAAGTCATCATCCGATCCTGATTTTTTCGCCATACCCGGTCATTTCAAGATAGCCGCGCCCGATTTCGCGACCGTCTTCGGACACCCGCACCGCGCCTTCCCAATACACGGCGCCCGTCGAGCGACGGCTGTCGAGTTCCTGGTCGTCGATCAGGGCTTGCAGGTGGAGGTCTCGCGTGCCAATGCGGACGCGCCATTCGACCGGGTAGGTGATTCCAGTACGCGTTGATCGCCACTGGCGCAGGGGGGCAAAGGCGACGGCATCCGGAGACAGCACCTGCGCACGGCCTGCGCCGTGGCTGAAAGTGGCGGCGGACCACAGCGGGCTTCCATCATTGCCGCGCAGGCGGAAGGCCATCAGGGCGCTGCCCTCGTCAAGATTCAGACCGATCCAGTCCCAACCCTGGGCAGTATCAGGCAGCAGTTCGCTCGACCATTCGTGGTCCAGCCAGGCCTGGCCGGTGACCGGCTGCGTGCGGCCGTCCAGGGTCACCGTTCCGCTTACCTTGAGTTGCGGGCGGCTGTAGTAATAGCTGGCGTGGCGTGGATCGGGAGCCTTGCGACTGAACCCGGCGTCACCGTTGAGCACCGGTGGGCCCTCTGCGGTCAGCGACAGCGCGTAAGCGAAATCCTCGCCGGCAACTGTCGCCTGATAACGCCCCTCGCTTTGCTCGAAACGCCAGTCGCCGATCCACACCCCGGTCTGCCCGGTGGCGAAGCCGGCGCGGCCAAAGCCGACGCGGGCAGCGCGTTGTTCGTGGCGCAGGCGGCCAAGGCGCGGGTCGGCAATGGCCGCGTGGGCGAGGATCAACTGACGCGGTGCAAAGGCGCTCGGATTGCCCTCGCCAACACCGGTGCGCACGCGGAAGAAGGTGCTCTGGAAACCGAGCGGGCTGCCGTCCGGCAAGCTCAGCCAGCCGGTGGCGTACCACCACTCGGTACGGAAATCGGGGTGCGCGCCGTGATCAAAAGGGAAGACCAGCGAGCGGCCAGCAAGCACCGGAGCAAACTCGGGCGCTGCGGCGGCACTGATCCGCGCATTTACGAGCAGGCTGGCCAAAGCCAGGAGGAAAGTGCGCTTATTCATGGCCGCTCATTACCAGTCTTCGCGGACCGCGAGCACCGCGTCCTGGCGCATCGCCTGGCGCCCGGCGAGCACGGCGGCCAGCGCCGCCAGGGCGATCAGGCCGGCGGCGAACAGGGTCAGCGAGCCCCACGGAACGTGCACATCCATGCTCCAGTGGAAGCTTTGCCGATTGACCACCTCGATCAGCACCAGCCCGATGGCACTGCCAGCCAGCAGCCCGCCGAGCACGCCGACACCAGCCGCCAGCGCCCCCTCCTGGGCGAGCATCCAGCCGATCTGGCGGCGCGTCAGGCCGAGATGGCGGAGCATGCCGAACTCGCGCCGCCGCGCTGCCGCCAGCGCCGCGAAACTGGCCGCCACGCCGGCCAGGCCGATGATCACCGCAACCGCCTCCAGCAGATAGGTGACGGCGAAGGTGCGGTCGAAGATGCGCAGGCTGATGGCGCGAATCTCGCCGGGGTAGGCGATCTCCAGCGCCCCTGCGCTGCCGGTGGCCTTGAGCGCGGCGGCCACCTCGGTCGCCGTGGCCGAGGTCGCGAGTTTTATTGCTGCGTCATTGGCCAGCCGGTCGTCGGTGAGGCGGCGATAGTCGGCAAGATCGATCAAAACCGCTCCGGTCTGGCGTGAATAGTCGCGCCAGACGCCGGCTACGTGTACCGGCACCGGGCGCCCGGCGAGCGGCAGTTCGACGCGCTGGCCGGGCCGCCAGCCGTAGACATCGTGCATGGCTTCGGAAATCCAGATTGCCGGCTCGCCGGCGCCGAACCGGGTGGCGCCGACCAGCGGCAACTCATGCCCGTCGGCAGAAACCGGCCGCGCAATCAGGGAGATCGGTGCCTGCCCGGCAGCCACTCGCAGGTTCTCGTGGCGAGTGAAACTGACGTTGCCAACACCTGGCACGGCGGCAATCCGGGCCTGCAGGGCTTCATCCAGATAGCCGCTGGTCTGTGCCGAACTCGCGCGCAGGTACAGGTCGGCGGGCAGGATCTGGGTCAGCCACTGGTCGACCGAATCGCGGAAGGAGGCCACCATGATCGCCATCGCCGCCGCCAGCGCAACGCTGGTCAGCACCCCGGCCGCTGCCACCACGGCGTGCCCCGGTGCGGCAGCGAGGCGGGCGGTGGCCAGGCGGGACGCGACCGGCCCGCGCTCCGGCAGCAGCCAGGCCAGGCCGGAAGCCACCGCCGGCAACAGCATCACGCTCCCCGCCAGCAGGCAGGCGATGGCCAGATAACCGCCCAGCGGCAGGCCGTTGAGCGGCGGAATCCGGCACGCGGCCAGGCTGGCCAACAGCAACCCCAGGCCCAGTGCCGGATGCCCGCGACCGCCGAGCAGCGCCGCCTCGTCACCGGCCTTCAGCGCCTGTGCCGGCGACACGGTGGCCGCCTCGCGTGCCGGCAGCCAGGCGCCGGCGACCCCGGCGAGTACGCCGAGCGCAACGTAAATTGCCGTTACCTCGGGCTGAAACTGAAGTTGCGGCTGCAAGCCGGAAAAGTAGCCGGCACCGAGATCGCCGCCGAGCAGCGCCAGCATCGCCCAGGCCAGGCCATGACCGAGGGCGACACCGACCACGCCCCCGGCCAGCCCGACCAGCGCGCCCTCGGCCAGCAGCCAGGCGAAAAGTTGCTTGCGGGCCAGCCCGATGGCGCGCAGGAAGGCGAATTCGGTGCGCCGCCGCACCACCGACAGCGCCTGCGCCGAGAAAACGAGAAAGCCGCCGGTCAGCAACGCCATGGCCGCCAGCATGGTCAGATTGACGCGGTAGGCGCGCGACAGATTGGCGGCCTGGTTCGCGGCCGTTTCCGGCGCTTCGATCACTACCCCGGCGGGCAGCAAGGCCTGCAGGCCGGTGCGCGCCGTCTCGGGCACCACCCCGGCGTCCAGGCGCAGATCGATGCGCGTCAACCGCCCGAGCCGGGCGAAGTGCTTCTGCACGGCGGCGATGTCCATCACCGCAAGGCGGCGGTTTTCGTCTGCGCCGGGCAAGTCGCCGGCGATTTGCAACTTCACTGTCCGGGTGCCGGCCTGCACGCGCAGGCTGTCGCCAGGCTTTACGCCGAAGGCGCTTTGCGCCGCTGTGCTGAGAAAGAGCGTGTCGTCGGCCAGCGTAGCGAAGCGCCCCGAACCTTGAACCGCTTCCGGTATTTCAACGACTCTGGGCAGCAGCGCCGGCGTTACGCGCGCCAGCGTGAAGACATCGACACCCAGAACCTGCAGGGTGTCCTCGCGCCCCGCGACTTTCGCCTGCACCTCGACGACGGGGCTGGCTTCAGCCACTTCGCTGCGGGCGGCGAGCTGCGCATAGAGGTTTTCGTCAAAGCCGCCACGCGGCCCGAGCACTTGCAGGTCGGCCTCGCCGGCCAGTGCGCGCAGTCCGCGGCCGAACTCGGACAGCGCCGCCTCATGCACCGCCTGCACGGCCATGCCGAGGGCCACGCCAAGGACAATGGCGGCGAAGGAAAACAGCGTGGCCACCCGCCGCCGGGCGAGCGAGCCGAGAAAGACTGGCGCCAGCCTCACGCGTGCAGCCCGTCGGCGGTGAGATGCAGGATGCGATCCGCCGTCGCTGCGGCGTCCTGCGAATGAGTGACCAGGATACCGATGGCGCCGGCCTGACGGATGCGCTCCGCGAGCAGCGCCAGTACGCGCGCGCCGTTGGCCGGGTCCAGGTTGCCGGTAGGTTCGTCGGCGAGCACCAGACGCGGACGATGCACCAGCGCCCGCGCAATCGCCACGCGCTGCATTTCGCCGCCGGACAGCTCGCGCGGCCAGCTCGCGGAACGATCGCCGAGTCCGACCGCATCGAGTACCTGCTGCGCCGGCGCATCGGCTGCCGCTCCGTCGAGCCCCTGCAGCCACAGCGGCAGCGCCACGTTCTGGCGCAAGCTGAGGTGCGGCAGAATATGGAAAGCCTGGAAGACGAAACCCAGCTTGTCGCGGCGCAGGCGGGTCAGCGCATCCTCGTCAAGCCGGGCGTAGTCGCTGCCGTCGAGCGCCAGGCGCCCGCCGTCGGGACGGTCCAGCCCGGCGATCAGGTTGAGCAGCGTGGACTTGCCGACGCCGGATTCGCCGACGATGGCCACGTATTCGCCCGCCTGCAGGCGCAGCGACACGTCACGCAGGACAATGCGCCCGTTGAACTGGCGCGAGAGGTTTTCAATTTCGAGCATGGAAGGTAAGAGGCGTCTGCCTGCGCCCGGTTCCGAGCGTCCGTAAAAATATCTATCTTGAAGCTGATTTACCACAGAGAACACGGAGAACACGGGGAAAACAGCAAAGGGTGAGTCGATTATTTTGTACACTTGTCGGTTTTGTGTTCTCTATCCACCATGGCTTTGGGCCACGTTGAGGAATGTCCTTTGGGCACGTTTATGGAGCCGCTGAACATGTATCAAAACGTCATTCCGGCGCTACCCGGAATCTGACCGCAGGGAATGCAGAGCCAGAAATGTCAAGGCACTGGACACCGGCTTCCGCCGGTATGACGTTTATTCTGCATTTCCTTAAAGCACTGGCAATCGCGTTCTGCCTAGTCATTGGTCAATCTACGCCGAACGGATTTCGAGCAGCTTGACCACCGCATGCAGGACGCGATTGACCGGCGTGGCGATACCCAGCGCCTCGCCCTGACGCAGCACATGGCCGTTGATATGGTCGATCTCGCTGCGCTTGCCGCGCGCCAGGTCCTGGGCGGTCGATGAAAGCTGGGCCGGCATTGTGCGCGCGATGCGCTGCACCGCTTCCCACGTATCCCCCGGCACAC
>NZ_JAEUOI010000082.1 GCF_016790145.1 Propionivibrio sp. | reverse complement strand
CTATAGCAAGCAACCCAACAAGCCCGGCAGCACTTGCGGCGAGATAGTGTGCGTGGCTGACGAAATGAATGAGCCACGACACCCCGATGTAACCCAATACCCCGATGCCGGCGATGACAGTAATGAGCAGGCCGAGACCTTCAAGACTTCCTACGAAGCCAGCAATTCGGTCGAGGGTGTCGGCTATGGGGCCGCCAAATAACGGCCGTGGCGGAGGAAGGTTCGTTTCCAAGAAGGCAGGCTGTGATTGCAGATTCTTCGCGCGGCAAACATCGTTAAGCGAAACGATGACGAGCGGCAAAAACAGGAGCAGCGAAAGTAGCAGGGCGGCAAGCCCAACAGCCGTGGGCCAATACTGGTATGAGACTGCGCTCCCGCCGATCAGCAAGGGCACGGACCAGAGGCGCTTGAGTACGTGACGCACTAACCCGGATTTTTCATGAAGGCGGGCGAATCTCGTCTAACCTTTTGATATGCTTGAGCGCGATACGTGGCGGCAATACGACCACTGGCTGGCCGCGCTTGGCCTTGCTCGGGTCAGGCAACGTCCGGCCATCGTCAAGATAGCTGGAAAGCGCCACGGTCAGCGCATCTTGAGCGCGATCCAGCGCCTCGACCTCGTTCGTGCCGGCGGTGATCGCTCCCGGCACATCGGCGAAAAACACGCCAACTTGCCCATCTTGATAGTATTTCAGGGTGACGGGATAAGACAGGTTCATTTTTTATTACTCCTCAAACGGGTATTGAGCTGCTTGCAAATATCGTCCAGTAACTCTGGGGCATAGTCGGTATCGCCGTGCACCGGCACCGTCGTCTGCCGGCCGTTGGGTTTGACCAGGTAATGTCCGCCGTTACCGCGATTCTTGATGACTTCCGCTCCGCAGGCTTTCAAGAATTTCAGGAATTGTTTTTGTTTTCATGGAGCAAAGAATAGGAGGTATATGTCCTTGTTACAAGGCTTGTGAGCGATTTTGTTGTTCTTCACCGGCGGGTATCGAGATACACCGGCCTCTCAATACTGGCTTACCAACCCTGCGGCTACATCCGCTGATGGCCGTCAGACGACCGCAGTCAATTTACACTCACCGGCCGTTTTTGGCCACCAAGCTGCCGTTCACTCAAAAAAACACTTTCGCATTTCGAATGGCGGCTATTCCGCGAACCGTTCCGCAGGCCGGGCCGAAATCGGCAATTGACTGAGCCACCGGGCGTCAGCCATACTCCCCGACGGCCATCTGGCTTCACTATCCTGCGGCTGGGCTCGATCCAGCCGTGCTGAATCGGGGAGACATCGACGTGAAGAAGTTCATTGTATTGGGGCTGGCGGCCCTGTTCTGCATCGTATCCTGGGCCTTTGCCGAGGAGCCCGACCACGCGATCCACGAAGAACTGCGCGGTGTACTGCGCGAGGTCCAGTCGGCGATCAACAGCGGGCAGTACGACAGGATGCTGCCGTATCTCACCCCGGACGTCGAAGCGACCAGCATCACGCAGGAAGTGATGTCGAGCCGCGCCGACGTGTCGAAGTACTTCCAGACCTGGTTCGGTCCCACCGGCTACATGCGCAGGATGACGATGACGCTCGATGCGGACAAGCTGACCGAGCTGTCGCCCGACAAGCGCTTCGGGCTGGTGCGGGGCAAGGCGCTCGAGCACTACGAAGCGAAGGACGGCGACATCTTCGACTTCGACACCCGCTGGACCGCGGTGATGGCGGTGGGTGACGACGGCAAGTGGCGGCTGCGCGCGATCCATTTCGGGACCAACCACCTCGACAATCCGGTGCTGGCCAAGGTGCAGCGCACGCTGGTGCGCGACGGCATCGTCGCCTCGATCGCCGCCCTGCTGGTCGGCTTCGCGCTCGGATGGTGGCTCGGGCGCCGGCGAAGCTCGCACCCGCCCGCCGAAAGAGCGTAACGGAGCCTGGGTCAGCATGGCGATGACGCGAATGGCCTGTGGACGCCGTCTACGCCCTCACGTGCAGAGTCGCGCTTGACGCTCTACGCGCTGAAACCGCGTTTCCAGGCCTGGCTGCGCCCGCTGGTCGGGATCATCGCGCGCGCGGGCATCACCGCCAACCAGGTCACGGTGACGGCTGCGGTGGTTTCGCTCGTGATCGGCGCATGCGTCGCCTGGCGGCTGCCCGATACCCGCGCCTTCGTGCTGATTCCCTTCTGGATGTTCGGGCGGATGGCGTTCAACGCCATCGACGGCATGCTGGCGCGCGAATTCGGACAGCAGTCGCGCCTCGGCGCCTATCTCAACGAACTTGGCGACGTCATCGCCGACAGCGCGCTGTTCCTGCCCTTCGCGTACATTGCGCCGTTTGCCCCGGCATGGGTCGGTGCGGTGATCGTGCTGGCCGTGATCGGCGAATACGCCGGCGCCCTGGGGGCCATGGTCGGCGCTTCGCGCCGCTACGAGGGGCCGATGGGCAAGAGCGACCGCGCGTTGGTGTTCGGCGCGCTCGGCCTGTGGGTCGGCCTGGCATCGCCATTGCCGGCCTGGGCGGCTTTCGTCATGCCCGTGCTGGCCGCATTGCTTGCACTCACCATCATCAACCGGGTCCGTGGCGGCCTCAAGGAAAGCAGGTGACATGAACGACATGACAGCCGGCCCGCAACTGCGCCCGGTGCACGAGCGCAGCTTTGCCACGCACGACGGCGTCGACCTCTTCTACCGCCACTGGCCGGCGCTGCGCGGCCCCGCGCGCGGCGCGATCGTGCTGTTCCATCGCGGCCACGAGCATTCGGCGCGGATGGCGCACCTGGTCGACGAACTGGTGCTGTCCGACTTCGACTTCTTTGCCTGGGATGCGCGCGGCCACGGCCGCTCGCCGGGCGCGCGCGGCGACTCGCCGAGCTTCGGCACCTCGGTGCGCGACGTGCAGACCTTCGTCGAGCACATCGGCGTGCACCACGGCATGCGGGCCGAGGACATCGGCATCGTCGCGCAAAGCGTGGGCGCGGTGACCGTCGCCACGTGGGTGCATGACTACGCGCCGCCGATCCGCGGCATGGTGCTGGCTTCGCCGGCGTTTCGCGTCAAGCTCTACGTTCCGTTTGCACTGCCCGGCCTGCGGCTGCTGCGCCGCGTCTTCGGCAATTTCTTTGTCACCAGCTACGTCAAGGCGAAGTTCCTCACCCGCGACCCGGCGCGCATCGCCAGCTACGAGACCGACCCGCTGCTGTCCAGGGCCATTTCGGTCAATGTGCTGCTCGGCCTGCAGGAGGCCGCCGATCGCGTGGTGGCCGATGCGCAGGCGATCACCGTGCCGACGCAACTGCTGATCTCGGGGTCCGACTGGGTCGTGCATCACGGCCCGCAACATGCGTTCTTCGAGCGGCTCGGTGCAGTCGAGAAGGAGCGCCACGTGCTGCACGGCTTTTTCCACGACACGCTGGGCGAGCGCGAGCGTGCCGTCGCCGTCGATCGAATGCGCGCGTTCATCGTCCGCGTGTTTGCCGCGCCGCGAGTACGGCGCAACCTGCTCGACGCTGACCGGCACGGCTTTACGCGTGAGGAAGCCGACGCGCTTGCCGCACCGCTGCCGGCGCTGTCGCCGCGCGGTCTTTACTGGTCCGCCACGCGCGCCAGCCTGCGCTTCGGCGGCCTGCTGGCCGATGGCGTGCGCCTGGGCCATGCCACCGGCTTCGATTCGGGCAGCACGCTCGACTATGTCTACCGCAATCGTGCCAGTGGCCGCTCGCCGCTCGGGCGCCATCTCGACCGCACCTTTCTCGACGCCATCGGCTGGCGCGGCATCCGGCAGCGCAAGCTCGACGTCGAGGCGCTGCTGTGCGATGCCAGCGCCAGGCTGCGCGCGGCCGGCGCGCCGGTGCATATCGTCGACATCGCCGCCGGCCACGGGCGCTACGTCCTCGATGCGGTGGCCGCGATGCAGGAGCGCCCCGACACTATCCTGCTGCGCGACTACAGCGCCCTCAATGTCGAGCACGGGACAGCGCTGATCAACGACAAGGGGCTGGCCGACATCGCGCGCTTTGCCAGCGGCGACGCGTTCGAGCGCGCCAGCCTGGCGGCGATCAGGCCTCGGCCGACGCTCGCTGTGGTTTCGGGGCTGTACGAACTGACTCCGGACAACGCCCCGCTGCGCCAGTCGCTGGGCGGCCTCGCCGAGGCCATCGCCCCCGGCGGCTTTCTCGTCTATACCGGCCAGATCTGGCACCCGCAACTGGAGCTGATCGCGCGCGCGCTGACCAGCCATCGCCGCGGCGAAGCCTGGGTGATGCGCCGCCGGACGCAGGAAGAGATGGACCAACTGGTGGCCGCGGCCGGCTTTCGCAAGCTGGCGCAGCGCATCGGCGAATCCGGCATCTTCACCGTCTCTCTGGCGCAGCGCGTGGCCGGATGAGCACCGCCATGCCTGCGCTCGTGACGACCGAGGCCTGGCCATGGCGGCGTGCGGCGGCGTGGCTGCTGTTCCTCGCGCCGTTCTTCTTCATCACCTACGGCCTCGCCAACTGGTCGGCGTCGCAACGTGCCGACGTGCCTTCGCTGGTCTTCGATTGGGAGCACGCGATTCCGTTCTGGGCGTGGACGATCCTGCCCTACTGGTCGATCGACGCGCTATACGGCCTGTCGCTGTTCGTCTGCCTGACGCGGCACGAACTCGATACGCACGCGAAGCGCCTGCTGACGGCGCAGGCGGTTGCCGTCACCTGCTTCGTTCTGGTGCCCTTGCGCTTCGCCTTCGCGCACCCCGCGGCCGACGGCGTATGGGGCCTCATGTTCGCTGCGCTGGCCGGCTTCGACCAGCCGTTCAACCAGTTGCCCTCGCTGCACATCGCGCTGGCGGTAATTCTGTGGGCGTTGTATGCGCGCCGGCTATCCGGCCTCGCGCGCCTGGCGATGGAACTGTGGTTCCTGCTCATCTGCGGGTCGGTGCTGACCACTTACCAGCATCACTTCATCGATATTCCAACAGGTTTACTGCTCGGCGCGCTGTGCCTGTGGGCGTGGCCCTTTGCCGACGAAGGCAACGGACGCTCGATCGCCGCACAATGGCAATGGACGCGCGATCCGGCGCGCTGGCGGCTGGCTGGGTTCTATGCCGCAGGCGCCTTGCTGCTCGGAGCAATCGCCATCGCGTCGGGAGGCTGGGCGCTGTGGCTGCTGTGGGGCAGCGTGTCCTTGCTGCTGGTGGCGCTGGCCTATGCGGCGATCGGCGCGACGGCGTTCCAGAAGCGTGCGGATGGTCGCCTTTCTGTGGCGGCGCAATGGTTGTTCGCGCCTTATCGCGCCGGCGCATGGATCAACTCGCGCGCCTGGACATGGCGTGAGCCACAGCCGGTACAAATAGGCGATGACGTGTACCTGGGGCGCATTCCTGGCGCGCGCGAACTCGCCACATCGCCGTTCGCCGCCGTGCTCGATCTGACGGCGGAGTTTGCGATGAATGCCGGCAAGTGCATGTACGTTTCACTACCCGTGCTCGACCTCACAACGCCGCCGGCCGCCGAACTGGCGCAAGCCGCGCAGGCAATCGAGCGCCTGCGCGCCCGCGGGCCGGTGCTGGTGTGCTGCGCGCTGGGCTGCTCGCGCAGCGCGTGCGCGGTGGCGGCATGGCTGCTGGCGTCGCGGCGCTCGCCGGATGTCGCCTCGGCACTTTCCACGGTGCGTGCGGCGCGTTCCCGCGTCGAGCTTGGCGACGGCCATGTCGGCGCGCTGCACGAGCTCGTCGGCACAATTCCCGCCCTGCCAGCCGGCGTCGCCATGCCGGGCGCGGAGTAATGGCGATGCAGGCGCTGGCTCCTCATGTTCAGACCATCGGGCTCTTCGCCGGCATCGGCGTCGTGCTGCTCGTCGCGTCGCTGATCGGCTGGACACTGAAGCTCACCGTCGCCAGGAATCAATCGCACGGCGTGATCGACAACCTCAACACGCGCATCAAGGCGTGGTGGGCGATGGTGCTGGTGATCGGGATTGCCTTCCTGTTTGGCGATATCGGCATCGTGCTGCTGTTCGCCTTCATTTCCTGCGTTGCCTTGCGTGAATTCACCACGCTCACGACGCGCGCTGGCGACCAAGCCGCGCTGGCGGCGTGCTTCGTCCTCGTGCTGCCGGTGCAATACGTGCTGGTGTACTTCGGCTGGTACGGTTTCTATTCCATTTTCATCCCGGTATTCGCTTTCCTGTGCCTGCCGGTCGTCATGCTGGCCGCGGGCAACAGCCGCTGCTTCCTTGAACGTGTGGCGACGCTGCAGTGGGGCCTGGTGCTGTGCGTGTTCTGCATCTCGCACGTTCCCGCCTTGCTGTCGCTCGACATTGCCGGCTACCAGGGCCGCAACCTGCTGCTGATCGTCTTCCTGGTCCTTGTAGTGCAATCAAGCGACGTGCTGCAGTACTGCTGGGGAATGCTGTTGGGCAGGCACCGCGTGGCCCCCGCGCTATCGCCGTCGAAGACCTGGGAAGGCCTGATCGGCGGCGTGGCCAGCGCCACCGCTCTCGGCGCCGCGCTGTTCTGGATCACGCCATTCGATCCGTGGCAGGCCGCGCTGATGGCGCTGGCGATCAACGGCATGGGTTTCTGTGGCGGCCTGGTCATGTCGGCGATCAAGCGCGAGCGTGGCGTCAAGGACTGGGGGCAGATGATCGACGGCCACGGCGGCATGCTGGACCGCCTCGACTCGGTGGCCTTTGCCGCGCCGGTGTTCTTTCACCTGACGCGCTTCTGGTGGACTTGAAGGCCAGTAAGAATACTGGCTCAAGAGCCCTGAGCGGCAGCGAGTTCGGCATCTTTCGCTTTTGCCCACGCCACTGCGGGACGTGCATTCACTCTGTCGATATACGCCTGGATCACCGGTTCTGCCGGTACCAACTGGTACAGGGTGATCCACGTCAGTGCCGTACCCCATAACACATCGAGGGCGGTGAATTTGTCGCCCAGAAGGTAAGGGCCCCTGGCCAGTTGATCGGTCAGCGTCTTGAACATCGTGTCGAAATCGCCATAGGGCGACATCGCCTGCGGTGCGGGCTCGCGCTTTTGCGCGCGATCGACGACTGCCGGTTCGAAGCTGGAACCGTAAAAAGCCATCCAGCGCAGGTATGGTCCGCGCAGCGGATCGCCGATTTTCGGGGCCAGCCCCGCTTCCGGAAAGAGGTCGGCGAGATAGATGTAAATCGCGACCTGCTCGGTAATGATCGCCTCGCCATGCTTCAGGGCAGGAACTTTGCCCATGGGGTTTATCGCGAGATAGTCGGGTTTGCGTTGCTCGCCTTGCTTCATGTTGAGCAAATGCAGGTGGTATTCGGCACCGAGTTCCCTGAGCAGTGTCAGCGTTCCGGTGGATCGAGTGTTCGGAGAATGAAAGAAGGTGAGTTCTGGTGTGGAAGTCATGGTGGTCTTTCGTGTGAAGTTATTGAATGGTCAAGCGTGGCACATCGAGGTTGATCGCTGCGCTCTTGAGGCGCTAAGGGAGATCACGGATGAACAGTTTTTTCCGGGCGTGAGCGACGGTTTCGTTGGAGCGCCCACAGTGCGGGCACAGCGACAAGCTGCCGCAACCATCAAGCCGCAAGCGGTGGTTTGGTGGGGCGGATCAGGCTTTCAGCAGGAATTCCAAATTTCTCATGCAGATTCCAGATCATGTTGAGTGTCAGCGGGCGCTTGCGGTTGAGAATTTCGTAAACGCGATTTAACCGACCGATAGCGGGAACCAGGTCTTTCGCGGACAGCCCTGCCTGTTCCATGCGGAATTTGATGGCCTCCACCGGGTCAGGAAGATCAATGGGATAGTGCCTGGTCTCGTAGGCTTGCACAAGGGTTAGCAGCACCTCGAATCGGTCACCGTCTGGCGTACCGGGTTCTGGCTCGCTATCAAAATAGGCCGACACCTCACGCAGCGCTATTCTGTAGTCGTCATCGGTGTGAATCGGGCGAATTTCCATGATATTGCTCCATTTCAACGGTTTCGGCGTCTATTGCATCATAAACAGCATGCGTGCCGATAAATTTCACGTAGACGGCCTGGTAACGGTAGGCGACAGCCACTATCAGGCGATAGTTGTTGCCTTTGATGTTGAAGACCACCCGGCGGCCCTTGAGGATGCTGGCGCTACGGAATTGCTCCTTGATCTCGGCAGGCTGAGTCCACGCCGCCTTTTTAGCCTCATCTATCCATGCCTTCAGATGTTGCTCGGCGCCTGGGTTTTCTTCCCAGAAGTGTCGCAGGTAACCGAGGGCAATGATTCGCATGTGTCAAGTATAGTCCCACGGTGGGATACAAGGCAATGGCGTTTGGTTTTGGATTTTGATGCTACGGCGCGGTATGTCAATGCCGGTTTGGTGCAGGCGCTGCCAAATCGCTTGTCTGGTCACATTTGGTTTCCAGAAAAAATATACCGAGCGACCTCATGATGGCAGTAGGGATCGTCACCACGGGTCATAGGTGCCGAAGTTCCAGATATGGCCTTCAAGATCGCGACAGGTGAAGCCGCGTCCACCAAAATCCTCATCCTTGATATCCAGCAGTATCTCGGCTCCTGCGGCTTTCGCCTTGGCGTAGATGGCGTCGGCGTCAGAGACAATCAGATAGGCGCTTTGCGTTTCGGCACCAGCCAGCTCATCGGGTTGTTTGATCAGGCGTCCCCACGCGGTCTCCTTTCCGGAAACCGAGCCGAGCATGATCATTCCGTTGCCGAAGGTCAGTTGAGCATGGGCTATGCTTCCGTCATCGTTGGCATGGACGGCCTGTCTGACGAAGCCAAAAGTGGAGCAAAGCCAGTCAATGGCTGCCGGTGCGTTGCGGTAGCGCAGGCATGGAATGACTGTCGCCGTGGTGTTTTTGCAAAGGCAGGCATCACTTTCTCCTGTTTTGAATGGCGTGGTCATCGCTGCTTGGGGGCTCTCCGACCTGAGCAGGCCGCGATTCGGTAAATCGTTGCCTAAGGCCAGCAACCCGTCTTGGAGGTGACGGGCTTCTTCAGTTGCAAGCGTTGCACGCTGGCCACGCGCTTGTAATCAATTGCCGACAAGCCATGTTTGTCTCAGCTTTCCGGGCAGGCTTTGCCGAGCGATGCGGCGATTTCTTGCGGGCTGACATCGCGCATGTGCGTGGCGACCGACCATTGATGGCCAAAGGGATCTTCCAGCCGGCCATAACGAACGCCCCAGAACATGTCGGCGACCGGCATCGTAATGTGCGCGCCAGCTTCGACGGCACGGGCAACCGTGGCGTCAACATCCGCGACATAAAGATGGATGGTCACCGGCGAGCCTTTCAGTGCCTGCGGAGCCAGGCATCCCTGCTCGGGGAATTCATCGACCAGCATCAGCGGCGAATCTCCGATTTTGATCATGGCGTGCATCAGCCGCCCATCGGGAACGGGCAGGCGTACCAGTTCGACGGCGCCAAAGGCCCTGGCATAAAAGGCAATTGCATCGGCGGCGCCTCGGCAGACCAGGTGCGGGGTGATCGAATGCATGTCGGGCGGGATCGCTTGAGGCCTGTTCATGGCAATCTCCTTTGCAGGGTTGAGAGGCAAGAGTTGGCGGCCACAGGGTGTAGGACGGGGTGATTGACCTGAAATCTACAAGCGTTTGCAAATTTCGTTCGATTTTTGAACAGCCAACACACCGTTCGAGAAAACCTGCGACTGTTACGGATGGCGGAATATCATTCAGCCGATACAGCGGGCGGACTTCAATCCCGGTCGGGAAGCCTACACCACGCCTTCACCACGCGGGTTGGGGAAGCGTTTCGTCGATTCCGGTTTCTCGACCCACGGCTTCGCCCGGATCGGCGTGTATCCGGTAACGAACCTGGCCTTTTCCATCAAATTGCATTTGTACCGGTGGGCCGGATATCACAAGCGCATGCGTTAGAGGCGTACATCCGCCACCGGCCATGCATTGTCGGTAGGCGACTGCGCCATCAAGCAGCCGTTCCGAGCCCGGATGAATGCTTTTGGTATTATTTTGCACTTTCACCGCAGGCGAGTTGGAACCCGATATATCAGTTCTGAATAATCAGAAGAAGTGAAGACTGAAAACAGGATATACGACATGACATACTCAGCGCAGCGTAAGACCGCATTGATAAACAGTGCATTACGCCAGTTTTCCAGATTATTGGTCAGTCCAATAATCTGTTTACTCGACGAAGTGTCGTCTACATCACGTTAGACCTTTCTATGCTCGTACTCGACCACGTTTCCATTTCTGTTCCAAGCACCGAGAATGCTCGTCCGTTTTACGACGCAGTGATGGCCGCGCTTGGTGTCGCAAAAGTCTATGACCGTCCTGGCGCACTTGGGTACGGCGTGCGATGTAACGACATTGAAGACTTTCATTCCTGCTTGGCGGTCTATGAGTCAGCTGACGTCAATTTCGACGAAAAGCGCCACTGGTGCTTCAAAGCAACTACCCGAGCGCAAGTTGCTGCCTTCTATTCTGCTGGTCTAGCTAATGGTGGCAAAGACAATGGCGCGCCCGGCCTTCGTCCGCACTATCACGCCAACTACTTCGGCGCCTTCCTCTACGACCCGTTTGGCAACCGCATAGAGGCGGTTTGTCATCGCGCGGAATGACAGGTCTAACATGGCGCTCAACCTCGCTCCCTTCGGTCGCTGGACGCTACGCGATAAAGCCGCGCAGCGCCGGTTAGCTCTACGTTATGCGTCTGCATTGATGAACTCTTGCATCTGCTCGGCGCTTGGCGTTTTCCAGTTCGTGATATGTCCGGTATCGACATCAATATCGAGGATCACATAGTCGCCGTAATGTTGCCCGGGCATAAAATCAGGCACGTAGCCCTCGTAATCCTTCAACTGCTTGTTGTCTTGGTCATACACGGCGCACTCGAAACGGTCACATACTTTCATGTGCAATTTCACCGTTTTCACATTTACCGGAACCAGCTTTGTCATTTCGATTTCCATTTTCTTTCTCCGCTTCGTTGGCAACCCATAACCCGTCAATCCACGCGGACGGCTTTCAGCCGCCGGTGATTTCTGCGTTCTTCAACATGGGTGGCTACACCGCTCTGAGGCAGGCGGAACATTTCATTATCACTCAAACATGCCTGTTTCATACAGCCCGGAAAATATGCTAAATTGCGAAGCGCAATTTGCGTGATCGCATAACACCGCAGGTGTTGATGCAGACACGCCAACAGCGCTTCGGAGAACAAGCGATTGAACCTCTGCATTTTTTCGGCCGTTGCCTCTAACCAAAGCTTGCCTGAACGAGCCGCCACCCACGTCGTAGAACGACTCGGTCAAGCGGACACCGCTCACTGTGTGAGCGGCTATGCCCCACTTGTCCCGCTGCATGCCCGTCGCGAATTGTCCTTTTCGCTCAGCTCAACGGTCTTGGGCGCGACGGTCATACCCGCAGCGGGCCGGCGGGGGTGCCGCTTACTTCGAACACGTTAGCCACAAATTGGAGATGTCATGATGAAGATCGCCAACTGGAACCTGGAACGCGTTCTACCCTTGCAAAGCCGTGTCTCGGCCATTCACGACCATTTCGCGGCTATCGACGCCGACATCTGGATTCTTACGGAAACCCATGAACTTGTCGGACCGGGTGACGGCTTCAGTTCTGTGATGAGTGGCGAACCTGATAGGGAATCGAAGCCGGGGGAGCACTGGGCAGGCATCTGGTCGCGTCACCCGATCAAACATTTGCCCTCGTTTGTTTCAGATGCAGCCAGGTGCAGTGCCGCGCACATATCGCACCCAGTTATTGGTGAGATAGTGGTCTATGCAACGGTCTTACCTTGGGGCGGAAGCAAGTGGCGCGGCATCGAATCGGCTGACGGGGCAGCGTTTGAGGCAGCACTTGGCGCATACGTTAGCGACTGGCAAGACATTCGTGCTGCATTTCCGAATGCACTGCGCGTTATTGCCGGCGACTTCAACCAAGACCTCGCACCGTATCACTACTATGGCTCGAAAAAACAGCGCGAACTACTCAAATCAGGGCTCTCGGCTGCTGGCGTGATTGCCAGGACAGCCGAAGCGAACGATCCGATCGATTGGGAGCCAACGCAGCGTCATGCCTGTATCGACCACATCTGTACTTCTGAATCGTCTGGAATTCGGGTCGGAAAAACCATTCGCTGGCCGAAATCGGGAAAGCCTGATCCTCGTCTATCGGATCATTTTGGCGTTGCAGTTGAGCTCTCATGTGGCTAACCCGGCAGTCCACACGGTCGCTACGCGACAAAGCCCCGCGCAGCGCCGGTGACTTCTACGTCAGGTTTCGAGCAAGGCGGAACGGAGGCCAAGGTGCTGCACAAACGGATCAAAATCCCGGTCGCTGTAGAGCAAGATGAAACCGCTTTCGATGCAGCGCGTGGCAATGATGGTATAGATGGTTTTGCGTATGGTGATTCCTTGCCCTCGCAAGATGCGGAAATTCCTGGCAGTTTGAATAGCAACGTCCTGACCGCCAAGCTCAACTATCAGCAAAGATGTCAGCAACCTCCTGGCTTCGTTGAAATCGCGCTCGCTTCCAAATCCCTGAAGCACTTCAGTGAGAATGAGGTCGCCCACAGCAACCGGCTCACTGCTCAGCAAGCCATCAAGTTTCTCCGTTTGTGGAGTCTGCGTGCCCCGAAAATAGTCAATCCATACACTCGAATCAACCAAAATCACCTGTCAGTCCTCATCTGTTCCAGATTGCCTTGCCAGTCCAGCTTCCCACGGAAGCCCCGAATTTCTTCTTGCTGGCGTAAGCGCAACAAGGTCTGGAGGCCAAGTTCCACCGCTTCACGTTTGGTTTTGAGGCCAGTCAGGCGGAGCGTCTCGTTCATCAGTTTGTCGTCAATAACAATATTGGTGCGCATGATGTGTATCCTTTCTTGTGTGCATACACATCTTAGGCGGTATTCCCTTAATTCGCAACCTAACGAACAAGGTTAGATCGTGAGAAGCCACGATCTGAACCGTTTGTTGAACGAGCCCGGTCCCTTAGCCGGTTTCGGGCTACCTGGAAAATATGTATTTGGGACCTAGACCGGATTGAGGCTTTTCCGGAAGGGAGAGGCTTTAATGCCACCTCCGGGCGAGTCGTTGTGTCCGCCGCTAACGCGAGCGCAACGAGGGATAAGCGTAGCGGCCGGAACTAAAGCGTACTTTGGCATTGCCGAAGTGCTGAGTCCTCAGCGCGAAATCGAAAAGTGGGTACGACGCAAGTTGCGCTGCTCTCTCCAAGCCCTTGTAAGTGAGCGGCGTTGCTACATTTCGGTCAAGGGGGACGCTCCACCAGCAAGCCGGCTTCGCGTCCCTTGCCTCGCTTAGACACTCACTCTTGACGCAGCTACGTTGTGTATATACACTTAGTCCATGGAGTTCACTTGGCGTGAAGCAAAACGTAACCTGAACTTGAAGAGCCACGGGCTAGATTTCGTTGACGCCCCGAAAGTCTTCGAAGGTTCCACGTTCACATTTGAAGATGATCGCTTTCCCTACGGAGAGCAACGCTTCGTAACGCTAGGGCTCCTTGCTGGTATCCCTGTCTCAATTGTGCACACGGAGAACGAACATGAAATCCACGTCATCTCTTTCCGCAAAGCAACCCGCCGCGAAACGCAAATCTACTTCGATGAAATCAAAAACTGATTGGGCTCGTCTTGAGTCAAAGAAGGTCAATCCCATAGCGTCCGAAGATCATCCAGAGGCAGATGTCCGACACATCGTGCGCGGGATCGTTCGGCGCGGGCTTCAGCCCCTGCCACCCAAGGCATCTATCTCACTGCGCCTCGATCAAGATGTTCTGGAGTGGTTCAAAGCACAAGGCTCCGGTTATCAAACACGCATCAACAGTGTTCTGCGTGCGTTTCGCGATGCCTCGGTCTAACAATTCCGTCGAGGGGACGCCCAGCAAGCTGGGTTCGCTCCAATCGGTTGCCGCCCCTCACGTCAAACGTTAGAACTTTCGGGGCACCCGATCTATGAAAAAGCTCATTCTCATCGCAATCCTTGTCGCTGTCGGCTGGCAGGGCTACGCAAAATATCAAGGCCAACACCTCGCTTTGGCTAGCGCCCAGGGCTTGGCCGAATACTCACGTCCGCGTAGTCCCACTGCAGAAACAATTCCTTCACAGCTGTTCAAGTGCGACGGCCGAACATACTGTTCCCAAATGACATCCTGCCAAGAAGCGACTTTCTTCTTGCAATATTGCCCGGGGGTCAAGATGGATGGAAACAACGATGGCATTCCCTGCGAGAAGCAATGGTGCAAATAATCGAAGTCATAAAACCCGTGCGCATCGGCCAACCAGTTCCAACCCATCATTTCACCGGAGCTGCGCGAAAAGCCGCACAGGCCGGTGAATTCAACCACGTCGAGGCTGTAGAAAAACATTATTGGGGCGGCCATGAAAAATGGAATGCGTGATATACCCGCAGACTTGTATCCAACTGCCGGGGGCATAGGGTTTGATCGTTCAGCATAGCCGTTCATCATCAGTTCAAAGTTCGACATCTGACAATGACAGTTGCCTTGCTGCTTCCATTCGCTAAACGACTTTCCGATGGCTTGCTCGTGACCCCGGAGGAAGTTCCGCGGGGCCTCGCATGCAAGTGCATTTGCCCAGGCTGTGAAAACCCGGTCCAGGCCAGGCAGGGGACTGAGAAAGTCTGGCATTTCGCGCATACGAAAGCCGAAGCGTGTGCCGGCGCTTATGAAATCTCGGTGCACGAATTGGCGAAACAGCTCATTCGCGAGCGCAAGGAACTCTTGCTTCCGGCCTTGGAGGTCGTTGTTTCCGCCCGAGGTGCCAGCGGTGAAAACCTGATCGAACAGGAAGTGGTCTTCGAAAGCAGGTTTGTCCGTCTCGATGATTGCAAAGTTGGCCAACGGCTCGACGAAATCACACCAGACATCAGTGGAAGCCGGAAGGGTAGGCGGATTCTGGTTGAAGTCACGGTTTTCCACCGGCTGATGCCCGAAAAGCGGCAGCGCCTCATCGATACGGGGCTGGCCTCGTTCGAGATTGACCTTGGAATTTTCAAAACCCGGCAGGCATCGCGTGACTTAGTCGAAGAGGCTGTTTTCAGGCAAGCCGGGAATCGGCGATGGATTTACCATCCAAGGATGACTGACGTTGAGGCGGCCTTGCGCGCTCGCCTTGAAAAGCGGCTGGAGGAATCGCGGATTGCCTGGGAACAAACCGAGGACAAGCGGAAAGCCCAGGAAGCTGAATGGTTGAAAAACCGGGAAGCTCTTGCCGTGCGCGGCGACATCATCCCAAGCCAATTCAGGATACACAGCCCGATCCGCGAAACCGCATTGCAGCCGGTAAGCGAAATCGGATGGAAAGCTTCGTTTCCTGCCCCGGAGCGTTGGCAGCCTGCGCGCAAGGCCTTTTGCGTACGGCATGCATTGCCTGTGACTCAGGTTGATGACGTGATGAACAACATTTCCAAGCGGAGCCATCTGGCCACCACCAACCCAGTCGAGTTATCAACACAGTGGTCGGAGGCATTGGGGGTTTCAAGCCTTGAAATTATCCGCTACTTCCGCGAGGCGGGATACACCCAGGATTATGATGTTGACTTGTAGTTCCAGTGGGCGCGGAGCTCGGAATGGAAACATTTACGCAGTTATCCAGCCATCGATGCACCTTCCTTGAGTTGAGCGCGTCAGGATGAAAAACACCCTTCTGAAACTCCAACCTTGGATCGAGGCCAGGCGGCGATTCAAACTGAGTCACGCGCACATCCAGATGGCCCGCGAACTGGGAATGAACCCCAAGAAAATGGGCTCACTTGCGAATCAAAAGCAGGAGCCGTGGAAAGTGCCGCTTCATGAGTTCATCGTCGGATGCTATTTCAAACGCTTCAATCGTTCGGCGCCGACGGAGGTTCGCTCTCTTGAACAACTGATCGAAGCTGAAGCGATGCGACGCAGGACGAAACTGGCTCAAAAGGCCAAAAAAGCCTTAGTGGCATCCAAAAATAGTGACACCTCCAACTCCGAAAGTGATGTATCTCCTGTTTAGGCTACTGGATTCCGGCTTGCGCCGGAATGAGCGCGAAGCCTGGCCTCGGGCCACGGTTTGGAAGGTGTTTTCCATTGATTCACAGCCTCTGTGTTGCCAAGAACGATCCGGCAAAGGGGCAAATGACGCCCAATTCAAGCGCTCAGGTGTGGCTGGCCAGGAAACGATCCAGATGACCGGCAAAGGCTTGCCGTTCGCTCTGGCTCATCGGCGGCGGTCCGCCGGTTTGCACGCCGCTGGCGCGCAGGTTGTCCATGAAGTCGCGCATGTTGAGCAATGGCCGGATGTTAGCGGCCGAAAACCATTCGCCGCGGTGGCTGAGGACGTGGCCGCCTTTCTCGATGACTTCGGCGGCAAGCGGCAGGTCGCTGGTGATCACCAGATCGCCGGCGCTCAGCCGCTTGACGATCTCGTTGTCGGCCACATCGAAACCGTCCGGCACCTGCACGCTGCGTATGAAAGGCGAGGGCGGCACGTGCAGTGTCTGGTTGGCAACCAGCGTCAGCGAAATTTTTGTGCGTGTTGCCGCACGGAAAAGTATCTCCTTGATGACCTTTGGGCAGGCATCGGCATCGACCCAGATTTGCATCAGATCAGCCCGCGTTGTTTGAGTTCGTCTTTCAGCCAAGCGTAGCATATGGGCGCGGCCACCAGTCCGGCGAGGCCGAAGGCGCTTTCCATGACCAGCATGGCGGTGAGCAGTTCCCAAGCCCTGGCGCTGATCTGCGCGCCGACGATGCGCGCGTTGAGGAAGTATTCCAGCTTGTGAATGACGACGAGGTAGCCGAGCGACGATACCGCCACCAGCGGCGAGTGCGCCAGACTGACGACGAAGATGATCGTATTGGAGATCAGGTTGCCGATCACCGGCAACAGGCCGGCGATGAAGGTGACGACGATCATCGTCTTGGTGAGCGGCAGATTGACCCCGAACAGCGGCAGCACGAGAGCCAGATAGAAGGCGGAAAACACGGTATTGATCGCCGAGATGCGGACCTGGGCAAAGACGATGCGGCGAAAGGCCTCGCCCAGCCGGAAAACGCGTTCGGCCAGCGCCCTGCTCAGCGGAGCGGTGCTGTCATTGGCGAAGGCTTCGCGTAGCGAAACCATGGCGCCGATCACCATGCCGATCAGCACGTGCGCCAGCTTGTGGCCGGTTTCCTTGCCGATCTGTTGCAGCTCGACCGCGTGTTCGCGCAGCCATTGGCCGAGCTTTTCGCTGATGCCCTCGGTACTGCTCGGCAGGAAATGGGCCAGCCACTGCGGCAGCGTCGCGCGCGAACTTTCCAGAATATCGGCCATCTTGGCGAGCAGCGCCGGAAGGCTGCCGCCTTCGCTTTTCATGAAGCCCATGATGCCGAAGACAGCGGCCGTAACGAGACCGACGACCAGCAGCACGACGAGGCCGACCGCCAGGCCCTTGGCGCGGCCGGTCGACAGATGACGGGCAAAGAGCGGAACAAGCGCTCGCACCAGCTCATAAACCAGCAAGCCGGCAATCAGCGCCGGCAGCAAGCGAAACTGGAGGACAAAGAAGATGCTCAATACGGCCAGAATCCAGGCCGCATACTCGTGGACGGTGGGGTTGGCGGGTTTATTCATTCGGGATGGTCTCGGGTTGGCGGCTAAGGAAACGCTGAATACGCCGTCACACCGGCGAAAGCCGGTGTCCAGTGCCTTGAATTTTCGGGATTCCGGCTTTTGACGGAATGACGTTTTGACACTTGATCGGCGGCTCCCTAAATTATTGCAGAAGGCTGGCATGTGCGCTGCATGGATTGCAGCCAGGCCAGGGCACCCAGCCCGGCCGCATGGCCGCTGGCAAAACAGGCGGTGAGCAGGTAGCCGCCGGTCGGCGCTTCCCAGTCGAGCATTTCACCGGCGCAGAAGACACCGGGCAGATGGCGGATCATCAGGTGTTCATCGAGCGCTTCAAACACGACTCCACCGGCGCTGCTGATCGCTTCGTCCAGCGGGCGCGGCGCGATCAGGCGCAGCGGCAGCGCCTTGATGAAGACAGCCAGCCTGTGCGCATCGGAAAAATCCTCACGCGCAATGCATTCGTTCAGCAGAGCCGTCTTGACGCCCTTCAGGCCGAGGCGGCTTTGCAGATGGCTGGATAGCGAACGCGAGCCGCGTGGGCGCACCACTTCGTCGGTCACGCGCTGGAGCGTGTGGCCGGGCAGCAGGTCGAGTGTAAGCGTGGCGCTGCCGGTCTGCTCAATGCTGTCGCGCAGCGGCGCCGAAAGGGCGTAGATCAGGCCGCCTTCGACGCCGTACTCGGTGATCATGAATTCGCCCGGCTGCCGATGCACCCCGCCTGCGGCATCGGTAAAGGACGCCGCGACCGGTTTCACCGGCTGGCCGGCAAAGCGTTCGCGCAGATGCTTGCTCCAGCCTGCGTCGAATCCGCAGTTGGACGGGCGTAGCGGGGCAACCGGAACGCCGGATTGTTCGAGCAGGGCCACCCAGCGCCCGTCCGAACCGAGCTTTGCCCAACTGCCGCCGCCAAGCGCCAGAACGACGACGTCGGCTGTGCAGCGCTGTTCGCCCTTCGGGGTATCAAAGCACAGCGAGTAAATGCCGTCGGCCTGCCGCTCGATGGCGCACCAACGATGGCGGACGTGAATGTGCACGCCGTCCGCACGCAAGCGGTGCAGCCAGGTGCGTAGCAGCGGTGCGGCTTTCATGCCGGTGGGAAAGACCCGTCCGGACGACCCGACAAAGGTGTCGATGCCCAGCCCATGTATCCATTCGCACAAGGCTTCCGGCCCGAAGCGATCAAGTAGCGGTGCGATGCGATCCTGTCGTGTGCCGTAACGGGACCGGAATGCGGCGTTTGGCTCGGAATGCGTGATGTTCATGCCGCCCTTGCCGGCCAGCAGGAACTTGCGGGCAAGCGATGGCATGGCTTCGAAGAGATCGACGTGAATATTGGCCGCCGCGCCTGCAAGGCTGATCGCTTCGGCCGCCATCAGACCGGCCGGCCCGCCGCCGATAATGGCTACACGTTTCCTGTTCGGCATGAATGCACTCAGGCCGTCGTCAGGCGCGCCGAGGCTGCCAGCCGTGTGGCCAGCCGGTGCAGACCGAGTGCGGGAAGCGCGACTTGCAGGCGCTCGGGTTGCGCGGTGGCGAGCAGGGTCAACTGGCCATGGCCGAAAGCGCAAGCCCCGGCCAGACGAACACACTGGCGGGCAACGGCGTCGGCGACATCGAGCAGCGTGGCCTGACCGGCAACGATGGCTGCAAGTACCGGCGCCAGAAAGGCGTAGTGCGTGCAGCCGAGGACGATCTGGTCGGCGCCCGCAGCAAGGGTCGGGGCCAGATGGAGGCGGGCGGTCTCGGCAAAGCCGGAGTCATCGAGGTGCAGGGTTTCGACCCGGGTGGCCCAGCCGGGGCAGGGCAGGATGTCGACCTGAACCGTTCCGGCGTGCTGCCGGATGAGGCGGGAGAGCCGCTCGCTGCGTGCGGTTGCCGTGGTGGTCAGCACCGCGATGCGGCCGCTTTTCGAGGCCGCTGCGGCCGGCTTGATGCCGGGCTCGACGCCGACCACGGGAATGTCGGGCAGCGTTTCGCGCAGCGCGGCGACGGCGGTGGCGGTGGCCGTATTGCAGGCGACAACGATCACCGTGCAGCCCTGATCTACAAGGTGGTGCCCTATCTTGAGAACGCGCTGACGGATGAAGCTATCGTCCTTGTCGCCCCAGGGAACGTGCGCCGTGTCGGCGAGGTAAACGAGGTCGGCGCACGGCAAGGCCTGGGCGATGGCCGCGAGTACCGAGAGCCCTCCCAGACCGCTGTCGAAAACGCCTATCATGCGGCCAAGGCCTTGATTTGCAGGTAGCTTACAATGTGGGAAACAGGGAGATGAGGCTTCATGGGGCGCCATTTTATCTTATGCTGCAAGCAAGTCGCGACTTTCTTGCCGCTCACGGCAGGTCAATAGCACGAATGCATCGGTCAATTCCCGAAACCGTCGTCCCGGCGCAAGCCGGGACCCAGTCGGTGCTCCAAAACCCGGTTCCGGCTTACGCCGGAAGGAGCGCGAAGCCTGGCCCAGGGCCACGATGTGGGATTTTTTCAGCCACTGGTGAGATTACAAAGCAGTTCATGATAATTCAGAATGAATTGATTTCGTTCCTTACAGTGCATCCGCACGCCAGCGCTTGACGATCTGCTCGGCCAGATGCTCCGCCCAAGCCGTGTAGAAGACCGGCCCGGGATGAAAACCGTCCGTGGCAAAGCTCTCCGCCTGGAGTTCATCCATCCTGCGCGACACCTCGACCGAAAAGACGTGGCAGTTATCGTTCGCCAGCACCAGCCGGTGCAAGCCCCGGTTAAAGTGCCTGGCGCCTTCGCCCATGTACC
Organism: Propionivibrio sp.; assembly: GCF_016790145.1. Classification (GTDB taxonomy): domain Bacteria; phylum Pseudomonadota; class Gammaproteobacteria; order Burkholderiales; family Rhodocyclaceae; genus Propionivibrio. Next base: position 20,210 of record NZ_JAEUOI010000082.1, on the reverse strand, counting down.
AGCGCAAGGGCTGCGGAAGCGCGGGAAAAAGGTGCATCGGCGGCAGGCCGGAAAGCAGCATCAGTCGCGCGTCGAACTTGCCTTGCAGCAAGCGAATCAGATCCGCCTGCTGCCTTAGCCATGCACAGCGCGGGTAGCCGGAGGTCAGATCATTGACTCCGAGCGAGCTTACAACCACGTCATAGGATTCAGGCGCTGCACTGCCGAGGAGGCGCAGGGTATCGTTCGTTGTTGCCCCTGTTTTGGCGATCAGCTTCCATGAAACCCTGAAATGCGGCGCAAGCGAGGCAACAAGCTGACCGCACAGTCCTTCGTCCTGCGATGCCGCGCCGACACCGGCGGCAGCGGAATCGCCAACAATCAGCAGACGCAGCGGCGGGCCATGGCCGTGCGTGCCATCGCGCGCGCCCGGCGGCTCCGGCAGGACAGGCGTGACGTGACGGACGTAATGACCCTGCAAGAAAAAAAACGGGCCGAGCGCAATGGTGGCGGCGAGGTGCTTCATGTCGGTCTCGAAAAAACAAAACCGGCACGCGGCCGGCTTCGTTCGCGATGCGTGTCGGGAATCAGTGGGCGACAGGCTCGGAATAAGGAATCTTGCCGATCTTGATCTGCCATTCTTTCGGGCCTGTGGTGTGTACCGCCGTGCCGTTTGAATCGACGGCCACGGTGACCGGCATGTCCTGAACGTCAAACTCGTAGATGGCTTCCATTCCCAGATCGGCAAAGCCGACGACCTTGGCTGACTTGATGGCCTTGGCGACGAGGTAGGCAGCGCCGCCGACGGCCATCATGTAGGCCGACTTGTTGTCCTTGATTGCCGCGATGGCTGCGGGGCCACGCTCGGATTTGCCGACCATCGAGATGAGGCCGGTTTTTTCCAGCATCATGCGCGTGAACTTGTCCATGCGCGTGGCCGTTGTCGGGCCGGCCGGGCCAACGACTTCGTCGCGTACCGGATCGACCGGGCCGACGTAGTAGATGACGCGGTTGGTGAAGTCGACCGGCAGTTTTTCGCCCTTGGCCAGCATGTCGGCGATGCGCTTGTGCGCGGCGTCGCGGCCGGTCAGCATCTTGCCGTTGAGCAGCAGTTTCTGGCCGGGCGTCCACGCTGCGACTTCGGCTTTGGTCAAGGTATTGAGATCGACGCGCGTAGCCGACTTGAGATCCGGCGTCCAGGTCACGTTCGGCCAGTCCGAGAGCTTTGGCGGTTCGAGTCTGGCCGGGCCGGAGCCGTCGAGATGGAAGTGGATATGGCGCGTCGCAGCGCAGTTGGGAACCAGCGCCACCGGCAGGTTGGCGGCGTGGCAGGGGAAGTCGAGCACCTTGACGTCGAGCACGGTCGTGAGGCCACCAAGGCCTTGCGCGCCGATGCCGAGGGCGTTGACCTTCTCGTAGATCTCAAGGCGCAGTTCTTCGGTGCGCGAGAGTTTTTCGCCGGAGGCGGCTTTTGCCTTCAGTTCGTGCATGTTGCACGGTGCCATGATCGATTCCTTGGCCATCAGCATGGCTTTTTCCGGCGTGCCACCGATGCCGACACCAATAATGCCGGGCGGGCACCAGCCGGCGCCCATGGTCGGCACAGTCTTGATAATCCAGTCGACGAGGTCGTCGGAGGGGTTGAGCATGGCAAACTTGGCCTTGGCCTCGGAGCCGCCGCCCTTGGCCGCGCAAATGACTTCGACATGGTGGCCGGGAACGATTTCGAAATGCACGACGGCCGGGGTGTTGTCCCTGGTGTTCTTGCGCGTGCCGTAGGGATCAGCGAGCACCGAGGCGCGCAGCGGGTTGTCCGGGTCGGCGTAGGCACGGCGCACGCCCTCATTGACCATCTCCTGCAGGCTCATGGTGGCATCCGGCCAGTGCACGTCCATGCCCACCTTGAGAAACACCATACCGATGCCGGTGTCCTGGCAGATCGGGCGGTGGCCTTCAGCCGACATGCGCGAGTTGGTCAGGATCTGCGCAATCGCATCCTTGGCGGCCGGCGATTCTTCGCGCTCGTAGGCTTCGCCCAGCGCCGTGATGAAATCGAGCGGGTGGTAGTAGCTGATGTACTGGAAGGCATCGGCGACGCTCTGGATCAGATCTTCCTGGCGAATGTTGGTCATTTCAGGCTTTCTATCAAAGGTTTCAGGGCAGGGACAGTGGGGTATCTTGTACGTTGAGGTCTTCGTCGCGATCATTGACGGAGATAGGGTGTGCAGTCGGGAATTTTATCATCAATCAATCCTTGCATTGATAGCGCGCTTGAGCCGCTCGCTGAAGAGAGGCAACGAGGCTCAGCAGCGGTGAATCAATGGATAAACACCCCCAAACCGTGGCCCGAGGCCAGGCTTCGCGCTCATTCCGGCAATAGACGGAATCCAGTACCTTCGTCTGGTATCCGAAAAAAATGGGATAACAAGCTGGACCCCGGCTTCCGCCGGGGTGAGCGCGAAAAAAGGCAGTAATGATGATTTCACAGACTCACAGTGCGGCAGTAAAGCCTGGTTTGGCGATTGCTTGTTAAGCACAGACCGCCTTTTTCGACTTTGAGCCGGCGCTTTAATTTTGGAATGCAATCGTCCTGCCAAGAATGATTTTGTAAGTGATGTGTAAGATAATGAGCATCTAATCCACACCCATTCACGTCATTTCTTGACTGGATAAAGGCGTTTTGTGCCTTCCCGCCTCGCCGGGTTGTGAATAGTTGATGCGGTTTGTTTCGGTGCACCCGCATCGATCTGACAAACCTCTTTTGAACGCTGCACAGGAGATGGAATATGTCCGAGATTGAGTCTGTCAAGCTTTTTCAGCCGTCTGCCGAGTTTGTCAAGCAGGCAACGATTTCCGGCATGGATGCTTACAAGGCATTGTGTGCCGAAGCGGCCAACGATTATACGGGCTACTGGGCTCGTCTGGCCCGTGAGCATGTGAGCTGGAAGAAGCCCTTCACGCAAGTGCTCGATGAGTCCAATGCGCCTTTCTTCAAGTGGTTTGCCGACGGCACGCTGAACGCCTCCTACAACTGCCTGGACCGTAACATTGAAGCCGGCCTTGGCGACAAGGTGGCGATCATTTCTGAAACCGACGACGGCGAAGTCAAGAAAATGACTTACAAGGTCCTGCTGGCCAAAGTAAGTCAGTTGGCCAACGGTCTGCGCGCCAAAGGCATCAAGAAGGGCGACCGCGTCATTATCTATATGGCAATGGGTATCGAGGGCGTGGTGGCCATGCAGGCCTGTGCCCGCATCGGTGCCATTCACTCGGTGGTGTTCGGCGGTTTCTCGGCGCAATCGGTACGCGACCGGATCAACGATGCCGGTGCCGTTGCCGTGATAACCATGGACGAGCAGTGTCGTGGCGGCAAGAAGCTTCCGCTCAAGCCTGCTGTCGATGAAGGTATAGCTCTCGGCGGCTGCGAGACAATCAAGACGGTGATCGTGTTCAAGCGCACGGGCGGCCCCTGCAATATGATAGCCGGTCGCGATGTCTGGTGGGATGACGTGATCGCCGGCCAGTCCGACGTGTGCGAGCCAGAGTGGGTCGAAGCCGAGCATCCGCTGTTCCTGCTATACACCTCCGGTTCTACCGGCAAGCCGAAAGGCGTTCAACACTCGACCGGTGGTTACCTGTTGCATGCCATTCTGACCATGAAGTGGACTTTTGACCTGAAGCCGAACGATCTCTTCTGGTGTACCGCCGACATCGGCTGGGTGACCGGCCACACCTACATCACTTACGGCCCGCTGGCCTGTGGTGGTACCCAGATGGTCTTCGAGGGGGTTCCGGTTTATCCCGACGCCGGCCGTTTCTGGAAGATGATTCAGGATCACAAGGTCACCATCTTCTACACCGCACCGACCGCCATCCGCTCGCTGATCAAGGCCTCAGATACCAATCCGGCGGTCTCGCCGACCAATTACGACCTGTCCTCGCTGCGCCTGCTGGGTACGGTCGGTGAGCCGATCAATCCGGCGGCCTGGATGTGGTATTACAACGATGTGGGTGGGGGTCGTTGCCCGATTGTCGATACCTTCTGGCAGACGGAAACCGGCGGTCACATGATCACCCCGTTGCCCGGTGTGACGCCGATGGTGCCGGGTTCGTGCACGCTGCCCTTCCCGGGCATTCAGGCGACCATCGTCGATGAAACCGGTACCGAGCTCGATTGGGGCAAGGGTGGCTTGCTGGTCGTTACGAAACCCTGGCCGTCGATGATCCGCAATATCTGGAATGACCCGGATCGTTTCAAGAACTCCTATTACCCGAATGATTTCAACGGCAAGCTGTATCTCGCCGGCGACGGGTCGGTGCGCGACATCAATACCGGTTACTTCACCATCACCGGCCGTATTGACGATGTGCTGAATGTCTCCGGTCACCGCATGGGTACGATGGAAATCGAATCGGCGCTGGTTTCGCATCCGAAGGTCGCCGAGGCTGCTGTCGTCGGTCGTCCCGACGATCTGACCGGCGAGGCAATCTGCGCCTTCGTCGTGCTCAAGGGCGCGCGTCCGGTGGGTGAGGCGGCCGCCAAGATGATCAAGGAACTTCAGGATCACGTCGGCAAGGAAATCGGGCCGATTGCCAAGCCGAAAGATATTCGCTTTGGCGAGAACCTGCCGAAGACGCGTTCCGGCAAGATCATGCGTCGCCTGCTCCGCTCACTGGCCAAGGGCGAGACAGTCGCGCAAGACGTTTCGACACTGGAAAATCCGGCGATTCTCGAGCAGTTGAGAGGCCATTGATTTTGTTTGGGTTGAGGAGGCATGCATCGCCCGGTTAACGGGTTGACAAACGATGCATTTAGCATGACCAGGCGGCAGCTAAAGACCGCTCTTCAGGCCGGCACATATCATGTGTGCCGGCCTGAACATTTGCACTGAAGGTTAAGTATCAAGCACTCTTGGTGTGTATGACGAGCAAGGAGAAGGGATGAACAATAGTGCGACGGAGTTGCTGGTTTCGGCAACGATCGAGTTTCTGCATTCTTACCCGCCGTTTGATCGCATGGAACCGGATGCGCTGCAGTTTCTTGGAGAAAACGTCAGGCTTGCCTATTATCCCCAGGGTTCCCTGATAGTTTCGCCGGAAACCGGCGTGGTGCGGATCTTTCGCATTTTGCAGCGTGGCAAGGTTCTCGTTCGTCGGGCGGGGGAGGGCAGTGCGAATGAACAGACAGCGCTGACGCTGGGGCCGGGCGAGGGGTTTTCGATCGGGTCGGTGGCAGCACAGCGTTCCTCGACGAGCATTTATTCGGCGCTTGAGGATGTTTTCTGCTACGAACTGACGGCCGAGATTTTCTTCCAGCTAATGCACAAGAGTTCGGTGCTCAATCTCTTCTGTACCCAGTACCTCGCAAGTTTGCTCAGCCAGTCTCGCCAGCAGTTGCAACAACAGTTCTCGCAGCATGTTGCCGAGCAGCAGACGATGAATTCGCCACTGGCGTCGATCATTCACAAGGATCCCGTCTCGGTCACGCCGGATACGCCGATCAAGGTGGCCATCGAACTGATGGCCAATCGCAATATCGGCTCGATGATCATTGTCGATACCGACCAGCAGCCGGTGGGTATCTTCACCCATTCCGATGTTCTCAAACGTGTCGTCCTGCCGGGAATCCCGCTCGAAAATCCGATTCATTCGGTGATGACGCATTATCCGCGCGCCTTGCCGTTTGCCGCCAATGCCTATGACGCGGCTCTGGCCATGGCCAAGCATGGGGTGCGTCATGTGCTGGCGGTCGACGAGGGCGGGTGTCTGAAGGGTGTCGTCTCTGAGCGCGACCTGTTTACGCTGCAGCGCGTCGGGCTGCGCCAGATTCGTCAAACCATTGATTCGGCGACCAGTATCGACATGCTGCTGCTGGCCAGCAAGGATGTTCGCCAGCTTTCGCTCAACATGCTGGCACAGGGCGTCGGTGCCGAGCAGATCACCCAGTTCATTTCGGCGCTGAACGATACGCTGACCCGCCGCATCATCGAGCTCAATCTCGACAAGCACGACCTCTATGGCATTGAATGGACGTGGTTGTCCTTCGGTTCCGAAGGGCGCGACGAGCAAACCTTCAGTACCGATCAGGACAACGGGATTGTCTATATCTGTACCGACATCATGGATCGTGAGCAGACCCAACTGCTGCTGCTGGAGTTCGCGCGCGACGTCAATGCCGATCTCGACCAGTGCGGCTTCCCGTCGTGCACCGGGAATATCATGGCCAGCAACCCGAACCTGTGCCTGACGCTGGAGGAGTGGGAAGAGAAGTTCGATCAATGGATTCGTACGCCGGAGCCGCAGGCGCTGCTCAATTCGACGATCTTCTTTGACTTCAGGCCGCTGTACGGCAAGTTCAATCTAGCCAACCGCATGCGTCTGTCGCTGTTGCGGCAGACGCGCAACAACCCGCTGTTTCTGCGCATGCTGGCGGGCAACGCTCTTTCTGTTCTGCCACCGCTCGGCATGATTCGCGATTTCTTGACGGACGCCGATCCCGAACACCCGGGAACCATCGACCTCAAAAAGTATGGTGCGCGGCTTTTTATCGACGCGGCACGGGTGTTTGCCATGGGGCATGATGTATCGGCAACCAACACCGTGCAACGCATCAAGCTGTCAGCGCCTTTGATGAATATTTCACCTGACGAGGCAGCGGCTGGGGTCGATGCGTTCAACTTTATCCAGCTTCTGCGTTTGCGCCATCAGTACGCGGAGCAGACGCAAGGTCGTGCTGGCGATAATCTGATCCGGCCAGACGATCTCAACGAAGTTGATCGCCGCATCCTGAAAGAGGCGTTCCGCCAGGCGCGCAAGCTTCAGCAGCGTCTCAAACTTGATCACAAGTTTTGATCATGGCCTGGTTTTCAAGAATTTTCGCAAGCCACAATGCGCAGCAGGAGGTCATTCTCTCGCCTGAGCAACAAGAGGTCATCAAGGCATGGCAGCAGTTGCCTGCGGTCGATCTGGACTGCTCGCACATGCATAGCCGATATGTCATTGTCGATATTGAAGCCAGCGGACTCGATACGGACAAGGATCATCTGATCTCGATTGGTGCAATGGCGCTGGTCGATGGAAAAATCGATTTCAAGGATGCCTTTCAGGTCGTGTTGCGCCAGGACCAAGTCAGCAGCAACGAGAACATCCTGATTCATGGCATTGGCGGCCTGACACAGAGTGCAGGAATGGATCCGGTTGAAGCACTGCTTGCCTTTCTCCGGTATATAGGCAAATCACCGCTGGTCGCCTATCACGCCTTTTTTGATCAGTCGATGATTGAAAAGGCGATGGGTGACTATCTCGGAATGGAGCTCGGGCAGACATGGATCGATCTGGCGTGGGTACTTCCCGGTCTATTCGATTTCCAGATTGGTACCCGGGTTGAACTTGATGACTGGCTCGAGCTTTTTGGTATCGACAACTTCTTGCGACATAACGCCGTTTCCGATGCTTACGCGACGGCCAGGCTGTTGCAGGTAGTGATTGCCGCCGCAATTCAACAGGGTGCTGATTCTCCGGGCAGTTTCCTTAAAATGGAGAAAGCGCGTCGTCGCTTGTATGAGAGCCTGTAACGGGCATCGGTCGCGCGCGCAACTTGCTTCTTATCCGGCCAGATGACTGATTCTTCCGTTCGAATGCGTCGCAACTACGCGCTTTATGCGGGCAGTTTTTTTGCATTCGTACTGGCATTGGGCGTCCTTGAGCAGCATGGTATGCCGCCACGCTGGATTGGCTACGCTTTCCTTTTTCTGACCATCATACTGTACGCCACCATCGGCGTACTGGCGCGGACGTCGAACGTGTCCGAGTATTACGTCGCCGGTCGACGCATCCCGGCCATATTCAATGGCATGGCCACCGGCGCTGACTGGATGAGCGCCGCATCATTCATAGGACTGGCGGGCACGCTCTATCTCACGGGCTACCAGGGGCTGGCTTACGTGATGGGCTGGACCGGCGGTTACGTGCTGGTCGCGCTGTTGCTTGCTCCCTATCTGCGGCGTTTCGGTCAATACACCATTCCTGACTTTCTTGGTGCCCGTTATGGCGGTCATGCGGCGCGCCTGGTCGGCGTCTTTGCGACGGTTCTGGCCTCCTTTGTTTACGTGGTCGCACAGATTTACGGCGTCGGCGTCATTACTAGCCGCTTTGTCGGCTTGCAGTTCGAGATTGGTGTTTTTGTCGGTCTGGCCGGAATTCTGGTCTGCTCCTTTCTCGGCGGCATGCGTGCGGTGACGTGGACGCAGGTTGCACAGTATCTGGTGTTGATTGTCGCTTATCTCGCACCGGTAACGATGCTTTCGTACAAGGTGACAGGCGTACCCGTACCGCAGATCATGTATGGTCAGGTGTTGCAGAAAATCGAGTTGCTTGAGCAGCGGATTTCCAACGACCCCGCCGAGATCGATGTGCGGCGACTTTTTCTTGTGCGTGCCGATGAGCTTGCTGAACGAATCAGCGGCCTGCCAGGATCGCTTGCTGTAGAGAAGCGCATTATTTCTGCGCAAATTGACCAGTTGAAGAACAGCAACGCCCAAATGCGTGATGTCTTTGCGCTTGAACGTCAACGCCGGGAATTGCCGAAGAATGCCGATGCTGCTCGTGAACACTGGGATTCGTTGATGCGGCAGGCCACTCAGCGCGGCAGCGAACTAACCCGTCATGCCGAAGCCTTTCCGGGTATCGATGAAGTCGCGAGCAATACGGTACGAATCAATTTTATTGCCCTGGTGTTTTGTCTGATGGTGGGGACGGCGGCCTTGCCGCACGTCCTGATGCGTTATTACACGACGCCCAGCGTGCGTGCAGCGCGCAGTTCAGTTTTCTGGTCCCTGTTGTTCATTCTGGGGCTCTATCTGACTGCCCCCGCCTATGCTGTTTTTGCCAAGTACGAGATCTACTCGAATCTTGTCGGTTCGAGAATTGCTCAATTACCAGGCTGGATTGGCGCATGGGGTAAGGTGGGACTGGTGTCGATCGAGGATATCAACGGCGACGGTATTCTGCAACTCGCCGAACTTTCGCTCAATCCGGATGTGATTGTGCTGGCGACACCCGAAATCGCCGGTTTGCCTTATGTCATTTCCGGACTTATCGCAGCGGGTGCGCTGGCTGCCGCCCTGTCGACGGCAGACGGGTTGTTGCTGACGATTGCCAACGCCCTTTCGCATGATGCCTATTACAAGGTCTTCCGACCGCAGGCCACGACACAGTGGCGGCTGGTTGTTTCCAAGACCCTGCTGCTCGTTGTTGCCGTGCTGGCGGCGATGGTGGCCTCCCAGAAACCAGCCACCATTCTGTTTATGGTGGCCTGGGCGTTTTCACTGGCCGGTGCGGCTTTCTTTCCGGCACTGGTACTCGGAATTTTCTGGAAGCGAGCCAACAAGCCAGGAGCCATCAGCGGCATGGTACTTGGCTTGCTCGTCACGCTGTACTACATGGTGCGCGTACAGTACAACGCCATTCCATGGCTCGGCATTCATGGCATCGGAATGGAGCCCTGGCTGGGAATACAGTCGACATCGGCCGGGATCTGGGGCGTTGCTGTCGGGTTTTTAACCATCATCGTTGTCAGTCTGTTCACTGATCCGCCAAGCACCGAGACCATGAACTTCGTCGAGAGCGTCCGTTCCCCGGACTTCTCCGGTCACTGACCCGCATCCTCGGGGGGTGCGTAAAATTAACTGAGGAGTTTCCGATGCAACTGACGACAAAGCACACGCAATACTGGCAGCGATCACTGCGCATTACTGTAATTCTCCTGGCCCTATGGTTTGTGGTGACCTTCGTTGTCAGCTACTACGCCCGTGAACTCAGCGGGATTAAAATTTTCGGATTTCCACTCGGCTTTTACATGGGTGCCCAGGGATCACTGATCATCTATGTGTTGATTATCTGGTTCTACGCCAGATACATGAATGCGCTGGACCAGGAATACGGTGTCTCCGAGGGGGAAGACTGATAGCGCTATCCAGCCATTTCGAATCAAGTCGATGCCGGGTATCGAACTTCAAATTCTCTCTGTCCTGCGCGCACTGGCTGAAATTGCCGGCATGTTTCTTCTGGCGCAGGGTGCATTGTATTTGCTTGCCGGCGGCACGCGAGAGCAAAACTTTGTCTATCAACTGTTTCGCATCATTACGCGCCCGGTAATTTCGGCGACACGCTTCATGACGCCGAAAGTGGTTGCAGACAAGTACGTCCCATTCATTGCCTTCTTCATTCTCTTCTGGCTGTGGATTCTGCTGGCCTATGTCCGTCAGGATGTCTGTCAACTGAATGGCCTGCTGTGTGGCTGATCGATGTTCACGAATCGTTTCCTGATTTGTTGATCGGGTGTGCTTCTGCTAGAATGCGCCCTCTTCGGGAGAGGTGGATGAGTGGTTTAAGTCGCACGCCTGGAAAGCGTGTGTAGGCGTCAGTCTACCGCGGGTTCGAATCCCGCCCTCTCCGCCAGAAGAGCACCAGAAACCCTCTCAGGCTTTATTGGTTTCTTGCCTATCCTGCCCGCGTTGTACACCACGTGCCCATGACAAGTCATTTATCCTGTGATGCCTGAATTCCCGGGGCGGCGGCACAGGCTCAGCATCGCGCAATACCCTACACGCTCGCTTCCCGCTTATTCATCGGCCAAAGGAAGGTATCACTCGCTTTTCTTCTGGCTTCGACTACGCATACTGCTTGTCGTGCTGCCAGGCCAAACCAGATGTGATCAGCGCCTTGCAATCGGCCGCTCCGTTGTTGCGATGAACGAAGCCATCAATCCCGGATACGGGATTGGTGTATCTCGTCCAAGGCCGACACGCTTTGCTGAGTAACCGGGCGATGGCTTGCCATGCCCGGAAATGTTCAGACTTACTTTGGTTGCGATACGATGCGCAGATAGGGTTTGAGTGTTTTCCAGCCGTTTGGGTACTTGGCCCTGGCCGCTTCATCGGAAACGGAGGTCGGGATGATCACATCCTCGCCCGGTCGCCAGTTAACCGGCGTGGCCACGGTGTGCTTCGCGTTGAGCTGGACGGCGTCGAGCGCGCGCAGCACTTCATCGAAGTTGCGTCCGGCGCTCATTGGATAGGTCATCGTGAGTTTGATCTTCTTGTCCGGTCCGATCAGGAACACCGAGCGTACGGTCGCATTATCCACTGCGCTTCGACTGGCTGCGTTGCCGCTGGCGTTCGGATGGATCATGTCATAAAGCTTGGCGACGACGAGCTCGGTATCGCCAATCAGCGGGTAATTAAGTGGCGAGCCCTGCGTCTCAGCGATGTCGCCTGCCCAGCGATGGTGGTCGTCGACACTGTCAATCGACAGGCCGATGACCTTGGTGTTGCGCTTGTCGAATTCCGGCTTCAGGCGGGCGAGGTAACCGAGTTCAGTGGTGCAGACGGGAGTGAAGTCCTTCGGGTGTGAGAACAGGATGACCCAACTGTCACCGATCCATTCATGGAAGCGAATCGTGCCTTCGGTTGTCGGGGCGCTGAAATCCGGCGCTTCGTCGCCAATATGAAGTCCCATGGTTTTCTCCTTAATGATCATTGTGGGGGAAGCGTTTAATGACCAGCGAAGTTATGCTTCACCTGACGAAACCTGCTCTAAAGTCTTGCCAGCAGGTGGTCAAGTCCTGCAAACCACCGGCAGGCCGTTGTACGCTTCATTTCGACCGTATTCCTGAACGAGCGTTCCAATCCACGCCCAGTCGACTGATTACGGTTCGCGCCCCGCTTTGACCGGATAGCCTGCCTCGCGCCAGGCTTTCATCCCGCCGTCGAGTGCCACCGTGTGCAGGAAGCCCATCTCGCGCAAGGTAGACGCGGCCAGCGTCGATACATAGCCTAGTTCGCAACAGGTGAGGATGCGTCGGGTCGGGTCAGGCAACTCCTGGTTGACCCGCAATTCCAGTTGGCCGCGGGGAAGCACCCATGCTCCGGGAATATGGCCTGATTCATAAGCGTCGCGCTCGCGCACGTCAAGCACGATCAAGTCGTCCTGCGTGGCCTCAATGTGTGACTTGAGCACTTCGAGCGACATGAACGGCACGCAAGCAGCGGCCTCGGCGAGCAACTGCGCGACCGATTTTCCACCGCTCATGTTGGTGCGCAGCGCCTCGGTGACATGCGTTGGCATGGAGAGATTGAGATTGCACATCATCTCGACGAATTCGGCTCGTTCGCGCTTCTGCAAACGTGGATTGGTGGCGATCTCCTGCCCGATCGTCGAACTCTGGCGACCCTTGTAGTCGTGCGCCGGGAAAACCTTGAGATCAGGGTCAAGGCGCAGAATGCGATTGAACAGGCTGTCATAAAGCGCCTCCGGGTCGCCGCTCGGCAAGTCGGTACGGCCAGTCGCACCGATCAGCAGTGTATCGCCAGTGAACAGCCGGTCTTCGACCCGCAGGCACAATGAATCGCGCGTGTGGCCAGGCGTGTGGATCGCCTGAAAACGCAACTTCCCGACGATGATCATCTCGCCATCACCGATCCGCATGTCCACAAAGGGCGCCGAACTCGCCTGGTGCATCACCACCGGCACACCCAGTTGCCGTGCAAGTTGCCTGGTCGCCGAGAAATGGTCGGCGTGAGTATGGGTATCGATCAGGTAGCGGATACGCAAACCATCCCGCGCGGCGAGGGCAATGTAATGGTCAATCTGGCTGATTTCCGGATCGATCAGCGCCGCCGCGCTAGTCTCACTGCAGCCGACAAGATAGGACTGACATCCGCCTGTGACTATTTGCTCGAAGATCATTTCGCTCTCCTTTATCTTCGGGGCGCATGGCGGCTCGGGTCGCCGCAGATAAGCTCACAGCGGTTCGCCGCTGTCGTACTTCTGCCTGGGCTCGTCCAGGACTGGGCACGAGCGAATATAAAACCGCGTTGCAGCGGCCTGTTCACCTTCCCGGCAGGGTTGGGCGTCATTCGCTTCATCATCCGGCCTGCTCGATTGAAGCGCCTTTCTCGGTGAGCAGTGCGCGCAGGACCGAGCGATGACATCGGGCTTCAGTCTCGCAGTAACATCCAACCGAAAAATTGTTCTGATGCGAAAGCGCGGCGAGCAGCTCAAGAGCATGTCTGGCTTCAGGAGCAGACATCTCGGCCCGGTAAGTCCTTGCGAATGTTGCCCACTGCGCCGGGGTTTCTGCTGCCAGTCCCAATTTCAGGGTTTCGACACTCGGCGCCAGAGTAGGAAACCACACGTCGTACCAGTTCCGTGATGAAAACTCGGACTTGGGTACGCCCCTTGGCGGGCGACGCACCGTTCCGATGCGAGTACCTTCACCCTCGCTACGCGCAGTGCCCAGCCTCACGACACGAACGACCATTGCGTACTCCCGGCATAGATGCTTCGCAGTGATCAGATACGCCAGTCTGGCGACTGATACCCTGCTCAAGCGAAGTATGCAGCAGCTAGGCCCATTGCTCAACATATCAGGTGGCTCTTTCTCCGCGTAACGGTAATTTAATGCTACCGGCTACGAAAAATATCGTCCGACGCTTCTCGTCACTGGCTGCCCTCGCCGCCGCGTTCATCGGGCTCGCATGATCGAGAACACCTACTGTCGATCAAACGCCGTATGGGGTGATTTTCCTTCCGGTTAGCGAGTTGCCGACTCTCATCGATCTCCAGAGCGGGCGAGACGGAATCCGGCTCTGCTATACTTTGCGCTTTTTCCGGTTAGCAGGCGATAAAATTATGTCAATGAAATTCCAGATCATACCGGTTACGCCGTTTGAGCAGAACTGTAGCCTCCTGTGGTGTGATGAAACGCAGCGTGCGGCAGTGGTTGATCCGGGCGGTGACGTCCCGCGCATACTGGCGGCGGTGAAAAAAAACGGGGTGGTGCTGGAGAAGATCCTGGTAACGCATGGGCATATCGACCACGCCGGCGCCGTTGCTGAACTGGCCGATCAGCTCTCCTTGCCGATTGAAGGCCCGCAGCGTGAAGATCAGTTCTGGATTGACGGCATGCCGCAGCAAAGCAGGATGTTCGGCTTTCCTGGCGTACGCGCTTTTTCGCCGGATCGCTGGCTGGAACAGGGCGATAGCGTGCGTTTTGGTAATGTCGAAATGGATGTGTTGCACTGTCCCGGGCATACGCCCGGACACCTGGTCTTCTTCAATGCGCGCGATCGTCTGGCAATCGTCGGTGACGTTCTGTTTCAGGGTTCGATCGGTCGTACGGATTTTCCGAAGGGTGATTTCGATACGCTGATTGCCTCAATCCGTGGACGACTGTGGCCGCTTGGCGACGATGTTGCCTTCATTCCCGGCCACGGGCCGATGTCGAGCTTCGGCACCGAACGCCGCAGCAATCCATTTTGTGGCGGCTGATCGGCCTTCTACAGCGCAAACCTACCAGTTGCTGATCGAGGTGGCAGCGCCGGTACGTGTGTGTGTCGGCCGCCTGGGCACCTTTGACTTTCCAGCCGGACTCTACGCCTATACCGGAAGTGCGCTGCGCAATCTGGAGGCGCGGGTGAGTCGTCATCTGGCAAGGGCAAAGAAATTGCACTGGCATATCGACTATCTGCTTGCCGCGCCGGGTGTCCGCGTGTGCGAGGTGCGCCGTCATGGTGCTGCGGAATGCGTCGTCAATCAGCAAGTCGCCGGTGAAATCCCTGTGAAAGGTTTTGGTGCAAGCGATTGCCGGGCCGGCTGCGGTAGCCATTTGAAGCGCCTGCGCTGATTGTTCTGGCGCTAGCGCTGTCAGCGCTTGCCGTTCAGTGTTCTGAGCCGCGATAAGATCAGTCGTGATTATCGATGTTGATGCGGGCGGCCCAGTAGAGGGCAGTCACCTGTGATTTTGCGTGTATTGCCGGGCTGATCCCCAGGCCAGAAAATATCGCTTCTGCATCCGAAAAACTACCGGATTCACCGGCAATGATTGCTGAAAGCAACTGACCGAGAATGCCGTCGTCGGCGGTAGAGTTCAAGGCGTCCACCACCTCAGGCTGCAAGGGCAGTTCCTTGAGAATCTCTTTCATCGGCAAATTGATCAGAACGTCAAGCAGGGAAAACAGCCCGGTCATGAACGCGTTGTCGCTCAGGTCAGGAATGTCGGGTTCTGGCTCGATGGTCGCACTCAGCAGTTCCATCAGGCGGCCGCGCGCTGCGGCAAGTTGCATCAGGGGGTTGGGTGCATTGCCACTGGCCAGATTGTCGGCATAAATCAGCAACTGCAGCCAGCGCTGCAACTGGCGACGACCGAGTATGGCGATCGCCTGGGAAAAGTTGCTGATCCTGGTTCTAGCACCAACTGCAACCGAATTGACCAGACGCAGCAGGTTGTAGGACAGCTTGGGCTCTTCGCGAAAGATTCCCTCAATCTCGCGTGTGTCGCCATCCTGTCTGACGAGGTTCAACAGTTTGAGCAACTTGAGGCGCGTGAGGTCGGGTTCCGGGCCGGCAAGAGGGTTGCGCACCGTCAGAAAATGGCTGTCACACCAGTCAAACTTTTTCTCAGTCAGCCAGCCGAACATTTCATGCGATCCGACCTTCGTCGCGATCTTCCGGAAACCGGCATCATTGGCATAGATCAGGTCGATTGCCGGGAGATGCTGGCGGGCGAATGCGGCGTCAAGCCACAGACAATCAAATGCAGCAACCGGTACCTGCCGCAGAAGGTCGTCACGGTTGATGTGCAGGCCGAAGCGATTACCCTGGGAACGAAGCTGCTTGCAGCGTGTCAGGGTTTGAGTATTTTCAAGAGTGGCTGCAGGAAGTACGAAAACGACCTGTTTGGCATCAAATTCAGCAACAAATCCACTCTGTTCGATACATTCCGGGTTGATCGGCACAACCATCGGCAACAGCCTGGCCAGAGGGGCAGCGGCCGCTTCGGTAAAACAGCGCTCAAGATCGGTGCAATCGTTGCTAAAGAGAGCACCAGACTGCCAGTCAAGCGCTGCCCAGCTTCGGTCGGCAGCCAGCATCGGACGAATGAAAAAGTAAGGTTGTGGCATGGCAGCGGAACTCTTGGCGTTGATTTTTAACGGCGCTACTGGTTTTGTTCTTGCGATGCTGACTGGATAACATCATGCGTAATTCTAACCCAGATCGCCAGGCGCAGACGAAGAGGTAGTTCAGACAGAGGGTATTTGAGACAACTCAATCGAAGCCTGAAGTCGTACGCTGGAAAATGCCGCGAAGTGGCTAGTTTTACGCCATTCTGGTGTTCTTCGTGATTGGGTAGTGAAGTTTTAAACCTTGCCTTCTCAACCGGCTGCCTGCTGGTTCTCGTCGCGCAGTTCGCGGCGCAGGATCTTGCCGACGGGAGTTTTTGGCAAGCTATCGCGGAAGTCGATATGCAGTGGTCGCTTGTAGCCGGTGAGTTGCGTCTTGCAGTAGTTGATGACGTCCTCCTTGTTCAGCGTCGGGTCTTTCTTCACGATGATCAGTTTGACCGCCTCGCCTGACCTTTTGTCGGGCACACCGATTACCGCGCATTCGGCCACACCCGGATGCATCATCACAATGCTTTCAATCTCGTTCGGGTAGACATTGAAACCCGACACCAGAATCATGTCCTTCTTGCGGTCGGTGATGGTGATGTAACCTTTATCATCCATGTGACCGACATCGCCGGTTTTCAGCCAGCCGCGTTCAATGATCTTCGCCGTTTCTTCGGCATTGTTCCAGTAGCCGCGCATCACCTGCGGTCCGAAAACACAGATCTCGCCAGTGTGCCTGGCGATATCGCCTTCGCCATTCCATAAGGGCAACTCGTTGAAGGCTTCATCGCGGATCGAGACTTCGGTCGAGGAGACGGGCAGGCCGACGGTGCCGTTCCAGGGCGTACCGAGAAGCGTGCAGCAGACGCCCGGAGAAGTTTCCGTCAGTCCATATGCTTCCGTGAGGAAGGTTCCGGTGATTTTCTGCCAGCGCTCGGCGACCGGTTTCTGTACCGATGCGCCACCGCCGACCACCACTTTCAGCGCCGAAAAGTCGAGACGATCGAAACCGGGGGTATTCATCAGACCGTTGAACAGTGTATTGACACCGGTGAGCACGCTGAACTTCCAGTGGCCGAGTTCTTCGACGAAGGCCGGCAGGTCGCGCGGATTGGTGATCAGCACCGTCAGGCTGCCCCACTTCATGAAAGCCAGCGTCGAAGTCAGGCAGAAGATGTGGTACATCGGCAAGGGCGCAATGGCAATTTCACGGCCTTCCTTGAAGCTGCCGGAGATCCACAGACTGGTTTGTTCCAGATTGGCGAGCATGTTATGGTGGGTCAGCATGGCGCCCTTGGCAACGCCGGTGGTGCCGCCGGTGTATTGCAGGAAGGCGATGTCTGCCCGCCCAGTTTTGAATGGTCTGAATTCGCTCGCCGCACCGCGTTTGAGCGCGGTGAGCAAGGGCACGGCGTCGTCAATGTGCCATTCCGGCACCATTTTCTTTACCCGTTTGACGACGAAATTGACAATCCAACGTTTTGGTACGGGCAGCAGGTCGCCGATTTGCGTGCTGATGACGTGTTCAAGCGGCGTATTGGGCAGGACCTCCTGCAGAATACGGGCAAAATTCTCGAGAATGATGATGGCTTTGGCTCCCGAGTCCTTCAACTGGGCTTCCAGTTCGCGAGCGGTGTACAGCGGATTGACGTTAACCACCGTCAGGCCGGCGCGCAGGATGCCGAACAGCACCACCGGGTATTGCAACAGATTGGGTAGCATGATGGCGATCCGGTCGCCGTGCGCGATACCCCGGAGTCCGTGCAGGAAGGCCGCAAAATCGCGCGAAAGACGATCCAGTTCGTTAAAACTGATACTGTGGCCGAGATTGTGAAAAGCCGGTTTGTCGCCGAACCTGCGGATCGTGTCTTCAAGCAGATCGGGCAGTGAGGAAAAAGGGCTTGCGCCAATTTCGGCGGGCATACCCGACGGATAGCTGTCAAGCCAGACTTTATTGCCCATGGTTGTTCTCTGTTATTGTGAGTGCATATTAAGACTAGACAATAAAGTGGGCGTTGGAAATAAGTATTTTCGGTTTGTTTATTGGCTGACTTAGAATAAGCTCATGATTCCTGATTATTGGCAACAAGCGTCTTCCGAGTTGGCGCAGGGTGATCCGGTGATGGCTGGCCTCGTCGAACGTTTTGCCAGCGCGTCGCTGGTTTCACGCGGCGACCCTTTCGTTACGCTGGCACGCTCGATCGTTGGTCAACAGATCTCGGTGAAGGCCGCCGACAGCGTCTGGTCACGCCTGATTGCGGCGTTGCCGGTGATGGCGCCAGACAGCGTGCTGGCCAGCGCAACAGACAGCTTGCGCGCCTGTGGCCTTTCGGCGCGCAAGGCGGAGTACCTTGGCGACCTGGCACGGCACTTCAACTCAGGGCAGATTCACCTCGAGCGCTGGTCGTCGATGAGCGATGCGGAAATCATTGCCGAGCTGACGGCGGTGCGCGGAATCGGCGTATGGACAGCCGAGATGTTTCTGATCTTCAACCAGTTGCGCCCCGACGTTTTTCCGCTCGACGACATCGGTCTGCAGAAGGCTGTTGCGCTGCATTACTTTTCCGGCCAGCGACCGCCCAGAGGAGCACTGGTCGGTCATGGCGAGCGCTGGCGCCCGTGGCGCTCGGTGGCAACCTGGTATCTCTGGCGCAGCCTCGATCCGCTGCCGGTTGAATACTGATCGGCTGGTCAAGAACTCAACGGTAGACCAGCACCGGTATTTTCGAGTGTGTGAGAACCTTGTTGGTTTCGCTGCCAAGCAACAGGCCACTGAAGCCGCGCCGGCCATGCGAAGCCATGAAAATCAGGTCACAGCCGCTCTGGGTTGCGGCTTCGATGATGGCTTCATAGGGCACGTCGCAGGTCAGGGTCATTTTGTTGCAGACCACACCCGCTTCCTGACAGAGATTATCGACAAAGCTGATAACCTGTTGCGCCTGCTGTTCGGCAAGTTCGGCAAATTGTTCAGGTGTCGTCGAATCGATCAGGGCACCTTCACCATAATAGGTGACCGGATATTCCGGTTTGGCGTAGAAGGCGGTAATGCTCGCTCCAGCTTCCTTGGCGAAAGAAACCGCGCGGCGGGCCGTATCCTGGGAGAGTTGAGAACCGTCGGTGGGAACAAGAATGCGCTTGAACATGATGTCACCTATTCCTTGTTAAGATCGTACTTCCAATATAGACCGAAAATGGGCTGAAGGACAAAGGAATGATGAGAATTGGCGTGGCGTGGCCTGACTGGGGAAGGGGTAAGCTGCGGTGCGCGTTGAAATCCCCCCTTTTTTCTTTCGTTTTGATCTTCGTCAATACGAGATGCCCGCAGTTGCCGGAGAATTTGTCTTTGTTTTTCGCTGAGGTGAGCCATGGAAAGTATCCGGAACCTGATGACCGGCAAGCATCGGCAGTGCGATGACTATTTTGTTGCAGTCGAGCAGGCCCTTGCCCGCAGTGCCTGGTCTGAGGCCGATTCAGCATTCAACCATTTTCGCGATGCCATGTTGCAGCATTTTGCGCTCGAAGAATCCATCCTGTTCCCCGCCTTTGAGGCTCAGACCGGCATCAACATGGGGCCGACTCAGGTCATGCGTGCCGAGCATGCGCAGATGCGCGCGTTGCTGGCTGTGGCTGAAATCGCACTTGCCGCGCGCGACGCGGACGACTATTCGGGAAATGCCGAAACCTTGTTGATCATGACGCAGCAGCACAACATGAAGGAGGAGAATATGCTTTATGCGATGTGCGACCAGCATCTGGCCCTTCAACTCGCAGAACTGTTACCGCAACTTGAGAGCGGGATCAATATGAGGGAGCTGATGTAATGAATCAAGCCAGGGCTGAGCGGGTGATCGATGGCCGCTGCATGGAGCCGCCTGAGCCATTTGTACATACCATGGAGGCGCTGGACACGATCAAGCCGGGCCAGAAAATTCTGCTTATTGTTGGACGCGAGCCGATTCCGCTCTACCGGGCGCTGGAACTGAACGGTTTCTCCTGGCAGACCGAGCGTCTGCCGGATGGCTCGGTTGAGGTCCTGATCTGGCACAGGACGTCCTGATGCGATGGTCCCCATGGCTTTCATGCCCGCGTTGCGGCGGAGTCTGAGCGCAGGTGCAGGCTTTACTCTCGTATGATCAGTCACCACCCCTCGGCGCTCCCTTACGCTTCTTCCTGACGGCGCCTTTTTTCGGCATCCTCGCCGGTCTGCTTTTATTATGGAGCGGGCCGGAGGCCTTTGCCGCGCGCTGGACGCCCGCCGCCCTGGCGCTGACGCATCTGATT
>NZ_JAEUOI010000010.1 GCF_016790145.1 Propionivibrio sp. | reverse complement strand
ACCTGAATGGCAGAAGCCAGTTGCACCAGCGATTGTTCCCCGCCGAGCCGCACGAAATGATTCAGGACGACGAATTGCGACATGTTCAGCTCGGGTGCCAGCAAGCGCCCCGCGCTGCTTTGCGCCAGTTGGTCGATGATGCCGATCTCGTTCAGCACCTGGAATTCGATCGGATCGTCCATGGTATCCGGACTGCTCAGGGTAGGCCGCTTTGCGTTCATGGCAGTTTCAAGCGGCTAGATGGGCGCTCAGGCCGCGCCGCGGTGCCGGCGGTGCGGGGTCCGATCCGGCCGGGAGGCGGCCCAACCGCGCGAGCATTTGTACGGTGTAATCCGGGGCCGGCGCCTCCAGCAGCGTGTGGATATCGCGATAGGGGCCGGCGACTTCCTTGAATTCCTGCAGGGACTGTTCATTGGGGTGCATGACGAGGCCCATGGCGGTGCCGGCGAGGTTGACGCGGACATAGGCTCGCCCTGCTGCGATCTGCTGCTCGCGTCGATTGCCCCTGGTGACGATCCACAAGTACGAAGGAGTCGAAGCGGTTATGGCATCGAAGTCCCTGATCTGCCCCTGCGTGGCCTGGGAATCTGAAGCAGGAAACTGGTTCCGGTCGAACAGCCCCGTCTTCGCCAATATCACCAGCAGTGGGCTGGTGATGGTGATGCCGTCTCGATACCGGTCGATCTCGGCGCCGCCGAGGCGCAGAAGCCGCATGGATTCCATCATGGTGGGCTCGGTGGAAAGTTCGATGCGCCAGGCTTCGCGCGCGATGCTGCGTATCCTGACGATGCGTTCCGCGTCTGCGGCCGGTGCGGCAAGCGTACCGGCGATTCCGAACGTCACCGGCTGTGAGGATGCGACGGCGCTCAGCCGCCCGGATTCCTCGGCGCTGATGGGGCGCGATACATCGTAAGCACGACGCTCGGTACGGCGCGCCAGAACGTGCGCGAAGAGCGGGTCGCGCGCGATGCCTTCCTCCTTGGTCAACTGCACGCGGGCGAAGTCCTTCGCGTCCAGTTTTTCGCCCGGCTCGCCGTCGGGAAACAACCTTACCTCGGCGCGGTAGCCGCGCTCGGCTGCCGCCATCACCAGCAATTCAAGAAAGGCGCCGGCACCCATCAGGATTTGCCGCCCGAACGGATCGGTTGCGGGGAGCAGTCGATCGGTGTCCAGTCGCAGGGCGATCTGTCCTTCGGTGCGCAGGTCCGCGATCCAGGGCTGCCGGTTGTGGGGATTCGGCGCGAGCAGGGCATACGAAAGAATCCAGTGTCGCAACTCGACGTCCTTGTCCGGTCCCTGCCAGGCGGCGACGGCCGATGCGGGAACCTCGAACATCGAGCAGCCGCCCAGTGTGCCGGCAGCAGCGGCGAGCACGATGCCGCCTCCGGCCAGCTTCAGGAATTGACGTCTTTGCATGGTGATCTCCTTCAGAGTTGTGGCGCAGTTTGCTTCAATGCCTGGTGCGGTGTTTCTGCCTGGCGGGCATCGGCAGCCATGGGCCGAAGTCGTGTATTTAGTTTAACGTTAAACTATATTTGCAGGCGAGTCAAGTCGTGCAAGCCGAAATCTGCAGCACGGTGGAATGGCGCCGAGGCGGCTGCAGCCCGAAAATTTGATGCGTTGGTTCACATGCTGGCACGGACAGGCAAGCACCTTCGGCTTTCCGTTCAGTAACCCTCAACCCCCTCCCGCATACGGTAAATGTGTTATGGCGCAAATTCATTGAATTACCGTGGCCCGAGGCCAGGCTTCGCACTCATTCCGGGCTTGACCCGGAATCCAGTTCGTTCATCAAACACCGTCATTCCGGGCTCGATCCGGATCCAGTTCGTTCATCTAAACGTTCTCTAACTTTTTGATCAGATAGACGAATCTGGATTCCGGTGTTCGCCGGAATGAGTGCGAAGCCTGGACTCGGGCCACGGTGGGCTGGTAGCACAAATTTATCCTGGCTTGTCCACTGGTCGGGGTGATGTCGGGTCGCGAGAAACCGCTAACCCGACCTACACTTACTAATAATTGATACTATCAGGCCATGAATAACGTGATGAAAATAGGCGGCTATCAGGCCGTCATTGCTTTTGACCCGGAGATTTCGATGTTCCGTGGTGAGTTCCCTGGGCTGAATGGCGGCGCTGATTTCTATGCTGCCGATGTTGAAGGTCTTCACCGTGAAGGCGAAACCTCTCTGCGGGTTTTCCTGGAAGCGTGCCAGAAGCGCGGCATTGATCCGCGCAAGCATTATTCCGGAAAATTTGTTCTTCGCCTTGACCCGGAAGTCCACGAAGCAGCCGCAATCACCGCCGCCGCGCACGGCAAAAGTTTGAACCAGTTGGCCGTCGAGACGCTGCGCTCAGCCGCGCAGGAGGGTTAGCTTTCCGGATTAAATCGAGTGTTCCCGCACACGGTAAATTTGTTCTGTCTCCAATTCATTCAATTACCGTGGCCCGAGGCCAGGCTTCGCGCTCATTCCGGGCTTGACCCGGAATCCAGTTCGTTAATCAAAACGTTCCTTTACTTCTTGATCAGATAGACAGATCTGGATTCCGGCGTTCGCCGGAATGACGGTGAAGCCTGGCTGACTCCACCGTGCCCAAAAGAGCCGTTCGGCCCTCCGTCAGCTTTCGGCAATCTGCCGCCGCCTGGTTAGTCCAGATCGGTCGCGGTTGAGCAAAGGTATTCAGTGAGCGTGAGTTTGCCGCTTGCCGCGAACTGCCTCCCAGCCTATGCACGCCAGGTTGATGTAAGTTGGCACGGGACGGGCACCGGTACGATAACTGATAATGCTGCGGCGGGTCATGCCCAAAGCTTCTGCGGCGCGTGTGGCCGAGAGTCCGTTGGTGATCATCCATGCATCGAAACGCCGCGCAGGTACCTCCGACTGTTCGGCAGCAAGGCGGTACAAGGTGGTGGCAGCGATCGACAGCGGTCCCTCGTCATCCCACGTCACACCCGAACCCCATTCTTCCACTTTCGTCTTTTGAAAAAGCGTGCTGTCAGCCAGTGGAGCAAGCACTGGGAATGCTTCAATATACTGGCCAAGACTGACTGTTGCCGTCCAGCCATCCTCGAAATCAATCGAAAGCCGCTGCTCTGGCAGTGCTTTTGCAGCGGTAATACGGGGAAGTTTCTCGCGCATGGTCAATCTCCATTTAGTTTGCGCCACTCATGCCATAGGAGTTCGCGGTTGTCCAAAGCCCAAGCAATTGCTTCGGCCAGTAACTTTCGGTTCGCTCTACCGGCGATCACTTTCAGCGCTTGCAAATCCACAGTCGAATCACCCTCGGGGGTGCGCACATGGAAATGTGGCGGCGCGTGATCGGCATATACCGATATCTTCAGCTTGCCAGACCGGTAGATCGTGTTCATATCAAATAGTATAGTGCAATTATTACACCATTAAAGCGGATTTTCATACTGTTGCAATGGCCAATATTTGATACTGATTCCGTTCAGTGACCCTCAACGCTCGCAGGTTTCCACTTGTAGCGGGAGTTTGTCACATCTGGAGTCCGTGAATGCCGGTCAAAATTCTGAATCTGCAAGCCCTCACGGTCACGAATCCACGGTAAATTTGTTCTGTCGCCAATTCATTGAATTACGGTGGCCCGAGGCCAGGCTTCGCGCTCATTCCGGGCTTGACCCGGAATCCAGTTCGTTAATCAAACCGTTCTTTTAACTTCTTGATCGTATGGACGAATCTGGATTCCGGCTTGCGCCGGAATGACTGTGATTGGTTAGAACAAAATTACCCCGGCTTGTCCACTGATCGGGTTGATGTCGGGTTACGCGAGAAGCCGCTAACCCGACCTGCACATTCCTGGTCTGTTTGCTCATGAACGGCGGCTTCGCTGGATACGCGCCGGGCGTCGCCAGCAGGCCGGTTTTTCGAGCGGGACGAGGTTGTGGGTCGGGGTGCAAAACACCTGGTGCGCCTTGTGGCGCAGCGCGGCCTGGTAGTGGGCGATGCCGAGCAGACGCTCGAAGAGACCTTGCAGGGTGTTCATGGTGCTTCTCCCGTAGGCGCGGGGTGTTGCCCGGCGCTCAGCGTGCATTGGCATAGTTGATTCCTGTCGTGGCCTGGATTCTGGCAAAGGCGCTCGCCTTAAGCTTGTCGCCGCTGCCCAGCAGGAGGTGGGCGTAGCGTTCGTTCTCGGTGGTCTGGAGATGATCGGACCAGGCGGTGATGGTATTCAGCGCGCCCCACCAGTCACGTTCTGCCGGGGGGATATTGTGCTCGGGGATTCCCTCCCGATGTACGTCCACGATCTGCTTGCGGTTAGCCCGTATCGTTTCCATGCGCGTCTCGTAGGCGTGCTGCACGGCCGGATTGTGATCGGCGCTGGCCGGCTTGCCCGGGTCCGGCATGAGCTGGTCGAGAAAGTCCTGAAACTCCTTCCCGGTGCAGGGTTTGTTGGCCATGCGGGTAAACAGGCTTCCGGTCTCTCTGGCGTGCCGCATGGAGAAATCGAAGAATGCCCTGGCGTCTTCCTGGAGCAGCGCGTAGCGGCCATGGTGTGACCGGCGAAACACCTTGCCGGCCGTATCGCGCTGGTGCAGCGCCAGCGACAGGGTGTTCTGGCAGACGACGCGCACCGTCGTCAGGCGGATATCGATGGCCAGCGAGCCGTCATGACTGTTGGTGAACAGCAGGTAGGTTTCCAGGATGTCATCGCCGCGAACGCGAATGTCGCCGGGCAAGCGGGCAAGAAGCCAGATGACTTCACCGTTTTTGAGGTAGCCCCCGGTGTGATAGATGGCCTTCCCCTTGCCCAGCAGGGCGTCGAACATGCGGGCGCCCTGCCGGTTCTGCAGCGGTTCGAAGCCCGGATGGACAACGCCAACGACGCGGCCGGTCTCGCCGGGCTTTTTGTCGGTGCGCATAACGGCAACACGATGGCTGATCCGCGACTCCGGTTCGCCCGCCGGGACAATGGGGAGCAGAGCCACGTCCCAGTCGAGGCCGCCGGCCGCCAGCGCCTGCTCCAGCGTGGCGGGCGCCTTGAGTTCTTCTCCGAGCCTGTGCCACGGACGTTCGCCAAAGTAGAACATGTGTCCGATATTGTGTGCCATGAGCGCTTCTCCGGATGTCGATGGCGTTCATTCTGACGGCACAGAGGCTCACCAGATGATACTGTCGCGCCGCTCGTGAGAAATCTTTTCCGGAGATACCCAGCGTATTCAATGTGAATCGAAACAACGGAACAATGGCTTCATTCCGTCATTCCGTCGAAAGCCGGAATGACGAGAAGCAGTGTAGGTCAGGTTAGCCCGCAGGGCGAAACCCGACGTTTCGAAGATTGTCGGGTTATGCTGCGAAGCTAATTCTCTTGGTGGACGCTATGGCTAACCCGACCTACAAATTTTTGCCCGAAGCCTGGCCTTGGGAAACCTGAGGGCAAGAAACGGATTTTGACCGCTTTGTTGCCCATCCGGAGTTCGTCTTTTATCGGCCATCTTATTGTTTTACCGATGAATATTTGTGTTCTTTGTGGCTTGGTGGCGATTCTTTGCCCAAGTTGTTAACATAAAAAAAGATAAAGAGGTGCAAATAGTCGTCGCCGGTCTACACTAAGCATCGGGATCAACGTCCAGAGGTGAACCGAGATGTGCGGACGCTTCGCCCTCAAAGCACCACCCGCTGAACTCATCACCCGCTTCGGGCTCGATGAGTGTGCCGCTTTCAAACCGCGCTACAACATTCCACCCGGCACCGACATACCGGTGATCAGGCAATCGCCCGAAGGTAAGCGCGTCCTGCATCTGCTGCGCTGGGGTCTGGTGCCGCATTGGGCCAGGGACACAAGCATCGGTGCGCGGCTGAACAACGCGCGCGGTGAAACCGTGGCTGCAAAGCCTTCTTTCCGTGATGCCTTCAAGCGCCGTCGCTGCCTGGTCCCGGCCTCCGGATTCTACGAATGGAAGACCGAGGACAGGATCAAGCAGCCGTATTACATCAGCCTGAAATCAGGCGAGCCGATGGCGCTGGCCGGATTATGGGAATCATGGAAGGCGCCGGACGGCAACATCCTGCGCACCGTCTGCATCGTAACGACAGGCGCGAATGCCTTGATGGAACCCATCCACGAGCGGATGCCGGTGATCGTCAGCGCCGAACACTGGCAGGACTGGCTTGCCGAACCGGTGGAGAAAGTGGAGAGGCTGGTGACGGCTTGTCCCGATGCGAACCTACAGGCGTGGCCGGTGAGCAGGCGGGTCAGTAAAACAGTGGACGATGATGCGGGGTTGATTGAGCGGGAAGCCAGGGCTGGGTAATTGACAGCGGAGTAGCCTGCCTATGCTCGATGGTGTTAGTCATCCGCGTTCATGTCATCGATCAGGTCTTCGTTATCGCTTTCTTCGTTCTCAAGCGATTGCTCACCTGACAGGGGGATTTCTCGCGGTATCGGTTCGAAAATCACCGGTTGCGCAAGGGGTTGGAAGAGACTTTCTTCAAGCTGTTCAGCGATGTGATTGACCCCCGCCATTACCCCAGAGGCAGGGTTCTCCATCAGACCAAGCCACATATCGTCCAACGCGGAATTCAGGCTTTCACGAATTTGCGCTTCCATTTCTGGTCGCTCGCTCTCGTGCCCTATAGCACCAATGCCAAGCGCGCCCAATGAAATAATCAGGCCTCCGACGCCACCGACCGCCGCAGCGGCAGCGCTTGCGCCACCGCTGGTGGCGAGCTTGGTCACTAGTCTTTCACTGGCTTTTTCCGCCACTGGCGATATCCTGGCGTCTGATGGACCGGCTCCCGCACCGCCAGCGTCCTTGCGTATATGATCGATCAGCGCCACATAGGCCGGCAGCTTGGCGATCGGATCGGCGTGCAGAATCTGGTAGAGCGTAGCACTGTGGGCTGATGGTGGCGCCAGTTCAATCGCTGGAATGTTCTTGAGCCGCCGGTCGAATTGATCTATGGGTACGTCGTAGCGCTGCTGGATTCCCTGAACTTGCTCGCCGAGAATTCGGACGTAGATAGTCGTCGCTTGCTCCCTGACCAGGTCGGGATCGATCTCCTTGGCAACTGGTCTCAGCACGCGATCCTGGTACTGCTCCTGCAGATAGGCCGCCAGTCGTTTCACGGCCGGATTGCTAGTATCCTCGCTGGCATTCAGCTTGTACCAGCCAACCTTGATAGCCAGCCATTGCTGGGTCCAGTAACCGGTGAACCACGGAATGAAGTCGGCCTCGGTGCGCTTGTGAACCCGGTCCCGCCAGCTTTCCATGGATCCGCGAGCGTAGTTCTTGGCTGGTACTTTCGCGGCTAATGATGCAGCGACTATGTCGCTTTCGACCTGCCTCCAGGTTTCCTGCGTGATCTGAACCGGCGGTATCAGCGTGGGCGCGCGATCTTGAGTGGCGCATCCCGCCAACGCCACCAACAAAGCGACGAACAGGGAAATCAGATTGATGATTCTGCTCCCGCAAACCGGATTTTCCTGCGCTCGTTCGCTCGCAGCCGCACAGGTTCGAATCGGGCATTTATCAGTGATCATGCTGTTGTATTTTCTCCACAAGCCTCAAAGAACTACATTTTTCTCCTGAAAAGCCGCAAACGGCCAGTAAAGCAGATCTCTGAGTCAAGATAGAAATGCTCTCTGTTTAACTAAAGCGTGGCTGACTGACATCAGGGATCAGATCACATTTTTCTTCATTAAAACGTTGATGCCATACCTGTTTATATTATTCTTTACCAGACGGCAAGATTCTGTGCACCGTCCGCCTCGTAACGACAGGCGCGAATGCCCTGATGGACCCCATCCACAGCGGATGCCGGTGCTCATCAGCGCCGAGCGCGGGCAGCACTGGCTTGCCGAACCGGTGGGCGATGATGCGGGGTTGATTGGGGGGGGAACCAGGGCTGGGTGAAGGATGGTAAGTGGCCATTCAGGTGTTCTTGTTGCAGGCAGGTTCCCTGTATTTTGATTTGCCGATTGACACAATTTTTTGATGCGGTGTTGAGGCAGCAATTGCGCGAAGCAAAACTTTCATCAAGGTGCTTTTCCATGCGAGCCACGGCGACAGGTTGGGGAACGTGGGTCGGGGTGTACGTGTGATACTGTCTCACGGGAACAGCAATTTCGCTTTTCAACAACGAAGGAGGATTCATGAAAGCTCGATTTGAAATGTTTTTGGCAGTAGCCACGCTCTCTCTGTGTGGGGCAGCACAGGCGGATATTGGCGTTCAAATGAACATCGTTGACGAGAAAGGCATCGGGAAATCGGTTGGCCAGGTCATCATCAGCGAAACACCCTATGGCCTCGTTTTCAGCCCGACACTTGCGGGTCTTCCGCAAGGCTTGCATGGCTTTCATGTGCATGAAAACCCGAGTTGCGAGCCCAAGGATAAAGAGGGGAAGATGGTACCGGCATTGTCAGCGGGAGGGCATTACGATCCGGCGGCAAGCAAGCGCCACGGGTTGCCTTGGGGTGATGGGCATTTAGGTGATTTGCCCGCGCTTTACGTGGATACCCTGGGGAATGCAAATAACCCAGTATTGGCGCCCAGGCTTAAAATGACTGATGTCAAAGGTCGCTCCTTGATGATTCATGCCGGAGGGGACAACCATGCAGACCATCCGGACCCCCTTGGTGGAGGCGGCGCACGCCTGGTTTGTGGCGTTATTCAGTAGATCGTCGAGTATCGCTGCGCAAGCGCTACGTGCTCAGCCAAGCTTGAACGCTATGCGCTCCCCTCTGGCTGCTCTTTTCCTGGGTGGCTGTATGGAAGCAGTGCGAATTCCAGAAATAACCTGGGCAAAATGTCTCCGGCAGCTTTCTTCACTGGATAGGCATCTGGAGCACAACCAGTTTATGCCCCGGCTATATAATCGAGTTTGATCTTCGGGCAACAAATCAAGGCGTACGTTTATGAAGGTATTCGTGGTTTACTGGCATCCAGAGCCCCAGAGTTTTAATGGTGCGATGTTTCGCACGGCTTGTGAGATTCTTGCCGGAGCAGGGCACGAGGTGAAGACGTCCGACCTGCATGAGATGCACTTCGATCCGGTTTCCAGCCGGAACAACTTTACGAGTGTCAAGGATCCGGACTACCTTAAACTGCAGCTCGAAGAAATGCACGCGACCGGAGTGAACGGCTTTTCGGCTGAAATCGAGGCCGAGATGGAAAAGCTTGAGTGGTGCGAGCTGATGATCTGGCAGTTTCCGCTGTGGTGGTTCGGGTTGCCGGCAGTTCTCAAGGGGTGGGTCGATCGTGTTTTTGCAATGGGGCGCATTTACGGTGGCGACCGTATTTACGGGACCGGCGTTTTTCGCGGAAAGCGGGCACTGCTCTCCCTGACCACAGGCGGCCCGGAAGAGGCCTATCGCAAAGGGGCTTTCAACGGCGACATCGCTGCGATACTGCGCCCGATTCACCGTGGCATGTTGCAGTTCGTTGGCTTCGACATACTGGCACCGCAGATCGTCTATGGGCCCATTCGTCTGACGGACGAGCAGCGAAAACAGCATCTGGCGTCCTATGCCACGCGGCTACTGACAATTGATCACGAGTCGCCCATTGACGTCGGAATTTACTGAAGCAGGCTTGCCTGACTCTCAGCGTGCGTCGAACTTGTTCGACTCTTTGATTTAATTGGATTTATCCGGTGTAACTATGGAAACAGAATCAAGACTCTTTTCGCTTTCTGATTATATTCAAGCATCTGACGGCGAACCAATTCGATCGGTGGTTCTGGAAACTGATGACTCAGCGGTTGTTGTCTGGCATGCCCACCCAGGGCAGGAAATAGCCGCTCATATTCATCCCCACGGCCAGGATACGTGGACAGTCATCTCGGGAGAAGCCGAGTATTATCAGGGAGGTGGCCAGGTCGCTCGTCTCAAGGCAGGAGATATTGCCATAGCAAAACCCGGGCAAGTACATGGCGCAATGAACACGGGGCACACGCCTTTGATATTTGTTTCAGTAGTGGCCTCTGGCAACGCCGGTTTTGAGTTGGCCAAGAAGTAGGCAATGGCAAATGTGCGGCCAGAGTCGCAGCTATCCAGCAGGCCTATCCACCGTAGCTGGCGTGCACAAAGTACCCGTGCCTATTCTGGAATTCATCGGAGCCAAATTTCTCCACCCTTTTTTCCTGGACGGTTATCTCTACCTTGTCTAGCGTAGTTGCCGCGCCTAATATCTGCGTTTCATCAGACAACGAAAGCTCCAATGTCGAATAGCCTGCTCGAAGGCAAGCGCATTCTGGTCACCCAGGCAGATGCCTTCATGGGGCCTGTCCTGTGTGAGGTTTTTGCCAAGCACGGTGCGTTAGTGATCGCCAGCGCACAATCTCTTGTCGATCCCGACGCACCGGCTCGCGTCGTTGCTTCGGCGGGCGAAATCGATGTCCTGGTTATCAATCTGGCGGTGCCGGCGCCGATCACCGTAGCGGCGGACGTGAGCGATGTCGAGTGGAGAGATACATTTGCCGCCCTTGTTGACCCCTTGCCACGGCTATTGCGAGCGGTTCTGCCACAAATGATTGAAAGACAAGCCGGAAAGATTCTGCTGATGGGCAGCGCATCGGCACTAAGGGGCATGAAGCGTGCATCGACCTACAGTTCAGCCAGGGGCGCCCAACTCGCTTACGTGCAATCTGTCGGGGTGGAACTCGCCGTGCACAATATCCAGGTGAATGCAATCGCCCAGAACTTCGTCGATAACCCGACCTACTTCCCGGCCGACGTTCAAGCCAATCCGCGTTTCCAAGAACGCTTGCGGCGCGAAGTGCCTCTCGGGCGCCTTGTTGGAGCCCGCGAAGATGCCGAGTTCGCCGCCTATCTGTGCAGCGAACCAGCGAGTTGCTTCGTGGGCCAGATTTTCCCCGTATGTGGCGGTTGGGTGGCACGTTAGGGGGAACAAGCCCAATTCCGGGGTCAATCGGAACTGCGCAAAATGCTGCACTGACCTGTTACCCTGAACATCGGTCTGTGCATCGTCAGCCACGTTTTTTCCGCCCTGACCCGGGGTACATTGCAAAGGAGAGTGTACATGCTTCAGCTCAAACCTCTTGATTCAAACGTTCCGATCTTCCAGCAACTCGGTGTTGAGATCTCACCCGTTATCCTGGTCAACATCTTCCAGGTCGCCGAGGGAGATATTCCCGCCCTCCTCAAGGCCTGGGAAGAAGATGCCAACTGGATGAAACGGCAACCCGGCTATATCTCGACGCAGTTGCATCAAGGCATAGCAGGCAGCACGGTGTTCATGAACTACGCCGTGTGGGAGTCAACGGCCCATTTCCGCGCCGCTTTCAGCAACCCCGAGTTCAAGAAGGCACTGGAGCACTACCCGTCTTCAGCCGTGGCCTCGCCGCACCTGTTCACGCGCCTTACGGTGCCCAATCTGTGTGTTGGGCCCTAAGCCGCCCTAAGCCGGCATCATTGGCTCAAGCGGAACTCCAAAGTCGTCCGCCATTGAACGCACTCAGCCCTGGAAATGGTTAGCGCATCCTGGAAATTGCGTTCGCTTGATCCCTCAGGAACGGTTATCAAAGCCTCGGCATGCCAGCCCATCATGCCACTTTTTCCCCGGAGGTACCCATGCTGCAACTCAGGCCCAATTGCGAATGCTGTGACAAGGACTTGCCACCGGATTCGACGGAAGCCCGCATCTGCTCTTTCGAGTGCACTTTTTGCGTTTCTTGCGCTGAAGGTGCACTCAATGGCAAGTGCCCAAACTGTGGCGGGGAGTTGCTTGTGCGACCGCGGCGTCCGGCAGATAGACTGGCCAACAATCCGGCGTCAAAGGACAGGATCTACAAGCCCGCCGGTTGTGGGAAAGCCGCGTAATGATGTCAGGCGGCGTTCATCAAAAAACGATTTGGTCTGATTGAGGTTTCGGTTAAAAACAGGCGCTTGTCCCGCGAAGGATATCGTTGCTGTGCTTGGGAACAATATCCATGCCGTTTTAAGCCGTGATTACTGCTTTTGAATCGCGGATTACGCCAAGCTCAGAACGATAAATCTGCCGCTTGTTTGTTTCGGAAGGATAACCCTGCCAAGCAGGATTGGCCTACGTTTTAGCGTCTTTTCAGCATACGCCATTTAAATAAGTCGTTTCTCAATGGACTTACCCAAGCAACCGTCACATTCAGTCAGATGAAGTGCCGCTACATTTCCGGTTCAGGTCGCAAAACTCCAGTCGGGATCAGGAAATCCGAAGGTATGAATTGCCATGTATTCACAGCATCACATCCTTGCATCACTCATCCATTCCTGATTCAATGAAGCCATGACTACTCGCAACGATATCCCGCCGGCCGGCGCCGCGCACTTCCCCTCTGAAAACTTCCTGAACCGTGAGCTGGGCATCCTGGCGTTCAACCGCCGCGTCCTGTCGCAGGCCAAAAACCCGCTCACGCCGCTTCTCGAACGCCTGCGTTTTCTGTGCATCGTCAGCAGCAATCTCGACGAATTTTTCGAAATCCGTGTCGCCGGCCTCAAGGAACAACTCAAGCTCAACTCGGTTGCGGTCACCACCGACGGCCTGACCGCGCGCGCCGCCTACCGTCTGGTCAGCGACGAAGCACACTCGCTGGTTGAAGAGCAATATGCCTTGCTCAACGATGAAATCCTGCCCAGGCTTGCCGAGCAGAGCATTCACTTTCTGCGCCGCTCGGCATGGACCACCGGACAACGCGAGTGGATCAAGGATTATTTTTTCCGCGAAGTCATGCCGGTGCTGACCCCGATCGGTCTCGATCCCTCGCACCCCTTCCCGCGCGTACTCAACAAGAGTCTTAATTTCGCTGTTGAACTCGATGGCAAGGACGCCTTCGGACGCAGCTCCGGCGCCGCCATCGTACAGGCCCCCCGGGTTCTGCCGCGCGTCATTCGCCTGCCGCAGGAACTCTGCGAATGCGAGTACGGTTTCGTATTTTTCTCCTCCGTACTGCACGCCTTCGTCGGCGAACTGTTCTCCGGAATGAACGTCCTCGGCTGTTACCAGTTTCGCGTCACGCGCAATAGCGACCTCTTCGTCGATGAAGAAGAGGTCAAGAACCTGCGCACCAAGATTCAGGGCGAGCTGCCGCAGCGGCACTTTGGCGATGGCGTGCGGCTGGAGGTTGCGGACAATTGTTCGGAGGTCATGGCCGAATTCCTGCTCTCCCAGTTCAATCTGGGGGAGACCGATCTCTATCGCGTTGCCGGCCCGGTTAACCTTGTTCGGCTGATGCAAGTACCCGATTGGGTCGCCCGCGACGATCTCAAGTTCGCTCCATTCAGACCCGGTTTCCCCAAGTCGCTGCACAAAGGGCAGATCATTTTTGATGATATTCGCGCCAACGATGTCCTGCTGCATCATCCCTACCAGAGTTTTGCGCCGGTCATCTCACTGATCGACAAGGCAACGAGCGACCCGCAAGTGGTGGCGATCAAGATGACGGTTTACCGTACCGGAACCGACTCCGTGCTGATGCAATCGCTGCTGCACGCTGCGCAGAACGGCAAAGAGGTAACAGTGGTCGTCGAGTTGATGGCGCGCTTTGACGAGGAGGCCAATATCGGCTGGGCAACCAAGCTGGAAGAGGTTGGCGCACACGTCGTCTATGGCGTTGTCGGCTACAAGACGCACGCCAAGATGCTGATGATCGTTCGTCGTGAAGAAGGAAAAACCGGCAGCCTGCTGCGGCGCTATGTGCATCTTGGGACCGGCAACTACCATCCGAAAACGGCGCGTCTGTACTCCGATTTCGGGCTGCTGACCAGCAATGAGGAGATCTGTGCCGATGTCAATGAGGTGTTCAAGCAGCTCACCGGTCTCGGTCGCGCCCAGACCCTGAAGCATCTCTGGCAGGCCCCCTTCTCGCTGCAGCAGAACATCCTTGCCGCCATCAAGGAAGAGGCCGCTGCCGCCGTTGCCGGCCAGCGCTCACGCATCATTGCGAAATTGAATTCACTGCTTGAGCCCGAAACCATCAGCGCGCTGTATGAGGCTTCGCAAGCCGGCGTAAAGATTGACCTGATCGTGCGCGGCGTTTGTGCGCTAAGGCCTGGAATCAAGGGCCTGTCGGAGAACATTCGCGTTCGCTCAATCATCGGCCGCCTGCTTGAACATCATCGCGTATTCTATTTTTACGCGGGCGGCGAGGAGAAGGTTTATCTCTCAAGCGCCGACTGGATGGAGCGCAACTTCTTTCGCCGCATCGAACTCGCCTTCCCGATACTCGACAGGAAGCTCAAACGCCGGGTCATCGCCGAAGGCCTGCAAATCTATCTGACCGACAATCAGCAGGCCTGGGAGATGGACGCCAACGGCAGCTATCATCTGCGCCGTGGTTCGCCCGACAAACCACGCTGCGCGCAGAGCGAACTGATCGAACTGCTCAAACCCTGATTTGCTCTCTTGGAGCGAGCCCCAGGCGGCGCGAATTACAGCAATGAATCCCGAGAAAAATAAGCGAATCTGACGAGGCCACCGTGAGCTACAGCGAAATCCCGCTGGATTCCAGCCTTTGCCAAACCTTGAACGAGGCGATCAGCCAGTTCAGCGGATCTGCCTGTCAAATACAGCAGGTCGCCGAGGTTGGCGGCGGTTCGATTTCTCGGTCTGTCATTGCGCAGACCGCGAGCGAACGCTGGTTCGTCAAACTCAACAGCGCCGATCTCCTCGACATGTTCGAGGCGGAAGCGGACGGCCTGAACGCGCTGGGTGCCTGCCCTGCCCTGCGCGTGCCGCGTGTCATTGCGCATGGCGTCAGCGGCCGGCAAGCCTATCTCGTTCTCGAACACCTGAATCTGCAACCCTTGCGCGAACGCAATAGCGGAACAAGCGCAGCTCGTGCATTGGCCGAATTGCATCGGATCGAGGGAGACCGGTTGGGCTGGCATCGCGCCAACTACATCGGCAGCACACCGCAGCACAATGGCGTAGAGCGCACCTGGCCGCTCTTTTTCGCGCGCCAGCGCCTCCTGCCCCAGCTTGCACTGGCCAGGCGCAAGGGATACAAGGGAAAACTGATCGCCGACGGCGAACGTCTGGCGGAGAAACTGCCGGCACTTTTCGTCGACTACCAGCCGAAAATCAGCCTGCTGCACGGCGATCTGTGGCATGGCAACGCGGCGCTGGACGAGTCGGGCGTGCTGGCGCTATTCGATCCGGCCGTGTATTACGGCGATCGCGAGGCCGATCTGGCGATGTGCGAGCTGTTCGGCGGTTTCCCCGACAGTTTTTACGCCGCCTATCGCCAGGCCTGGCCACTCGCCGACGGCTTTGAACAGCGCAAAACGCTATACAACCTCTATCACATCCTCAACCACCTCAACCTGTTCGGGAGCGGCTACCTGCATCAGGCCGAACGCATGGTCGGCACGCTTCTGGCAGAGATTGGCCGCTGAAATCTGCCGGATTTGATGACTTGCCTGCGGGCGCGGGTCACCTGCTTGATGCGGCGGTGATTGAGTCACAAATCACTCTCTGCCAGAGCGAGCGCTGGTCGATACCTGTTCAGGCCTTCATGACGCCTTGCACGGGGCAAGCCTGTTGTAGGCACTCTGTTCCATTTGCTCTGGCCGAAAGCACTCAAAGCGTTCAGGATAGGCTAGCATCGGGCTTCAGAATAATTTCGAGCGGAGACCATTGTGGAAATATTGGGCATTGATGTGGGTGGAACGGGTATCAAGGCGGCCATCGTTGATACCGCCACCGGAGTGCTGCTGACCGAGCGCACCCGGATCGAGACACCGCGGCCGGCCACCCCCGAAGCGATCGGGCTGACACTGAAAGCCATGCTGGATCAGAATCAGTGGTCGGGAGTGCCGATTGGCATGGGTTTTCCTGCCGCCATCCAGCACGGTATCGCGCGCACCGCCGCCAACATCGACGATTCCTTTATCGGACTGCCGGTCGCCGAGTTTTTTTCGCAGCACACCGGCTGCCCGGTTTATATGGCCAACGACGCCGATGTCGCCGGTCTGGCAGAAATGCGCTTCGGTGCCGGCAAGGGCCATCCGGGTGTGGTGCTGATCGTAACCATTGGCACCGGTCTGGGCACCGCTCTCTTCGTCGATGGTCGCTTGTTACCCAACACCGAACTCGGCCACGTCATACTGGCAAATGGCATTGAAGGAGAACGATTCGCTTCCGAGTCGGTGCGTATCGTCAATCAACTCAAATGGAGGGAATGGGGGCCGCGCCTTAACCTGTATCTGACCACCATGGAGAGCCTGTTCTGGCCTGACCTGATTGTGCTGGGTGGTGGCGTCAGCGAAAAACTGCACAAGTTCTCGCCCATGATCACTACCAAGGCGCCGGTACTTGCAGCGAGCTTCCTGAACCAGGCCGGAGTTGTCGGTGCCGCGCTGTTTGCCGAGGAAGAGATCAAGCGCACCCGCTGAGCGTTCTACAGGTCAGCACAGGTCGGGTTAGCGACTTTCACGGCGCCACTATTTGATGTTCTTAGGCTCGGCGCGCACCGAGAACGCCCTCAACTTCATGCAACAGGGCCAAGGTCTGGGTGAGTTGGCTGACGTTGCCGATTTCAGCCGTGAATTTCATGTGCGCCTTGCCCTGCTTCGATTGCGTATTGACCGCGATCACATTGATTTTCTCGCGCGTCAGAACCTCCGAAATGTCACGCAGCAGACCCTGACGGTCATTGGCATCAACCACGATATCGACGGCGAAAACGCCTTCGCTCTGACCGCCCCAATCGGTTTCGATCACGCGTTCCGGCTGCATCTTCTGCATGTTGGCAAAATTGGAACAATCGGCACGGTGAATCGATATGCCCTTGCCGCGCGTGACAAAGCCGACGATCGGATCAGGCGGCGCCGGCTTGCAACAACCGGCAAGCTGGGTCAGCAACTTGTCGACGCCGACGATCAGAATGCCTTTCTCGGCTTCATCGCTGGCCTTGTGCTTGCGTACCGGGGTTTCGCTTGCCACGCGCTCATCCAGTTGCGTCTCGGTGCCGCGCACGCCTGACTGGAGCTGGCGCAGGTTCAATTCGGAACGCGCCAGCGCAATGAACAGATCGTCGGTTTTGGCGAATCCCAGCCTGCTCGCCAGTTCATCGATCCTGGTACCGGTCTCGCCCATGCGCTGCAACTCGCGGTTAACGATGGCCCGCCCTTCGGCCAGCGTTTTTTCCAGGGCTCGCGAGGAGAACCACTGCCGCGCCTTGGCCCGCGCACGCTGGGTAAAAAGATAACCGAGCAGCGAATTGAGCCAGTCGCGCGACGGCCCGCCCTGTTTGGCGACGACGATTTCAACCCGCTGGCCGGTTTCGAGCGGCGTATTGAGCGAAACCAGTGCGCCATCGACCTTGGCGCCCCGGCAGCGATGGCCGAGGTCGGTATGCACCCGATAGGCAAAATCAACCGGCGTCGAACCGCGGGGCAGATCGACGACCAAGCCTTGCGGTGTCATGACATAGATCGTATCGTCGAGCGCGGCTTCCTTGTAATGCTTCACCCAGTCCGACGAATCGGCGACTTCGTCCTTCCAGGTGAGGAGCTGGCGCAGCCAGGCAATCTTTTCGTCATAACTGTCTTCAGACGAATGCTTGCTGCCTTCCTTGTAGCGCCAGTGCGCCGCCACGCCGAGTTCGGCATGCGTATGCATATCGAGGGTGCGAATCTGTACTTCGAGCGAACGCCCGTCCGGGCAACTGACCGCCGTATGCAGCGAACGGTAATTATTACCCTTCG
>NZ_JAEUOI010000221.1 GCF_016790145.1 Propionivibrio sp. | reverse complement strand
GAAGGAGGTATAGTTGTACGGTATTTCGCGCAGGCGAGCGTTCATGACGGTTCAGCAGCTTCCAAATTCAGGATTCTAACGTATCGGCGGACAGCCGATGTGCGGCTTGTGCGACATGGTCAAGGCTGCCGCATTTAATTACAGCCCTCTGGTGTAGAGTCCACCCCGGCAAAGATCACGCGGAGACCAATCAAAACCGACTCGCTGCTAGAATCCTGCCTTTCCATGCAGAATATGAGCATCAATGCAACCGGATTATCTCGAAAAGATCCTCAACGCACAGGTTTACGACGTCGCCATCGAATCTCCGCTGGATGACGCACCGAACCTCTCGGAACGCATCGGCAACCGCCTGCTGCTCAAGCGCGAAGACATGCAGCCGGTTTTTTCCTTCAAGCTGCGGGGCGCGTACAACAAGATCGTCAGGCTTTCACCCGAGAAGCTCAAGCGCGGCGTCATCTGCGCTTCGGCCGGCAACCACGCCCAGGGCGTCGCACTGTCGGCGGCAAAAATCGGCTGCCGGGCGCTGATCGTCATGCCGACGACGACGCCGCAGATCAAGGTGCAGGCGGTCAAGGCGCGCGGCGCTGAAGTGGTGCTCTTCGGCGACTCCTACGACGATGCCTATGCGCATGCCCTGGAGCTGGAGAAAGCCCAGAAGCTGACTTTCGTGCATCCCTTCGACGACCCCGATGTGATTGCAGGCCAGGGCACCATTGGCATGGAAATTCTGCGTCAGCATCCGCAAGCGATCCATGCCGTGTTCTGTTGCGTCGGCGGCGGCGGGCTGATTTCGGGGATAGCGGCTTACATCAAGCGCTTGCGGCCGGAAACTAAAATCATTGGGGTCGAGGCTGTCGATTCCGATGCCATGACGCGCTCACTGCAAGCCGGCAAGCGCGTGCGTCTCGATCGCGTCGGGCTGTTCGCCGACGGTGCGGCAGTGAAATACGTCGGCGAGGAGACCTTCCGGCTTTGTCGGCAGTACGTCGATGAAATGGTGCTGGTCGATACCGACGCCATTTGTGCGGCGATCAAGGACGTGTTCGAGGATACGCGCGCCATACTTGAGCCCGCCGGTGCGCTTGCGGTGGCCGGTGCCAAGGAATACGCCGGACGACACAAGCTGAAAGGCAAAACGCTGATCGCCACGGCCTCAGGTGCGAATATGAACTTCGATCGTTTGCGTTTCATCGCCGAGCGTGCCGAAATCGGCGAACAGCGCGAGGCCGTGATTGCCGTCACGCTGCCCGAGCAACCGGGTGCCTACCGGAAATTCCTCGCGCTGATCGGTGTGCGCAACATCACCGAATTCAACTACCGCTTCAATGACCGCAAGGACGCCCACGTTTTTGTCGGTGTGCAGGTCGCATCGCGCGCCGAGTCGCTCAAACTCATCGAGCAACTTCGGAAGCACGGTTACCAGACTCTCGATCTGACCGACGACGAAATGGCCAAGTCGCACATCCGGCATCTGGTTGGAGGCCACTCGCCACAGCTTGAGCACGAGATTGTTTACCGCTTTGAATTCCCCGAACGTCCCGGTGCGCTGATGCACTTCCTCAACCAGATGAGCGCTGGCTGGAACATCAGCCTGTTCCATTATCGCAACCATGGGGCCGACTACGGTCGTGTGCTGGTCGGTATGCAGGTGCCGCCCGGCGAGATGGGCGAATTCAAGATATTCCTGAAAAATTTGGGTTACCCGCACTGGAACGAAACCGGTAACCCGGC
This sequence comes from Propionivibrio sp., assembly GCF_016790145.1. Classification (GTDB taxonomy): domain Bacteria; phylum Pseudomonadota; class Gammaproteobacteria; order Burkholderiales; family Rhodocyclaceae; genus Propionivibrio. Next base: position 3,687 of record NZ_JAEUOI010000221.1, on the reverse strand, counting down.
TTACAAGCTCTTTTTGGACTGATTGTTATAACAAATAGTTATATTTTACTAATTATTAAGTATTTAATAGAATAAATAATATCCAATAGACTCCGATCATTGCTTGAAAAAGCTCATCAAATGGAGTCTGCCATGACCAAGCCACTGTTTTCAGCCCTTGTTGGCGTCTTGCTCTGGGCGGGAGCGTCTCTCGCCCTGGCGCAGAACTCGCTGCTTAACGTTTCCTACGATCCGACGCGCGAGCTTTACCAGGATTTCAACGCCGCTTTTGCCCGCCAGTACAAAGCGAAAACGGGTGAAACCATCAACTTCAGACAGTCACATGGCGGTTCGGGCAAACAGGCGCTGGCGATCCGTAACGGCCTCGAAGCCGACGTGGCAACGCTGGCTCTGGCCTGGGATATCGACGCACTGGCCGATGGCGGCCTGCTTCCGGCCAGCTGGCAAAAACGGCTGCCGCACAACTCGGCACCCTACACCTCGACCATCGTTTTCCTGGTACGCAAGGGTAACCCGAAACAGATTCAGGACTGGCCCGACCTGGCCCGACCCGGAATCGCGGTCATCACCCCGAACCCGAAAACGTCCGGCGGTGCACGCTGGAGCTATCTTGCGGCGTGGGGATACGCACTCAAGCAGCCGGGGGGCAACGAGCAGAAGGCGAGGGAATTTGTCGCACGCCTGTACAAGAATGTGCCGGTGCTTGATTCCGGCGCACGCGGCGCAACAACGACTTTTGTTGAACGCGGAATCGGTGACGTGCTGATTGCCTGGGAGAACGAAGCCTGGCTGGCGGTCAAGGAACTCGGAGCGGACCGATTCGACATCGTCATGCCGTCGATTTCAATTCTTGCCGAACCTCCAGTGACGGTGGTCGACAAGAACGTCGACAAACACGGTACGCGCAAGCTGGCGGAAGCCTATCTTGACTATCTCTACTCGGCCGAGGGTCAGGAAATTGTTGCCAGACATTACTTTCGGCCGCGCGATGCCAGGGTTGCAGAGCGCTACGCGAAGCAGTCGGCGAGCATCCGATTATTCACCATCGACGAGATGTTCGGCGGCTGGCGAAACGCGCAGAAGGCACACTTCAGCGAAGGCGGAAGTTTCGACCAGATTTTTCTTCGTCGATAAGACATTCCCCGCGCCGCGATTCGAGGCTAGACTAGGCACCTGACTTCACACTGGAGGAAAACTCACAATGCCCCTGAAAATCGCCAACTCTGTGACCGACCTGATCGGCAATACGCCGCTGCTCCGACTAAATCGCCTCGCCACCGGAATCAACGGTACCGTGGCTGTCAAGCTTGAGTTCTTCAATCCGGCGCATAGCGTCAAGGATCGGATCGCTACCGCCATGATCGATGCCGCGCAGGCGGCGGGCAGGATTGGAGCGGAGACGATCGTTCTGGAGCCGACGTCGGGTAACACCGGCATTGGCCTGGCCATGGTCTGCGCGGCACGCGGCATCAAATGCTGCTTTGTCATGCCGGAAACGATGAGCCGTGAGCGTCGCCTGCTGCTCAAGGCCTACGGCGCCGAACTCGTGCTGACGCCGGGTCCGGACGGCATGGGCGGCGCCATCCGGCGTGCCGAGGAGATGGCGGCGGGCGACGCGCGCTATTTCATTCCGCAACAGTTTGAAAATCCCGCCAACCCGGCGATTCATCGCGCCACAACGGCCGAGGAGATCTGGCGCGATACCGACGGGCAGGTGGATATTTTCGTTTCCGGCATCGGCACCGGCGGCACCATTACCGGCGTTGGCGAAGTGCTCAAGGAGCGCAAGCCGGGCGTACAGATCATCGCCGTTGAACCCGATGCGTCGCCGGTGCTCTCCGGCGGGACGAAGGGTCCGCACCCGCTTCAGGGCATCGGCGCCGGTTTCGTCCCGAAAATATTGAATACTGCCGTGTATGATGAGGTCGTGCGTGTCACGGCGGACGATGCCTTCGCCACCGCACGCCGCTTGGCAACCGATGAAGGGCTGCTGGTCGGTATTTCCTCGGGCGCTGCCGTGTGGGCGGCCTTCAAGGTGGCCAGACGACCGGAGAATGCCGGCAAGCTGACGGTGGTGATCATCCCCTCGTTCGGCGAGCGTTACCTGTCAACCCAGCTCTACGCCCACCTCGAAGTCTGACGGGCAAGCGATTGAGTGACTTCGACTTTGACCGCCTGATCGAGCGTCGCGGGGGCGACTCGCTGAAGTGGAACAAATACGCCGGTCGCGACGTAGTGCCGCTGTGGGTCGCCGATATGGATTTCGCGGCGCCGCCGGCCGTCGTCTCAGCGTTACAGCAACGCGTTGCGCAGCAACATTTCGGTTACTCGGAAGCCTGGCCGTCGTTGATCGACGCTGTGCTCGGGCACTTGCAGCGCGAGTACCACTGGCACGTCGAGCCGGAATGGCTGGTCTGGTTGCCCGGGCTGGTCACCGGAATCAACGTCGCCTGTCGCGCGGTGGAGGGGAGTGTGCTGACGGCGACGCCGGTCTATCCGCCTTTCCTTTCGGCGCCGCATCTGTCCGGGCGCAAGCTGGTGCGGGCGGCCTTGCGTTTGCAGGATGGCCAGTGGGGCTGGGATTTTGCCGCGCTGGAAGCCGCGCTGACCCCCGAAACGCGCCTGCTGCTGCTTTGCCACCCGCATAATCCGGTCGGCCGCGCCTGGCATCGGCACGAGCTGGCCGCGCTCGCCGACTTTTGCCAGCGCCACGATCTGACGGTCTGTTCCGACGAAATTCATTGCGGTCTGATCCTCGATGCCGGGCGCCGGCATATCCCGCTGGCGACGATCGATGCCGAAATCGCCCGCCGCTGCATCACCCTGATGGCACCGTCCAAGACCTACAATATACCCGGCCTCGGCTGTGCCCTGGCGGTGATATCCGATGCGCCGCTGCGGCGCCGTTTTACCGGGGCGATGCGCGGCATCGTTCCGCACGTGAACACCCTCGGCCTGGCGGCCTGCGAAGCCGCCTATCGTGACTGCGACGAGTGGCACGCAGCGCTGATCGGCACGCTGCGCGCCAACCGGGAGCGCGTCGAGTCGGCGGTTGCGGCCATTCCCGGACTGTCCATGACGCACGTTGAAGCCACCTATCTGGCCTGGATTGACGCGCACGGTCTCGGCGTAGCCGATCCGGCGGCATTCTTCGAAGCCGCCGGCGTCGGCTTGTCGAGTGGCGGGGATTTCGGTTTGCCGGGCTGGGTGCGGCTCAATTTTGGCTGCCCTCTTGCAACGCTGGATTCTGCTCTGGAGCGAATGGCTTCGGTCGGTTAGCAGAAAGTATCAATGCATACTCTTTCCAGTGCTCGGCAACGGCGGGTAACAAGGCAACTTTAAATCCACTGCAGAGACGGCAAGTGCGCACCGGCAAAACGCACGCTTCAAGCGTCGCCCTCCGACGCTATGAGCAGGCTGAACAACTGGGCTTGCGTTGCGACGCCAAGCTTTTCCCTGATCCGGCCGCGGTGAAATTCAACGGTCTTGACACTGATGCACAACTCGTCGGTGATCTGACGGGTCTGCTTGCCCTCAAGAATTCGATCCAGCACTTCCCGTTCGCGCTCGGAAAGCGTCGCCAGCCGGGTTGCCAGGTCAAGGGACAAATCGTCATGCCGGTTCGTCTGCTTGCGGCGCTCGCCGTCAATGCGCAAGGCGTTGAGCACGGCCAGAACCAGCCGCTCC
>NZ_JAEUOI010000195.1 GCF_016790145.1 Propionivibrio sp. | reverse complement strand
CTACGGCCCGTTTGGCGACCTCAAGGACGAAGCCGCCTGCGAAGCGCAATTCCGCAATGCCTTCCTGATGGGCTGCTCGGGAGCCTGGTCGCTGGCGCCGAACCAGATCGCCATCGCCAAACGCGTCTTCAGCCCGGACGTCAAGGAAGTGCTTTTCGCCAAGCGAATTCTCGAAGCGATGCCCGACGGCAGCGGCGTGGCGACCATCGACGGCAAGATGCAGGACGATGCGACCTGGAAACAGGCCAAGGTCATCGTCGATCTGGCGCGGCTGGTCGCCCGACGCGATCCGGAGCTGGCCGCCGCCTACGGCTGGTAAGGTTTTTTAGAGTCCAACAGGGAGGAAAGTCAAATGAGCCAAAAGACCAGACTGGGAAATTTCTTCGAGGATTTCAGCATCGGGCAGAGAATTGCCCACGCCACACCGAGAACCATCACCGAGGGGGATGTGGCGCTTTACACGGCGCTGACCGGTACGCGTTTTGCCTGTGCTTCGGCAGATACCTTTGCCCACCGCCTGGGTTTCCCGCGCTCTCCGGTTGACGATGTGCTGGCCTTCAACGTGGTCTTTGGCAAGACAGTGCCGGACATCTCGCTCAATGCCATTGCCAACCTGGGCTACGCCGCCGGCCGTTTCGGCCAGCCGGTCTATCCGGGAGATACGCTTACCTCGGATTCGACGGTGATCGGCCTCAAGGAGAACCGTGACGGCAAGACCGGCGTCGTTTACGTGCGCTCCTGTGGCGTCAATCAGCGCGGTGAAATGGTTCTGGACTATTGCCGCTGGGTCATGGTGCGCAAGAAAGATACGGCGCATCCGGCACCGGAAGCCGTTGTGCCCGAGCTACCTGCGGCCGTTGACGCAAGCGAGCTGATCGTACCGGAAGGTATCCGCGTCGATCAGTACGATTGTGCGCTTTCCGGCAGTACCGACCTGTGGGACGATTATCAGGTCGGCGAAAAGATCGATCATGTGGACGGCATGACCATCGAAGAAAGCGAACACATGATGGCCACCCGCCTGTACCAGAACACTGCCAGGGTGCACTTCAACCAGCATGCCGAAAAGGACGGTCGTTTCGGCCGCCGTATCGTCTATGGCGGTTTCGTCATCAGCCTGGCCCGCTCGCTGTCCTTCAACGGGCTGGCCAATGCCTTCAAGCTGGTCGCCATCAATGGCGGCCGTCACGTTTCGCCGGCCTTTGCCGGCCTTACGGTTTACGCCTGGTCGGAAGTGCTTGAAAAGCTGGTTCTGCCGGGCCGCAACGATCTCGGCGCACTGCGGCTACGTACCGTGGCGACCAAGGACCAGGCCTGCACCGACTTCCCCTACAAACTCGCCGACGGCAACTATGACCCGAGCGTTCTCCTCGATTTCGATTACACGGTTCTGATGCCGCGAAGAGTATAGAAAAAGGTCAATAGGCAGGCATAAGGCAAGCATCCGGTTCAGGCCATTTTTTTCGGACTGACCTGCACGCAGGATGAATAGGCGATCTACAGCCAGAAAGGCTGAACAGTCGCTTATTCATTATTGTTGTGGCCCGATGAAACCTGAAAATGCCGTCATGCCTGCGTAGGCCGATATCCGGTGCTGGCGTGGATTCGCCATACCTAATTCACCGCCACTTTATTTATGAATACAACGCCCGGCAGATTTTCAAAGTGAGCATCGCAGGTGAGCAATTCGGCGCCTAATCCTTGAGCCGTCGCATATACCACGGAATCTGCAGTGGCCAGTTTGTATTGACGATGCAGGTCGACGGCGAGTAGCGCAATGCGTGTGTCCAGTGGCGTTAAAACACATTTCAGGGTGTAAGCGATCATCTGATCGGCCTGCGCTTCACCGCTTTCACGAATCAGCCATTTCGCCAATTCCAACTGCACGATAGTCGGGACAACGCATTGGGTTCTTTCCGGAATCTCCTGCGCCAGCCTTGCACGCAGCGGACTGCCAGTAAGCCACTCGATCCAGACCGAAGTATCAACGACGCGCATCAGAACCGATCTTCCTGGTCTCGATAGTCTTCAGTCCGCGCACCGCTGACCATGCCGGCGAGTTGCTCCAGTTCGGGCAGCGGCATGAGGAGTACCCCCTTGCCTTTGGGGATGAAAACGAACTCCTGGCCGGCTTCCCAATGCAGTTCGTCGCGAATGATTTTAGGCACTGAAATCTGGTACTTGCTGGATAGCGTCGCCGTAGAGGCCATTTTCTTACCATTTCATCATGGATAGAGTAATGGTAAGAGTATAGCGAGTCATCGGCCTGAAAGCTACGGCTGATTCGCCCCGTCACATATCGGGCGGCACGGTCGGCACCGCCTGCCAGCCCGCTTTGCAGGTCTGTACGTACGGGTAATACGCCTTGCTTGCTTTGCAGTAATACCAGCTCGCTTTGGCTACCGGAGCAGCAATCGGCTGCGCTTCCACATAGGTCTGAGGCGCATACACCGGCGCCGCAAAGAACGGTTCGACGTAGTACGGCGCATAGTATGGCGAGCTGTAATACGTGGAGTTGGCCAGGTAGGCGCTCTGAAATGCGAGACTCGTCACTGCCGCCCCGAGTGCAATGCCACCCCATCCCCAGCCATACCCAGCATATCCACGATAACCACCGTAATATCCAGCACCATAAGCGCCATGCCCAACATGGTAGCCGGCACCTCCACGCGTACCATGCCAGGCGTCGGCCGGCGTGGACAGCACAGCAACCAGGATCGCTGCAAGGGCACTAAACCTGAGTGACTTTTTCATTCGGAACTCCTTTCACCATCCGCCTGGGAGCCCTGCATTTGCCGGGCGCCCATAAAATAAGCATAGGCGTCCCGGTGAATGCGGGCAAGCCAAATGAATACCACCAACCTCCTGCGGTTAAAGAAGCAGTAACGAATGAAAAATGCAGCCAGTCAGCCGACTGATCGTGGCTTGCGTGGCGCGTTGGCAAACAGGCGGTCGTAGAGCGCGTTGGGCAGCAAGCGCAACAGCTTGGCGACGACGCCCATCTGCCAGGGAATGACGGTATAACTGGTGCCGCGCTCAATGGCGCGCGCAAAGCGCCGAGCCGCTTCGTCGGCCGGAAGCAGGAAGGGCATGCGGTAGGGGTTGACCGCAGTCATCGGCGTTTCGATATAGCCGGGAACGATGGCAACAACCTTGACGCCGGAACTTCGCAGCTCGAGACGCAGACTTTCAAGGTAGGTGATCGCCGCCGCTTTCGAGGCGCTGTAGGCTTCGGCGCCGGGCAAGCCGCGAATGCCGGCGACCGAGGCCATGCCGACCAGGCGCCCCGCTTTGCCGGCCTTTGCGTTCTGGCGCATGGCGGCGATGAAGGGCGAGAAGGTGGCGGCCATGCCGTAGACGTTGATCTCAAGGATACGTCTGATAAGTTCGAGGTCATCGGCGAATTCGGTCAGCGTGCCGCCCGAAACGCCAGCGTTGGCAATCACGATGTCGGGTACGCCCAGGCGTGCAATGAAGTCTTCTGCCGCCGAACGCAGCGCAACGGCGTCGGTGACATCGAGCGGATAGCAGTGAACCCGTGTTGCTCCTGCGCTGCTCAGCGTTTCGGCCAGTGCTTGCAATTGGTCACCGCTCCGGGCGGCGAGGCCGAGGAAGGCGCCCTGTTTCGCATACTGCCGGGCCAGTGCGCTACCGATACCGGACGAGGCACCGGTGATGAAGACTTTCGGAGCAGACTGCACGGGTCGAGATGTGACTCGGCCAGCTACTTCTTGTTCTGGTTACGTTCGGAACGCGCCTTGTCGATGACCTTGTCAGTCTGCGCCAGCAGGTCGGCATGGGTTTTTATGTTTTGAGTGCTCACCAGATAGCGGCCATCGACTACCAGTGAGGGTACGCCGCGAATCTTCGACGCCTGAACCATCTGGTCGGCACGTTTGGTCTTGCTGACCACGCCAAAGGAGTTGTAGGCATCGGAAAACTTTTTGGCATCGACCCCTTGCGCCGTGACCCATTCGAGGATGCTTTTATCGTCGATCAGTTTCAGCCCCTTTTCGTGGATGGCGTGGAAAACGCTGCTATCGAGCTTTTGCAACTCGCCGATGGCTTCCAGGGCATAGTAGAGCTTGGCCAGGTTTTGGTAGTAGGGGTTGCCAAAGCCAACCGGTATCCGCTTGAAAGCGACGTCAGCCGGCAGCCGGGCTGCCCATTTGCTGATCGGTGTATGCAGGTCGCTGCAGTGCGGGCAGCCGTATGAGAAAAACTCGATCACCTCGATACTGGCCGGATTGTCGGTTCCCAGCGCCGGCTCGATGACAATGTAGTCCTTCCCGGCAGCAAGCTGAGCGTACGCCGGCAAAGCGAGCGAGAACAGGGCGAAGGCGATGGCAGCAAGCCATCCGTGCATGTACGTTTTCATCGTTGTCTCCTTAATCCTTTTTGACTACGTTGGCTTCTATACCCTGCTTGGCAAGATCGGAACGCATGTTACTCACTTCATCCATCTTGCTGAACGGCCCCAGGCGAACGCGATACCACACCTTGTCCTGCAACATGACCTGCTGCACCGAGGCTTCTGCACCCATCAACGCGAGTCTCGCCTTTTGGTTGTCAGCGTCGCCGGCACTCTGGAAAGAACCGGTCTGCAAATAGAGCGGTTCCTTGAGCGTACTTTCCTTGTCGTTCTTGCCTTTGGCCGCATCGGCCTGCTTTTGATCGGCAGGTTTCGGATCGGGGATGGCCTCGGCGTTGCCGGGCAGAATCTTGTAAAAATCAAAGCGTGGCTTGTCGCCATTTTGTGGGATAGGATCGCCCGGCTTGCCCGGCAGTGCCATCGGCTGCGCAGCGACGCTGGCGCCCGGCGGCTGTGCAGCGGACTGAGCAGGTGAAGGCACCGGCGAGGGCTGACTCTTGTTGTTGAAGGGCATGGGTGTTTTGTAGATATACCAGACAACCCCGGCTGCCGCGAGCACACCCAGAACCAGACCGATGAAAAGGCCGAGCAGCGTACCGCCGCCCGCCCTTTTTCTGGACGCGGCCTTGCTGCTCTTGCGGGGTTTCATATCACGACTCATGGACGTCTCTCTGATTCAATGTTTACATCGATTGCGGGCAACTGACGCCGAGAATGACCAGGCCATTTCGGATGACCTGGCGCACGGCGACTGACAGGGCGATACGCGCGTTCTTCAGCAGCACATCGTCGACCAGCATGCGCTCCGCATTATAGTAGCTGTGGAATTCTGCGGCCAGATCCTTGAGGTAGAAGGCAATCAGGTGCGGTGCCAGTTCCCTGGCGGCGGATTCAATGACCTCGGGAAACTCGCCGAGCTTGGCGGCAAGCGCCAGTTCGTGCGGGTTGTTCAGCACAGCGCACTCGGTGTCGGCGAGCGCGGCCACGTCGTCGGGATGGGTGCTCCACTGTGCCAGCAAGGAGCAGACTCGGGCATGGGCGTACTGGATGTAATAGACCGGGTTTTCGTTGGTTTGACTGGTGGCCAGGTCGAGGTCGAAGTCGAGATGCTGATCCGACTTGCGCAACACGTAGAAAAAGCGGCAGGCGTCGTTGCCGACCTCCTCGCGCAATGTGCGCAGCGTGACGAACTCGCCGGAGCGGGTCGACATCGAGGCCTTCTGGCCATTGCGGTAAAGTACAGCAAACTGCACCAGCGCCACGTCGAGGACGTCGGCGTCGAGACCGAGCGCCGTCAGCGCGCCCTTCACGCGGGGAATATAGCCGTGATGGTCGGCACCCCAGATATTGATGATGCGCTCAAAGCCGCGATCATACTTGTTCAGGTGGTAGGCGATGTCGGAGGCGAAGTAGGTGTACAGCCCGTTGTCGCGCTGTACTACGCGATCCTTCTCATCGCCGAAGGTGCTCGACTTGAACCACTTGGCGCCATCCTGATCGTACAGGTGGCCGGCCTTTTCCAGTTGTTCGACACAGCGCGCAACGAGGCCGGTATCGAACAGCGATTTTTCAGAAAACCACACGTCGAAGTGCACGCCGAACTCTTCAAGGTCACCGCGACAATCTTCGAGTTGCTCGGTCAGCACATGGTTGTGCACGTAGTTCCAGTCTTCGCCGAGCAAGGCCTTGGCGTTGGCGATCAAGGCATCAAGGTGCGTCTCGCGCTGCGCCCTGGCCTCATCGTCGGTACGCTCGGTATCCGGCAGTCCGGGTGTTCCTTGCAGCACGGCGGCGGCAGGGCGAACGTACTTGCCATCGTGTGCGATCTTCATCTGCTTGGCCATGTCGCGCACGTAATCGCCCTGATAGGCATTCGGCGGGAAAGGAATGCGAGTAGAAGCTTCAGTGTAGAGCTCCAAATAACGCAGCCAGGCCGAGAGCGCCAGAATGTCCATCTGCCGGCCGGCGTCATTCACATAATATTCGCGGGTCACATCCCAGCCGGCAAAGGCCAGCAGGTTCGACAGGCTGGCGCCGTAGGCCGCGCCACGGCCATGGCCGACGTGCAGCGGGCCGGTCGGGTTGGCCGAAACGAATTCGATCTGCAACTTTCTCTTGCCACCCAGCGTCGAGCGTCCAAAAGCCACGCCCTGCGCAAGAATGCGGCGAATCACTTCCAGCTTGGCCGAAGGCAGCAGGTGAAAGTTGATGAAGCCGGCTCCGGCAATCTCGGTCTTGCCGACATAAGGCGATTTCGGAATCTCGGAGAGCAGCAGTTTCGCAATTTCGCGAGGATTGCGCTTCATCGGGCGCGCCAGTTGCATCGCCAGATTGCAGGAAAAATCGCCGTGCGCAACCTGCTTCGGGCGTTCGAGCACAATGTCGGTATCCGCCTGATCGGGAACCACGCTAATTAGCGCAGCGCGCATCAAGTCAGTGAGATGGGTCTTGATATCGTGATTCATCGTGGTGCTTGGTCTTGAAATTGGGCAAGAGACTGATTATACGATGCCCGACGGGACAACAAGCGTTCAGGGGTGGTGAAGAAATGCGTTAACTCCCGCGTTGGAGTCAGCGAAGGACGCCTGGCACGCAGGAAACGCCTTCGCGGTGTCCAGCCAGAAGGCGCTGGGGAGGTTTAAAACCAGTTCAAAACCTGTATGGCCCAAGCGTTTTCAGTGATCAACAATCACGACACCAGGCCAAAACCGAGCAGTCGAACCCGCTCGCGAAACTTATCCACATGATCGAGCCGAACAACCAGCGTTTTAGCACCGGCGCGCAGGCACAGGGACCCCGTTTCCTTGTGCGCAGCGATGGCCTCGGCGGTTTCGCTGTCGCGGCACTCGATCAGCACGGCGCTGCCAACCATCCTGAGCGCTTTGCCGTTACGCTCGCACTGCCGGATAAACGTCTCGACCGCCGGCGGCAGCGGCATGTCGTCGCGGCTTTCCAGAAAGCCCTGCAACTCGGCGATGGCGTAGCCCTTCTCGATGGCCGACAGCGCTTTCTCGCGATCCAGCCGCCAGCTTCCGGACTGAACTGGCACCGCCCAGTTTTCCAGCAGCAGCGTCTATTCGGCGGCAAGCTCGCCGCGCACCACATTGACCAGCAGACTGGGCAACACCGAGAGCACCACCGTGCTGGCGAGGGCCAGCGGCCGGTAGTCACTGGCGAGGCCAAGCGCATAAGCCCCGAGCGGCGTCAGCCTGAAGCTGGCGAGGCCGTCATAGCGGCTGAGAAAAGCCAGTTCGTCGGTGCCCCACTGGTCATGATAATCGGCACGTGCTCCCTCCGGATCGAAGTAGGCCACATCGACGATGCCGAGCGTTGCCGCGTATTCGAAGAGCAGGGCCAGAATGTAACGGTCCTGCAGAATGCTCCAGTCGCCCGCACCATCGTAGCCGAGACTTCCGTACTGGCGTTCGCACAGATAGAGCTTCCAGGGATTCTGCGCTACCTCAAAATCCAGCCCGGTCGCGCGCATGAAGCGCGAGAAATCGTCGAAGGCGACCCAGCGACCGAGCGGGCATTCATGCAAGGCCTCCGCGATTGCCGCCCGTCGCGGCGCAACAGCCGTCATCACCCGCCCCTTGGCGTTCTGCCCCTTGATCGCCTCGACGCGGCTGAATTCATCGAACAGGGTGGTTTTCAGCCACTTGCGCCAAAGCCCGCGTACGACCTCGGCCGGTGGCGCACTCAGGGCCTTGACGCCGGCCGGGCTGAGCGCCAGGCGACCTCCGGCACGCAGCGCCAGCCCGCCGGCCTGCAACAGCAGCGGCCAGGCAAACGCCTTGATCGGGCCAATTTCCTGATCCCATTTGTTTTTCTTCTCGACCCACGGGTAGAAGTCGCCACCCGCCAGCTTTTCGCTGAGAACTCTCAGGGCCGCAGTTCCCGGCAGGGCGGTTTTCTCGCTCACCTGAATGCGCGACTGTTCGATCGTGCGCAACATCACCACCAGCTCCTGCAAGGCTTCGCGCTCGGTCAGGCGCAGCACCCGGCCTTCATCATCGGCCAGCGTCTCCTTGCTCTCCAGCTCCAGCGGGACGGGTGGCGGCACGAAGGCTTGCAGACGTGCCCGCAGTTCGGCCGGGACGAAGTAGCGGCGATCTTCGTGTGAGTAGTGAATGAAAAGGCCCAGCGCCGAGCTTTTGTCGCCGGAGTATCCGTACGATTTGGCGCCGGCGACCCTGAACGCGGGCACGCGCTGGTACCTGGCGCGAAAGCGTTGCCCGGAGTATTCGCCGAGCGGGTCATGTACCGCCTCGGCGACCGCTGCTTGCTGCGTCTCGTCAAGGCCGGACCAGATCGTTTTCAGGCCGGAGCCGAGCAGGGCGGCAACCAGGCGTTCGATCAGTTCGTCCTTGCGCCCGAGCTTTTCGACATCCGGCAGGTAGCTCAGCAGATCCTTCAAATCCGGCACGTTGAGGCGGGCCAGCGAGTCTTTCAATTTGATTTGCATGATCGGCCTCTTGAGAAATCAAGCCATGTGCCGCAACAAAATGCTACCCGCTTGCAGCGCCTTTCAGTACCCATTATCTTGTCACCTGCGCAGCCCGCAGGCCACTGTTCCAAATATTTTCCATGAGATCGTACCCGAAATGAAACCCGCCGAACCGCCTGCCCGTGTCAGGTTTTCCGAATTGCTCGACGCTTTTTACTTCGTCAGCGTGGATATCCCCTACGAGCATGAGGCTTACATCAATCCTGTAACAGGAAAAATCTTCTACGTGTCGTCCGAAATGGAGGCTGAAAGCGAGACCCCTGACGACTTCGAAAGCTCGGATCGGTACATCGCCGTTCCCCGCAAGAACGACTTCAACCTTGGCCGCGATCTGGTGTTTTCCTTCGTTGATGACGATCTGCCCGAGCACTTCGAAACCGTGGCCGGGTTCTTCCGGCGCAAGGGCGCGTATCGCCGGTTCAAGGACTTCCTTGATCGGCACGATCTACTCGACAAGTGGCATGCCTTTGAATCCAGTGCAACGGAAAACGAATTGCGCGCCTGGGCCAAGGCGCAGGGGATCGAATTCACCGATGAACGGACACAGGCCGATCGCACACCGGACGCACACCGCCCATGAACTACACGGAAAAGCAGGGGCAATACCTGGCTTTCATTTACCACTACTCGCTGCTCAACCGCTGTGCCCCGGCTGAATTTG
>NZ_JAEUOI010000152.1 GCF_016790145.1 Propionivibrio sp. | reverse complement strand
ATCAGGGAAATCTTTTCCAGCCCGCCATAGCCGTCACCGAACTCGGTAGCGGTTCATCCCCCATTTCACATTTTCGCAACAGTAGACCACTACCATCCTTGAGACCAGCAAACCGGGCGGACGAAGATAATCGTCCTGCCGTTTCGTCGAAAGGATGAACATGAATCTGTCATTGCTCGGCGTGACCCACGCCTCCGAAGATATCCTTGCCCTGCGCCGGGTGATCGCCCACCTTGTCGATCGTTGCGACCTCGATCTGGCTGACCCGGTTGCGGTCAGGCACTTCCTCGACGGCGATTCCAGCCATGACCAGGCGGGCGACCGTGAGGCTCAGTTCTGTGATGAACTGCGCGCCATGCTCACTCTCCTGTTCCGGCTGGAAGCCAGCAGCAGCGAAGATCTCGGCATTGCCGGTCTGCACCGCTTATGGATGCAGCACAGTGAAATCCTGGCCCGCTTCCAGGCTCGGAAACCGCTGCATGCAGGTCTGGAAAACGGGTTCCCGATGACCTGACGGCAAGCGCCTGCAGGATAGACGAATAACTGCCGGCAGTTTTTTCAAGCACCAGAAAACATCGCCGATCTGCGTCGCACCGGCAAATCACACTAAGTGGGCTTGTGCGCAACAGGTGTCCTGCAAATTGCGAATCGGGCGATCACTGCCTGGACAGCAGCACAAAATCATCATCTGGCGAAGTTGTCTTTTCAGACGAGCGGCTTTGAAAACTGCGCAACAAGGCCGCAATGTCATAAGGTGATTTGAATGCGCTCGGAAATCCGACGAGGATGGAAGCACGGTCACCCACAGGCGGCAGATGCTCATGCTTCAGCATGGCTGTCCGTGCGAAATACAAGCGCTGATCCTCATCGCTTGCACGCAGGCAGAAGGTGACCCCCTTGGTATTTCCGGATTCGTCCAGCAACACCTGGACGCTGATGCTGGAGATGTTCGACCAGGGAACGAGTAGCCATGTCTGCGGCCCGGCAAAGCCAGAAATCCCTGACCATTTACGTTCCGGGAAATAAATCCCCAGCGCATCGCTGGCATAGTAAATCGTTGCGCGCGCAGGGCGCATGGCGGCAAGAATCGCCAGACCGGAGACGATCCACAGCAGCAGGCTGGCGGCAATGGGAATGGCGGGTACAAACGTCGCCAAATAGGCCATTCCGAGTCCAGCCAGCAGGTAAAGGCCCCGCAAAACCGTTCCCATCCAACGCGGCTCGGCGCAAATGAAATGCGCCGCATCAAGCACAGGAAATTTTTCTAGAACTATGTTCATGTTCTGGCCTCGCACCTCGGCTTTACCCGATCGACGGTACTCATGACCAAGCTAACGCAATGGGTTCCGATGCCATGACGACGTAACTGTCCTGATCGCTAGTCACCAATCTGCTGCTCAGATGAAGAGGATCAGGGCAGTCCTTGTCATTCGATACTAGCTGTTGAATGTTGCCGAATTGTTACAGCAAAGCTGACCGACATTCGAACCTTCGGAACGCGTGCGCAATTATTTCAATTTAAGTAGCAGCAAGCTGAATTTCGAATGGTAATAAAGCTGTAACACTATCGGCCTAGACTGTACAGACATCCAAACCAAGGAGCTTTCAGATGCGACGTTTAATGATATTGGCGGCCTTTGCCGCTGGCGTGAGCCTGTGCGCCAACCCCCCCGTTCTGGCGCAGGAGAAGGTACGCCTGACAGGTTCCGGTGCGAGCTTTCCGGCGCCAATCTACCTGGCCTGGTTCAAGGATTTCAGCAAGAAGAACGCCATTGTGACTGTGGATTACCAGTCGAAGGGTAGCGGTGCCGGCGTCCAGGACTTTCTGAACAAGACCGTCGATTTCGCGGCCAGCGATTCGGCCATGAACAAGGAAGACATCGCCAAGGTCGCCGAAGGTGTGCAACTCCTGCCAATGACGGCCGGCGAGATCGTTCTCGCCTTCAACCTGCCGGGCAACCCGAAAGGCCTCAAACTGCCGCGCGACGTCTACTCCAACATCTTCCTCGGCAAGATCACCCGATGGAACGATCCCAAGATCGCCGCCGCCAATCCGGGAATGACCCTCCCCGACCTGCCGATCACTGTTGTCGTTCGTGCCGATTCGAGCGGTACCACGGCCGTGTTCACCAAGCACCTCTCGGCGATCAACGAGGATTTCAAGAAGACTCTCGGTGAGGGCAACACGGTCAACTGGCCGGCCAGCGACAAATTCATCAAGTCGCCGAAAAATGATGGCGTGACCGCCACGGTTCGCCAGACGCCGGGCGCCATTGGCTACATCGAATACGGTTTCGCCAAGCTGGCCAAGGTCGACTTTGCCCTGCTGCAGAACAAGGCCGGACAGTACGTTGTCCCGAGCGCCGAAAGCGGTGCCGAGGCGCTGGCTGCAGTGAAGATGCCGGAAGACCTGGTCGCCTGGCTGCCCGATCCGGACGGCGCCAAGTCCTACCCGATTACATCCTATACCTGGATGATCTTCCGCAAGAAAAATGCCGATCCCGCCAAGGCCAAGGCCATGCGCGAGATGATCGAATATGGCCTGACCGACGGTCAGAAGATCGCCGATTCGATGGGTTACATCCCCTTGCCGGCAGTTGTCGTCGAGCAGGTGCGCAAGGCGGCAGCTAACATCAAGTGAGGCTTGCGCCCGGCGGAGGAGGGGTCACTCCTCTTCCGGCAAGCGACATCAATCCGCCGGTGCTGTTCATGCGCACCGGCGCCATCGACAGTAATGGATATCGCTCATGAATAAACCCTTTGTCGTGCCTGTTAAACTGGATTCGATCTGCCAGCCGCCCTCGTCGATGGTCTTGCTGGTTGATCGTGCTTTTCGCGCCCTGGCTCGCCTCGGTGTGATTGTCATCCTGGTGCTGCTTGCGGCGCTGGTTTTCGAGATTGGTGGCAAAGCCATACCGGGAATCCAGAAATACGGGCTGGACTTCATTACCGGCAACGTCTGGGACGTTAACCAGCACAAGTTCGGGATTCTCCCGGCGATCTGGGGGACGCTCTACAGCGCCTTGATCGCCCTTCTGATCGGCGGTTTTTTCGGCATCAGCATGGCCATTTTTCTGACGCAGGACTTCCTGCCGCCTCGCCTGGCCGCTGTCTTCCGTACCATCGTCGAACTGCTCGCCGCGATCCCCAGCGTCGTGTATGGACTATGGGGCATTTACGTGGTGATCCCGGCAATTCGCCCGCTCACCGACTGGCTGCACCATTCGTTCGGCTGGATTCCATTCTTCGGCACGACACTGAGCGGCCCCGGCCTGCTGCCCGCCGCGCTGGTGCTCGCCATCATGATCCTGCCGACGATCGCCGCCGTGTCGCAGGACGCCTTGAGTGCGGTGCCGCTCAAAACCAAGCAGGCCGCCCACGGCATGGGTACGACTCATTGGGAAGCGATTCTCCAGGTCATCGTGCCGGCGGCATCCACCGGTATCTTTGGCGCACTGGTGCTCGGTCTGGGCCGTGCGCTGGGCGAGACCATGGCGCTGGCCATGCTGATCGGCAACTCGAACCAGATTTCGCTCTCCCTGTTCTCGCCGGCCAATACGCTGGCCGCGCTGCTGGCGCTGAACTTCCCCGAGGCCGGCCCGAATGAGATCGAAGTGCTGATGTACGCGGCACTGATCCTGATGCTGATTACCCTGTCGGTCAATATCGCCGGTTCATTGATCATGGCCTACGCCAAGCGAGGTAACAAAAAATGAGTGTGGCGAAATTTTCCGGATCTTCCGCCTCTTCCCTGTCGGCAGCCCCCAGCCTGCAGCGCAAGATCGAAGGACGCTCCCTGCGCAGCTTCCTGCTCACCTGTCTGACCTGGGTCAGCGCTATAGTGGCCAGCATTCCCCTGTTCTCGGTGCTCTACATGCTGATCACGCGCGGCGGTGCGCGTCTCAACCTGGAGGTGTTCACCGAACTGCCGCCGGCGGGTTTCGAAACGGGCGGCGGCTTCGGCAACGCGCTGCTCGGAACTTTCGTCATGGTCGGCATCGCCGCCCTGATCGCGATTCCGGTCGGCATCATGGCCGCCATCTTTCTCGCTGAACTGGGCCCGGTCAGCAAGCTGGCCAATGTCGCCCGCTTTGCCGCCAAGACGCTGACCGGCCTTCCCTCGATCCTGGCCGGCGTCTTCGCCTACGCCATGGTGGTGCTCACCACCGGCACCTATTCGGCGCCGGCCGGCGGCTTCGCGCTGGCGGTGTTGATGCTGCCCATCGTCGTGCTGACCGCCGAGGAAGCGATGAAGATGGTACCCAAGATCATGAAGGATGCCGCCTACGGCATGGGCAGCACCGACACGCAAGTGATCTGGAAGGTGGTATTGCCGACCGCGATGCCGGCGATTCTGACCGGCGTCATGCTGGCGGTTGCGCGCGCCGCAGGAGAAACCGCGCCATTGCTATTTACGGCACTGTTCAGCAACTACTGGATATTCGAGGACGGCCACCTAGCGCTGATGAGCCCGACGGCATCGCTTGCGGTGCTCATCTACAACTTCTCCGGCATGCCTTTCGACAATCAGCTCGAACTCGCCTGGGCGGCCTCTCTGGTACTGGTGCTGATCGTCCTGATCGTCAATATCGTCAGCCGCATCTTCGGCAAACCAAGGTTTTGAAACTGCGAGGAAACGAACAATGAACGCAACGATGCAACAGGCTGCCCCGGCGCAAGTGCCGGCCGGCGCACCGGCTACCATAGTCATGGACTGCAAGCTGGACAAGATTTTCTACGGCGATTTCATGGCTGTGCGCGACAGCCATGTGCCGATTGAAAAGAACAAGATCACGGGCTTCATTGGCCCCTCCGGCTGCGGCAAAAGTACGGTGCTGCGCAGCCTTAACCGGATGAACGACCTGGTGGTGGGCTTCCGCTTCGACGGGCACGTCCACTTCCTCGGGCAGGATGTCTATGGCAAGGGTGTCGATCCGGTGGTGGTACGGCGTTACATCGGCATGGTGTTCCAGCAGCCCAATCCGTTCTCGATGAGCATTTTCGACAATGTCGCCTTCGGCCTGCGCCTCAATCGCTACAAGGGCGACGTCGATGATCGCGTCAAGCATGCCCTGCAGGGCGCGGCGCTGTGGGACGAAGTCAAGGACAAGCTCAAGGTCAGCGGCCTGGCACTTTCGGGAGGACAGCAGCAGCGTCTGTGCATCGCCCGAGCCATCGCCACCGAGCCGGAAGTGCTGTTGATGGACGAGCCGTGTTCAGCACTCGACCCGATCGCAACTCGCCGGGTCGAGGAATTGATGGTCGAGCTTAAAAAGGACTACACCATCGCCCTGGTGACCCATAACATGCACCAGGCGACCCGGGTCGCGGATACCACGGCGTTCTTCTCGGTCGATATTTCACAGGGTACGCGCACCGGCTATCTGGTCGAAATGGGTCCGACCGATCAGATTTTTAACCATCCGCGCGAAAAGCTGACCAAAGACTACATCAGCGGTAATTTCAGCTAGCCACCCCTTAGAGGAAACCATTCATGAAGCTTCGAATTGCGATCCTCGGATCGATTCTCGCAGCCGCCGCGCTGAGCGCGCCCGTATCGCAGGCGCAGACCGCCAAAGCGGGCGATGGCGCGACTTTGACCCTGCGTGGTGCGGGAGCGACCTTCCCCGCACCCTTGTACAAAAAGTGGATCGCCGCCTACCGCAAGGTGGAACCCACGACCCTGGTCGAGTATGCGCCCGTTGGGAGCGGGGATGGTGTCAAGCGCTTCCTCGCCGACAGCGTTGACTTTGGCGCCAGCGACGCCGCCATGACCGACGACCAGATAGCCTCGGCGAAGCAGGGTACCGTGCTGGTGCCGGCGACCGCCGGCCTGATCGTCCTGGCCTACAACCTGCCGGGCCTCAACGGTCCGCTCAAGCTCAGTCGCGATACCTATGTAGCGCTACTGATGGGCAAGATTCCGCGCTGGAACGATGCCCGGATCCAGGCGACGAACCCCGGTCTCAATCTTCCCGATCGGGAGATCGTCGTGGTGGCGCGGCAGGACAGCAGCGGCACCACTTTCGCACTGACCAATCATCTGAGTGCCGTCAGCCCGCAGTGGCGGGACCGCGGTCCTGGCGTCGGCAAGGTTGTTGCATGGCCAGACAACGCCATGATCGTGCGCGGCAATGAAGGCGTGGCTTCGCGCATCAAACTCAGCGTCGGTTCGGTCGGCTATATCGAATACAGTTTTGCCAGATACCTTGGCCTGCCGACGGCGCATCTGGAGAACAAGGAGGGCCGCTTCGTCGCCCCGAGCGATGTCGTCGGCGAGACGACGCTGGCCGCCAACCTGAACCGTATTCCGGCCAACCTGCGCGTCTTCATCCCCGATCCTGACGGCGCCGAGTCTTACCCCATCATCTCGTTCAGTTGGCTCCTACTCAAGGAACGCAACGCCGATCCGGCCAAGGCGGCCGCCTTGAAGCGCTTTGTGAACTGGGGTCTGAGCGAAGGCCAGGGATTGAGCAGTGAACTCGGTTATATCCGCTTGCCCGCCAATGTGGCGGAGCTTGGCAAGGCAGCCTTGACCCGCGTGCAGTAAAATAGATGGCGGATGCTGCGTATCCCCCTCTTGTTCTCGGGGAGACGCCGGGTGATCGCCCGTCGTCTTTCTGGTTCGACATCCACCCGGTCCCTACTCGCCAAAGGTCGCTCATGCCTGCGCCTCGACGTCTGAATCTGCCAGCGATCGAACGCCTGTTGATGCAGGTGCAGGCTAGTTTCAATTTGCTCAGCGAGGGTTTTTCCGAGCCGCGCGACCCCTTCATCGACGCTGTGCGGCGGAATATGCTTGCTGGCTACGCGCTGGTCGACGACTATGTAAAACGCGGCGTCGATCTGTTTTCCCTTCAGCAAGTCGACCTGATGCTTGAGATCAACACCACCGTGTTGTGCGGAACCAGCCCGGAACGTCGGGCGGAGTACGCCGATCATATCGCCGCAAGCGAGGAGTACTTTTTCGACAACGAGGAGAACGGTGGCGGCATCAAGGATTTGCTCGAGTGGTACGGCATGCACCGCAACGAGTCGGTCTGGAAACGCGCGGCAGGGGCCTATGTGCGGATCCTGAGCAAGCCGCAACTGTTCATTGAAGGCAATCACCGTAGCGGATCGCTGCTCGTCAGTTATCTGCTCATGCGCGAGGGTTTCCCCCCTTTTGTTCTGACCGTCGATAACGCGGCGGGCTACTTCAATCCTTCCACCATAATGCGCAATCTTCCCAAGCGCGGCGTAAAGGCACTGTACCAATTACCCAAGATCAAGAAGAAGTACGCCGCCTTTCTTGAAGAACAGGCCAGTTTCGTCGAAGGAACCCTCCGCGATTATCGGGTGTTGCCTTGATCTCGCGCCTGTTCCCCGGCGTTTTGTCGTCATGAGAACTGTTAAAATGCCGGACTCCACTGGCGCTTTGCCTTCCAAGCTCCAAAAATGGACTTCGGAAGGAAAATCCATCCTTTACAGCGGAGTCCAATCCAGGTTTCCGGAACACAGGTACTTCAAACCATGAGCATCCTGCACTCTGTCTTCGCCTCGACCTTCAGGCCGCAACGCACACGCATCTCCTTCGATCTGGATGACACCTTGGCTTGCCATCGGGGTGAAGTGCCTGCCGAGCAGGGCTATTTCCCCACGTTCATTCATCGCTGGCTTGGCGAGCCCCTGCGCCAGGGCACCGGCTCGCTGATGCGCGAGTTGCGGCGCCGGGGATGCAGCGTCTGGATTTACACGACATCCGGGCGTACGCCGTTTTACATACGGCGCTGGCTGTTGCTGCATGGCATCCGCGTCGACGGGGTGGTCAACAGCGAGCGTCATCGCCATGGATTGGCGGCCCATGGATTTTCGTGTTTGCCCTCAAAATTCCCGCCGGCATTCGGTATCGATCTGCACATTGACGATTCGGAGGGGGTGCGGATGGAGGGCGAAGCGCATGGTTTTCGCGTCCTGGTTGTCCGCCCCGACGATGAGCGCTGGACATTGAGAGTTCTCGATGCGGTCGCTCACGCACAAGCCGCTTAAGCCGGCCTTGCCGTTGGCTAAGCTCCGGAATCGGCTATCGTCAGATTCACTGTTACAGGAGCGCTCCCTTTCCGCGAGCGCAAACACCCCGCAGGAGGCCTCATGAACGCAGACAAGACCAAGGAACGCCAGGATTTCGAGCGCCGGATTCATTCCGAAATGCTCGACAGTTTCGACGAAGAGCTGGAAATGGAAATCGACGACGAGCGCATGGACGCGCTGGTCTCCGAAGTCACCAGCCCGAGAGACCGGGCCATGGATCTGGACCGGAACTTCTACTTCAAGGAACTCTTCCGTCTTCAGGGCGAACTGGTCAAGTTGCAG
>NZ_JAEUOI010000150.1 GCF_016790145.1 Propionivibrio sp. | reverse complement strand
AAGCTGGTGCGCCAGAACGAGGGCTTCGCCGCCGTTTCCCTGCCGCTGCGCTTCTACGTCGGTGATCCGCCGTATGTCTTCGAGCCCAGATACCAGCAATGGCTGACCGCCGACTATTCGACGCCCGGCAAGGCACCGCTGCAGGTCAATGACAGGCGGTTACGCTGAAGTTGCTGAACGACGGCACTCGCGCTCAGGCTACCGCTGGCCGCCAGCGGTCACCATGGTGTGAATAGACGGCCAGAGGCCACAGTCCTTCAAGCCATCTCTCCATGGCAGTCATTGGCGCTGTCAGGGTGTATGCTTATGCCCAATGTTTTGATTTGCTGCTTTACGCATCTATCGAATACTGGCGCTTGTAGTGAATCCGCGCCCTGACCTGCCCAAGAAACCGGGGTGCAGACAGCAAATGGCATGTGACGTAATTTACGACACTATCAGGCTCCGCTAAATTGATTTAACTCGATGATTGAATACGGGAGAAAAAATGAGTGGATTAACTGCGCTAATCACCAACGCGCTTGAGTTCGCCGGGCCACCGGCTGTAGTAGCGCTGTGCGAAGCCGGCTTTCAGGTCATCACTCACGACACGGCTTTTGCTGACACAACGGCGAGAGATCGTTACCAGAAGGCGAATCCCGACGTGATGGTGCTTTCTGCCCAAATTCCTGCCGAAATTGTCGAGTCCGCGTGGGCCGTGGCAAAGCGCCTGGACGTCTTGGTCAGCAACGACGCTTATCCACCGATTCATGGACCGATCGTCGATGCAAACATCGACGACTTACGGGCAACACTTGAGCGCTTGGTAGTGTTCCCATTTGCGCTTATGAAGGCAGCTATCCCGAGGTTGATTGCCCAACAGAATGCGCGCGTGGTCATGATCACATCGAACCGCACTCGATTGCCACTGCCTGGCGGCGCAATCCCCGATGCCGCCAGAGCGGGGTTGAACGCGTTGGTGAAATCACTAAGTCTCGAACTTGCGCCGCATGGCATTCCGGTTAACGCAATCGCTCCAAACTACCTTTATAGCGAAACCTATTTTCCGCGCGCCAAGTTCGTCGATGACGCAACGGGTCGTGCCTATATTCAAGGCGTCGTTCCAGTAGGTCGGCTTGCGAGGCCAGAAGAAATTGGAGAACTGATTCACTACTTGGCGACTATGCAAGGTAGTTTTCTCACAGGATCGATCATCGATTTTTCTGGCGGCTGGCCGGCAGCACAGCCACGTCCAAAATAACGCCCAGCCAGCATGGGACCAAAGGGCCAGCAGCTTCCAATTCTATCTTTTCATAATTACAATGCTATACAGACCCCAATGGCACTACCTTAAGCATTTAACATCAGATATTTCTGTTCCTCAACAAGCAGTTGCCAAGACAGCGGGAAGAAAAGCGTCGTCCCGGCGAAAGCCGGGACCCAGTAGCGGGGCACCATTCTGGACACCGGCGTTCGCCGGTGTGACGTGCTCGGTTGAATATTCGTCCGATGTCATTGGCTTAAGGTAGTGCCATTGGATACAGACCCCCTTTATTTTCGAAAGGAAAACCATCATGCAAAGCAATCCTGTTGTCTGGTTTGAAATTTATGTGCAGGACATGAAACGAGCCAAAAAGTTTTATGAGGCTGTACTCAACGTGACATTGGAGAGGATGCCTGCTCCGACAGCGGAAATGAATATGGAAATGTGGGCATTCCCTTCTGATAAAGAGACTGCTCATACGTCTTATGGTGCATGCGGGATGCTGGTCAAAATGGACGGCTTTACCTCCAGCGGTGGCGGCACCGTGGTTTACTTTGGCTGCAAGGACTGTGCTATGGAAGCCTCTCGTGTTGAAAAAAATGGTGGAGCCGTAGTGAAAGAAAAAATGTCTATTGGCGAGCACGGCTTTATCGCTTTGGCTCGCGATACAGAGGGAAACATGATTGGTTTCCACTCGATGTAAATGATCCAGCACCATGACCAGCCCATCGGTCAACTGGATAGCCGAAAGCTACGCTTTGGGTTCCCTCATCACCTCAACAGAGCACGTCCCACCGGCTAACGTCGGTGTCCAGAATGGTGCCCCGCTTCTGGGTCCCGGCTTTCGCCGGGACGGCGCGACATCGCATTGTATTTGTCGGTTGGCATAAGAAATAGCGGGTGACCTCAGCGCTCGGTCAGGTATTGGGGGTTACCCGTCAATATTGAGGAGCGTTTGATGAACTGGGCAATCCTGTTGGTCGCCGGGCTGTTTGAAATCGGCTGGGCTATTGGTCTTAAATACACCGAGGGGTTTTCACGTCTGTGGCCTACTGTCTGGACAATTCTGTCGATGGTACTCAGCGTCGGCTTGCTCGGCGTGGCCATGAAAACACTTCCTGTCGGCACGGCTTATGCAGTCTGGGTTGGCGTCGGCGCCATTGGCACGGCCATACTGGGCATAATCCTGTTTAACGAACCGGCCAATGCCGCTCGACTGGCGAGCCTTGCACTCATCCTGGCCGGTATCGTTGGCCTCAAATTGTCCATGCCCTGACTGTCAGCTTTTGCTCGTAACCCCGGCCATGCCGGCAGACTCCTCATGCGCTACGCTTCAATCTGCCGTCAATGCCTATTGCCATTCGAGTTTTATTTCCTCAACGTTTCCGAAAGCCCATCCCATGCGCCCACCCCCTCTTGCCGGCCTCCGCGTGCTGGATCTGACGCGACTGTTGCCGGGGCCGTTCGCCAGCCTGCACCTCGCCGACCTCGGTGCCGATGTCATCAAGGTCGAAGACAAGGGGGCCGGCGACTACGCGCGCAACGCGGGTTCGATCCACGGCGGCACCAACTACTTCCAGCTCATCAATCGCAACAAACGCAGCCTCTGCCTCGACCTCAAGCAGGCGGAAGGGATCGCAGCGTTCATGCGCCTGGCGGCTGACGCCGATGTCATCATCGAGGGGTTTCGCCCCGGCGTCGTCGACAAACTCGGCATCGGCTATGCCGCCGTCACGGCGCTCAATCCGCGCATCGTGTATTGCGCGATCACCGGCTACGGGCAGGACGGGCCCTACCGCGAGCGCGCCGGTCACGACCTGAACTACCTCGGCTACTGCGGGCTGCTCGACCAGATCGGCGTTGCCGGCAGCGCTCCGGCCGTGCCGAACTTCCAGATCGGAGATCTGCTCGGCGGAACATTGAGCGCCCTGGTCGGCGTCCTCGCGGCAATCGTCGATGCCCGCGCCAGCGGCCACGGTCGTTACGTCGACGTGGCGATGACCGACGCCGTTTTCGCGCATACGATCTTTCCGCTCCTGGCCGTTCTCGGCCTGGGCCACGTGCTGCCGCGCGGCGAAGACCTGCTCTCCGGAGGAATGCCCAGCTACGGCGTCTACGCAACGAAAGATGGACGCCACTTTGCCGTCAGCGCGCTGGAGCCCAAATTCTGGCAGATGCTGTGCGCGAGCATCGAGCGCCCGGACCTTGTGCCGTTCGCCTTCGCTACGGGTAGCGAAGGTCTGCGCATCCGCGCTGAGCTGGAAGCCGTCTTCGCACAGCGCACGTTTGCCGAATGGACGGCGCTGTTCGAGCATGTGGACTGCTGCGTGACGCCGGTGCTGCGTTTCGAGGAGAGCCTGGAGAATGAACAACTGCTGGCGCGCGGCATGCTCGTCGAAGTCGATGGTGTCAGGCAGTTCGCCCCGCCATTCAAGATCAGCGAGTTGCCCTTTGCAGTGCGCCTGCCGGCGCCTGCAGCCGGTGAGCATAGCGAAGAGATTCTGCGTGAGGCGGGTTTCGGTGCTGACGAAATTACCAGACTGCGTGCACTGAAGGTCATCTGAGAATCTGTGAAAAAATCATTGCGGCCTGATTTCCACGCCCGTCACACCGGCGCAAGCCGGGGTCCAGTTCGTTTATCCGATGGTTTTATTGGATTTCAGAGGAAGGTACTGGATTCCGGCTTGAGCCGGAATGAGTGCGCTTGGGAGGTGTTTATCCATTGATTCACAGCCTCTGAACTATCCGGTAGAGAGCACAGCAATGCAAGGCGTCCTTTTGTTGCTTCCCGATTTCGGCTTGATCCTGCTCGGCTGGGTGCTTTGTCGTGTGCTCAATGTGGGCGACCCGTTCTGGAGCGGACTCGAAAAGCTGGTCTATTTCGTGCTGTTTCCGGCGCTGCTGTTCAACGCGCTGGCCCGCACGCACATCGACTTCAGCGCGGCGGCCCCACTGTTCGTCAGCGGCGCTGCTGCGGTGGGCTGCGGTATTGTTTTCGGCCTGCTGGCCCGCCCGCTGTTCGGCGACGACGCCAGCGCATTCGCCTCACGCTTCCAGTGTGCGTTCCGCTTCAACTCATACATCGGCCTGGCGGTTCTCGGCAAACTGCACGGCGCCGCCGGCCTCGCAGCGATGGGCCTGCTGATCGGGGCGATGGTGCCGCTGGTGAACTTCGCTGCCGTCTACATGCTGGCGCGCAACGGCAAGCTCGGCCTCTGGCGCGAGATGGTGCGCAATCCGCTGATTCTCGCCACGCTGACCGGCTTTCTCTTCAGTCTCAGCGGCCTGACCCTGCCTGATACCGCCGCCCATTTCCTCGGTAGGCTGGGCGAGGCGGCGATAACGCTCGGGTTGCTGGCGGTGGGCGCGGCGCTGAAGCTGCGTGGCAGCAGCGGTTCGACTGCCGCCTCCTGCTATCTACTGGCGGTGAAACTGCTGCTCGTGCCCGCGGTGGCGCTGCTGGCTGCCTCCAGCCTCGGTTTACGCGGGGTTTATTTCGACACCGCCGTCCTCTTCGGCGCCCTGCCGACGGCGACGTCGGCTTACATTCTGGCCGTGCGCATGGGCGGCGATGGCCCCGGTGTCGCCTGGCTGATTTCAGCGAACACGCTGGCTGCCATGCTCACGCTACCGATCTGGCTGTCGATTGCATTGCGCTAAAGATGCGGCGAATGTCTATATTGCCGCCATTCCGGCTCCCTGAATCAAGTAAATAGTCGGACAATGCATACGCTATCCGGCAGGTCAAATTCAACAAGGCACGTCATCGTTTTTTGCTGGAGTGTGACTTTTCCCGTTGGAGACAGCAATGCTTAAACGTATGCGTATCGGCACCATGCTCACTTTCGGCTTTGGTGTGGTGATCCTGCTCATGACCCTCATGGTGGCCATTACTCATCTGCGCGTTACTGATTTCGCTACGAGTATCGGCGAAATCCACCATAACATCTATCCGAACACCAGTGCAGCGGCAAGCATCCGTTTCAATGTGGTAAAGAACTGGTCGAACACGCTGATGCTGGGCACCATCGGCAACAAGGAAGTGATCAAGCGCATCAACGAAGAGATGGCGAGCAGTAACAAGATCATCGGCGAGAGCTTCAATGTCCTGAAGCAGGAATTCAATACCGATGAGGGCAGCAAGCTGGTTGCGGCAGCGCTGGCCGCAAACGAGGATTTCAATAGCAAGCGCAAGGAATACATGGCGATGCTGGCGGAGGATGACAAGGATCCAGCGAACTTCTTTCTGGTTGGCCCTCTGAAATCAAGCCTGGAAGATTACCTGGGCAGCATCAACAAAATCTTTGCCGCCATGACCGCCCGGCTTGATGCGGAAACGGCCCGTTCTCTGGAAGCCGCAAGCCAGACGCGCGCCATCAACCTGATCATCGGTTTTATCGCACTGCTGGCCGCCATGGGCTCGGCTGTGCTCATGGTTTGTACCGTTTCGAAACAACTGGGTGGCGAGGTATTCGAGGCCGGAAACATCGCCCGGGAAATCTCCGAGGGCAACCTGTCGGTCAATATTTCCGTACGCAGCGGAGATTCGTCCAGTCTGCTGGCATCGCTCAAGTCAATGCGCGACCGGCTACGTTCCATGGCCGGTGAAATTCAGGGCAGCGCCCGGCAAGTGACTGAAACCGCCCACAAGGTCTCGCAGGCGGCGGCGGAAGTGGCGCAGGCCTCGACCAGCCAGTCCGACGCCTCCGGTTTTGCTGCTGCCGCCGTCGAAGAGCTCACCGTCAGCATCGGGCATCTCTCGCATAATGCCGAGGATGCTCATACCTTCTCCCAGCAGGCTTCAGAATTGTCACAGAACGGTGAAGCGGTGATCCGAAGCGCCGGGATGGAAATGGAGAAAATCGCCCGCTCGGTGCAATCCTCCTCGGCAATCATTGCCGAACTGGAGCAACGCTCCAACGAAATTTCAACGGTGGTCAATGTGATCAAGGAGATCGCCGACCAGACCAATCTTCTCGCCCTCAATGCCGCCATCGAGGCTGCTCGCGCCGGCGAGCAGGGGCGTGGTTTCGCAGTGGTAGCCGACGAAGTAAGGAAGCTGGCAGAGCGCACATCGAAATCAACTCAGGAAATTGCCCTGACCGTCGGGAAAATACAGCAGGGCACGCTGGCGGCGGTGCACAGCATGGTGAGTGGCGTCGAGCAGGTGCAATTTGGCAGCCGGATGGCTGAGCAGGCGGGCCAGTCGATCGGCGAAATCCAGTCGGGTTCGGCGCAAGTCGTTGCCGCGGTCAACGACATTTCGTCTGCACTGAAGGAACAAAGTGCGGCCAGCAACGATATTGCCCGCAGCATCGAGCAGATTGCCCAGAGGGTCACTGCCAACAAAACCGCCTCCGAAAAAGTCGCTGCCGCCGCCATCGAGATGGGGAACCTGGCCGATGGTTTATCCGCATCGGTGAGGTTCTTCCGCCTCTGAGCCTGTTATGCCGGGCATGGCTTCGGACAGGTTGCGTAGCGGGTTTCTTTCCCGCTACTGAGTATCTGCATAAGAGTTCCGGGGTTGTACTGATCTCACCTGGCACAGGGCTGGTATGCTCGAATTGAACTCAGCCTGATCTTCCCCTTGGTTCACCGAAGAACAGCAAGTTATCGCGACAGACCCTGGATAGCTGAAAGTTATACCAGATGATTTTTTGTTGCCCGGAAAGCAGATTTCCTCAAACAGGCGTTTCCCCCGTGAATCAATTTTCTTGCATTACCACTTTATTTCTTTCCCCGAAAGTGCGTAGAATAGGCCGCTCTAAGAAGGCAACTCACTGCTCCATTCATAACAACTGGCGCTGCTGGGCTGTCTCCTAAACCCCACGAAACGGAGAGAATATGTTTGAAGTGCGTATTCATGGCCGTGGCGGCCAAGGAGTGGTAACAGCAGCAGAGATGCTGTCAATTGCCGCATTTGAGGAAGGCCGTCATGCTCAAGCCTTCCCTAGTTTTGGTTCAGAGCGGACCGGCGCACCCGTCGTCGCCTTCTGTCGGATGGCCGACAAGGAGATCCGCTTGCGTGAACCGATCATGATGCCCGACGCACTGATCATCCAGGATCCGACGCTGCTGTTTCAGGTCGATGTATTTTCCGGTCTGAAGAAAGACGGCTTCATTCTGATCAATACCAAGAGCACCTTCGCTGAACTCGGACTGAGCGATTTCGTTCGCGATTGGCCGGCTGAGCGTCTGTGCACCCTGGCCGCAACTGATCTTGGTCTCAAGCATGTCGGGCGTCCGATGCCCAATGTGCCGCTGCTGGCGGGCTTTGCCGCCCTCTCTGGACTGATCCAGCTCGAGTCTGTCTTCAAGGCCATCAACGCAAAGTTTTCGGGAAAAGTGGCGAAAGGCAACATCGCCGGTGCGAGCGAAGCTTTCGAATTTGTCCGTGCCAGAATAGAAAACGCACGTAAGGAGCCTGCCCATGCTTAAGCAGACCGAAGGTTCACATGCCGTAGCCGAGGCCGTCGCCCTGTGCCGGCCCGAAGTCATCTGTGCCTATCCGATTTCTCCGCAAACTCACATCGTCGAAGGTATCGGCGAAATGGTGAAGTCCGGTGAATTGGCCGACTGCGAATTCCTCAACGTCGAATCCGAATTCGCCGCCATGAGCGTCGCCATCGGTTCGTCGGCCGCCGGTGCGCGCACGTACACGGCAACCGCCTCGCAAGGCCTGCTGTTCATGGTCGAGGCCGTATTCAATGCGTCCGGCCTGGGCCTGCCGATTGTGATGACGGTGGCCAACCGCGCGATTGGTGCACCGATCAACATCTGGAACGACCATTCCGATTCGCTTTCTCAGCGCGACTGCGGCTGGATACAGCTCTTTGCCGAAACCAATCAGGAAGCGCTCGACCTGCACATCCAGGCCTTCAAGCTGGCGGAAGAGCTCTCTTTGCCGGTGATGGTGTGCATGGACGGCTTCATCCTCACCCATGCCTACGAACGCGTCGATATGCCGACGCAGGAACAGGTCGATGCCTTCCTGCCGCCCTACGAGCCGCGCCAGGTACTCGATCCGGCCGAGCCGGTGTCGATCGGCGCTATGGTCGGCCCGGAAGCCTTCATGGAAGTGCGCTATCTGGCTCACGCCAAACAGATGCAGGCGCTGGAGCTCATACCGCAACTGTCTGCCGAGTTCAAGACGATGTTTGGTCGCGACAGCGGCGGTCTGACGCGCTCCTACCGCACCGAGGGTGCCGAGACGATCGTGGTAGCCATGGGTTCGATCCTGGGTACGATCAAGGATGTAGTCGATGAAATGCGCGACGCCGGCGAGAAAATCGGCGTGCTCGGCATTACCTCATTCCGCCCCTTCCCGCTGGAATCCGTGCGCGCAGCGCTGAAGGATGTCAAACGCGTGGTGGTGCTCGAAAAGAGTCTGGCCGTTGGCATCAGCGGCATTCTCGCCTCCGACGTGCGCAAGGCCCTGCGCAAGCTGCCGATCGACGTCTTTACCGTGATTGCCGGCCTCGGCGGTCGCGCCATCACCAAGAAGTCCCTGCATGCGCTGTTCCTGAAACTGCCGCTGGAGACTGAGGAATCCTTGACATTCCTCGATCTTGACTGGGGCGTGGTCAACCGGCAACTCGAGCGCGAGCGCCAGACGCGACGCTCCGGACCGGCTGCGGAAAACATGCTGCGCGACATTGGTACCGTCGCGTCAAAGATAGCCTAAAGGAGGCCAACCATGTCATTGCAACCTGTCAAGTTCTACCAGACCGGCACCTTCACTGTCGGCAATCGCCTGCTCGCGCCCGAAGAGCGCAGCGTACAAGCCAACATGGAGCGCACCAACTCGCTCAACTCGGGGCATCGCGCCTGTCAGGGCTGCGGCGAGGCGCTCGGCGCACGTTACGCGATCGACGCGGCGATGATCGCTAGCCAGGGTCAGTTGGTTGCGGCCAACGCCACCGGCTGTCTCGAAGTGTTCTCCACGCCGTACCCGGAAACCTCGTGGCAGATTCCCTGGATTCACTCGCTGTTCGGCAATACGGCGGCGGTAGCCACTGGCATCGCGGCGGCGATCAAGGTGAAGAAGGCCAAGGGCCAGGGCGGCGATGTCCGCGTCGTGGCGCAAGGCGGCGATGGCGGCACCACCGACATCGGCTTCGGCTGCCTCTCGGGCATGTTCGAACGTAATGACGACGTGCTTTATATCTGCTATGACAACGGCGGCTACATGAACACCGGCGTGCAGCGCAGTTCGGCTACCCCGCCGGCGGCACGCACGGCAACCACCATGCCGGTCGGCCCGGAGCCAGGCAACGCCTTCGGTCAGGGCAAGTTCATGCCGGCCCTGGCCATGGCGCACGAGATTCCCTACGTGGCGACGGCCACCGTCGCCGACCTGCGCGATCTCGAATACAAGGTCAAGAAAGCAATGACCTTCCGTGGCGCACGCTACATCCAGATTCTTGTTCCCTGTCCGCTCGGCTGGGGTGCGGCTTCCCAGGACACCATCCGGCTATCCCGTCTGGCCAAGGAAACCGGCACCTTCCCGGTCTTCGAAGCCGAATACGGCGAAATTACCAGCTCATCGAAGATTCGTCGATTGCTGCCGGTCGAGGAATATCTCAGGCCGCAGAAGCGCTTTGCCCACCTTTTTGGCAAGGTACCGGCCGTTGAAACCATTGCCCGTCTGCAAGCACTGGCAGACAGGAATATCCGTAGATACCAGATGCTCGACAAGGAGGCGAACTGATGGACAAGCCGTATGCAATTACACTCGATCCCGGCTCGTCACTAGCCAACCACACCGGTTCCTGGCGTACCGAGCGTCCGGTCTATATCGACCGGTTGCCGCCCTGCAACAATCAATGCCCGGCCGGTGAAGACATTCAGGGCTGGCTGTTCCACGCCGAATCGGGCAACTACGAAAAGGCCTGGCAGCACCTGACCAAGGACAACCCCTTCCCGGCGACCATGGGCCGCGTTTGCTACCACAGTTGTGAAAGTGTCTGCAATCGCGCGCAAATCGACGCTCCGGTCGGCATCAATTCAGTCGAGCGTTTCCTGGGCGATGAAGCCATCAAGCTGGGCTGGAAGCTGGCGACACCGGCGGCCGAAACCGGCAAGCACGTTCTGGTCGTCGGTGCTGGCCCCTCCGGCATGTCGGCCGCATATCACCTGCGCCGACTCGGTCACCGTGTCACCGTGCATGACGCCGGCCCGTTCATGGGCGGCATGATGCGCTTCGGCATTCCCAAGTACCGCCTGCCACGCGAGGTGCTCGACGCAGAGATGCAGCGGGTGGTTGACATCGGTGTCGAGGTCAAACTGAACTCCAAGGTCGATAACATCCTCGAGAGCATGCAGGCAGGCAAGTTCGATGCAGCGTTTCTCGCCGTCGGTGCACACATTGGCAAGCGGGCCTATATCCCGGCCGGCGATACCGCCAAGATCGTCGACGCGATTTCGGTACTGCGCAGCATGGAAGGCGAAGACAAGCCGATGCTCGGTCGCCGCGTCGTGGTCTACGGCGGCGGCAATACCGCGATCGACGTCGCCCGCACCGCGAAGCGCATGGGCGCCGATCCGATCATCGTCTATCGCCGCAATCGCGAAAAGGCGCCGGCACACGATTTCGAGATCGAGGAAGCCTTGGAGGAAGGCATCATGGTCAAGTGGCTGTCGACCATCAAGCAGGCTGGCGAAAGCTCCATCACCATCGAGAAAATGGTTCTCGACGAGAAGGGCTTTCCGCAACCGACCGGCGAGTTCGAGACTATGGACGCCGACTCGGTGGTGCTGGCGCTGGGGCAGGACGTCGATCTGGGTCTGCTCAACGACGTCCCCGGTCTTGAGGTCAGTGACGGCGTGGTCAAGGTCGGCCCCAACATGATGACGGGACACCCCGGAATCTTCGCCGGCGGGGACATGGTGCCGGCAGATCGCAACGTCACGGTCGCCATCGGCCATGGCAAGAAGGCCGCACGCAACATCGACGCCTGGCTGCGTGGCACCGAGTACGTCACTCCACCCAAGCACCCGGTGGCGACCTTCGACAAGCTCAACACCTGGTACTACGCCGACGCACCGAAGACCGTGCGTCCGATGCTCGACATCATCCGCCGCCAATCGACCTTCGACGAAGTTCAGGGCGGTCTGGACGAAAGCACGGCGCTCTTCGAAGCCCGTCGCTGCCTGTCCTGCGGTAACTGCTTCGAATGCGACAACTGCTATGGTGTCTGCCCGGACAATGCCGTCATCAAGCTCGGCCCCGGCAATCGCTTCGAGTTCAATTACGACTACTGCAAGGGTTGTGGCATGTGCGTGGCCGAATGTCCTTGTGGCGCGATCAAGATGGAGCCGGAGAACAACTGACGGCGACAGCTTCAACTGATCTTCGATGCAAGCGAACGGGGCGGCCAGACCGCCCCGTTCGCTTGCATTTGAGACGCGAAAATCAAGTGACGCAGCGCAATCGCTTAATCTACCCGGACCGTTCTGAGCAATTCCGAGACGACGCCTTCGAGCATCTTCTGCTGCTGACCATTGATCAAGGCGCCCTTTTCATCAAAGGACTGCTGCGCAAGCGGCAATGACATCTGCCCCGGAGTGACCAGCACCCCGATGCCACTGAGCAGGATTCGTACTGCGGGCAGGCCGCGAATACCGCCCAGGGCGCCGGGCGAGGCGGCGAGCAAGGCAGCGACTTTGCCGGGGAAGGGCGAAGGAAATCCTTCCTGCGGACGCGTTGCCCAGTCAATGCCATTTTTCAGCAGTGGCGTGAAAAAACCGTTGTACTCCGGCGAAGCAATGAGCAGGGCGTGATGCTCGCGAATCGCCTGCTTCAGACGAATGCATCCTTCAGGCAGGCCGGAGACCGCTTCGAGATCGCCGTCGTAAAGCGGCAAAGCCAGTTCACGCAAATCGAGAATATTCACCTCGGCACCCTGTGTTCGGGCAATGGCGGTGGCAGCCTCGAGCAGGCGTTTATTGACGGAATCCTTGCGGCTGCTGCCGGAAATGGCGAGAACTTTGGTTTTCATGGGAGATCCTCAGGGCTGACCGGGTAAAAAATAACGAACCTGTTTCGTTACTGATGGCTGGGACGCTAAAGGCATTGAACCCGCACGAAAAATTTCTGCGACGGGCTTGATTTGACAGATCTAAAGTCATTTAAGCAATCGTCGCCGTGTCAGCACGGTGGCGATGTAGAAAGCGATTATGGCGATCACCAGCAGTGCGGCGACGTGTCCGCTGGCATTGGCCGGCACTTCGCCGAGCAATAACGGGCGGGCGAGTTGTACGGCATGCGAAAGGGGCAGCCAGGCTGCGAGCGCATGCACGGCTGCCGGCAGTTGGTCGGCAGGGAAGAAGACGCCTGAGACGAGCAGCATCGGAGTGATGAAAAGGGTGAAGTAGTACATGAAAAAATCGTAGGAAGGCGCCAGCGCGCAGACAATCAGGCCCATGGCGGCAAAGGCAAGACCGGTGAGGAAGATGACCGGGATCACCCACAGCGCCAGCGGCGAAGTGGTCAGGCCAAGTGCGGCAATGACCAGCAGGATGGCCAGTCCGGAGAGCAGACTCTTGCTCGCTGCCCAGACCAGTTCGGCGGTCAGCACGTGATCGAGCGAGAGCGGGGTGTTGAGGATGGCGTCCCAGGTTTTCTGCACATGCATGCGCGAGAATGCCGAATAGAGTGCTTCAAAGGTGGCTGCATTCATGGTGCTGGCGACCACCGTGCCGGCGGCGAGAAAGCTCACGTAGCTGACGCCGCTGATCTGCGGCAGCAGGCCACCCAGCCCGTAACCCAGCCCTAGCATGTAGATCAGCGGATCGGCGAGGTTGCCCAGCACCGAAGGAATCGCGAGTTTGCGCCAGACGAGAAAGTTGCGCCGCCACACCGGCAGCCAGCGCAGGCCGGGGCGGGGAAGGGAATAGATTGTGGGTGTTTGCATGGTCATTGAAGTGGTCAAGACAAGTGCTCAAGATTTTTTCCTGTTTCAATCCCGCAGCTCGCGCCCGGTGAGCTTGATGAAAACATCTTCAAGACTGGCGGCACGGTGCATGTAGCGGAGCGCGGGCGCGTCGGAGAGAGCGGCGAGCAGTGGCGCTGTGTCGCGACAGTAGAAAAAGGCGGTATCGCCGGCGACTTCAAGGCGCTCTCCCAGCGAGTTCCGGGATCGTGCCCAGGCGGCGGCTTCGTCGCCGAATACTTCAACCACTTGCGGTTCGATGTGCGCGGCGATCAGCTCGCGCGGGGCGCCTTCGGTGACCAGATGGCCATGGTCGAGGACTGCCAGCCGATCACAGAGCCGCTCGGCTTCGTCCATGAAATGGGTCGTCAGGATCAGCGTTTTGCCGCGTGCGGTGAGTTGCTTCAAACGATCCCAGATCAGGTGACGAGCCTGCGGGTCGAGGCCGGTAGTTGGCTCGTCGAGGAAGATGATATCCGGGTCATTGATCAGCGCACGCGCCAGGGTCAGGCGCCGTTTCATGCCGCCGGAGAGGGTCTGGATGCGGGCGCTCTCCTTGCCGGCAAGGCCGGCGAAGTCGAGCAGATCGGGGATGCGGGCGCGAATGATCGCGTCACTGATGCCGAAGTAGCGGCCGTAGACCATCAGGTTTTCGCTGGTGGTGAAGTCGGGATCCAGATTGTCGAATTGCGGGACAACACCAACACGTTCGCGTGCGATCCCGGCTTGCGCCGGGATGCCATAACCGCACAGGGTAATCTGGCCAGAGTCGGGGGTCGTCAGCCCGAGGCAACAGCGCAGGCTTGTGGTCTTGCCGGCGCCATTGGGTCCGAGCAGACCAAAACAGGTACCGGTCGGAACTGTAAAGTCGATACCGGCAACCACCTCGTGGTCCTCGTAGCTTTTGCGCAGGCCGGAGACGCTGAGCGCGTCTACTAGGTTCAGTGTCGCCATGCGCGGGTAACGATGTCGCGGATGAGGTGCAGTCGACGGTGAAAGAAGTGGTCAGCTCCGGGAACCACGATCACCGGCAGATCGAGCGGTTCGGCCCAGGCCAGGACATTGGCCAGCGGTACCGTCTGGTCTACCGATCCATGAATGACAATGGTGTCATGGGCGACGGCCTTGGCCGCGTACTGGCGTGCGCCCTCGACGTGGCCAGCGGCGGTGCCGACCAGAACCAGACGCTGCGCGGGGTGATTAGCCTCGGCCAGCGCTTGCGCCACGCGGGTTTGCACATAGGCGCCGAAGGAGAAGCCGGCCAGCGCGACCGGCAGGTCGCCATAGCGGCGCTTGGCTTCAGCCAGGATGGCCAGCATGTCTTCGCACTCGCCGCGTCCGTTGTCATGGAGTCCGGCGCTTTCGCCGACTCCGCGAAAGTTCGGTCGCAGAGCCACGTAGCCCAGACGCGTGAAGGTGCGCGCCAGTGTTTGCGTCACCTTGTTGGTATTGGCGCCGCCAAACAGTGGGTGCGGGTGGCAGATCAGGGCAATGCCACGCGGTGCGCCCGGGTTTTCGACGATTATTTCAATCGCTCCGACCGGGCCGTCAAGGTGAATCTTTTCTTCGCTCAACTTCATCCTGAGGGCTTTCCTTGGCTCAAATTTTCAGGCGTTCAACGATGCGGCCGTGCACCAGGTGCTCCTGGATGATCTCCTCGATGTCTTCCTGATCAATATAGTGATACCAGACTTCTTCCGGATAAACGACGATAACCGGACCTTCATCGCAACGATCCATGCAGCCGGCCTTGTTGATCCGGATCTTGCCCCGGCCTTTGAGTTTGAGTTGGCCGATGCGATCCTTTGCGTAGGTTTGTGCCACGCTGGCGCCCAGATTGTTGCAGCAGCTTTCGCCCTCGCCACGCTGGTTGCAACAGAAGAAAACGTGATGTTTGTAATAGCTCATGCCGACCCTGGTTTTATTGGTATTGACTGTGACCGCTGATTCCGTACTTGATTCATTCAGATCCGTCGTCCGAGAACAGTCAGGTAAGGGAGTGCGAGGAAGGGCCAGAAGCTTGCAGCCAGCCGGGTAAGTCCATTGAAATTCAAAAAGTGTCCTTGTCGCCAGGTGGCCAGCGCCGCAGCCGAATAGGGATTGGGCGGGGTGAGGTTGACCAGTACCGTGCCAGCCATCAGCGCAAGACCGGCTAGGGCAATACGCAGCGACACCGGCAACAGCAGCATTACAGAGAGCAACACACCTCCGGCAAGCAGGCCAAGGGCGGCGCCCGGGGTAAGCCAGGCGAGGGCATTGAGGGGATCGACAAGCACGGCGGCAGCCAGCGTGCGAATCGACAGCGCAAGGATAAAGAAAGCGGTCAACGCCAGATAGGGCGAGCTCTGGTCGGCAAGCAATGCGCGCGTTATCAAGCCGATGGCAATGGTGTTGCAGACGATGATGGCGGTCTCCAGGGCAAAGAAGGAGGGAGCCGCATAGGGCACGGCAGGCGTTATCTCAAGCAGGTGACGCAGGTCGCCGGCACCGAACAGGATCGTTTCCGGTGAGAGTTGCGTCAGCAGCCAGAGGCCGATCAGTACCAGACCGAATTCCGCGTGCTGGATGGGCGCCAGCAGGCGCTGCTGCAGAAGCGCGACACGGATGAAGAAGCGTTCGCCATGCCAGATCGTGAGCAGTGCGCCAAGGCCTGCGCCTAAGGTGTTGCTTGCCAAGTCAAGATTGGAAGGTACGCGTGAAGGTAGCCATGTTTGAAGAGATTCAAGGCAGAAGCTGATCAACGCGCCAAGCAGCAATGCGCTGAATGCCGGAGCCCACCGACCGGGCAAGCGGCGCAGTGACAGCGCCAGCAAAAAACCCAAGGGCAGATAAGCGAGGATATTGATTGCCAGGTCGAAGACCGTCCAGTAGCGTGGCCAGCCGCCGTCGAGAAAAGCAAACGGCGACATTCCGCTATCACGCCAGCCAGTGAAGGGGTGCAGACTGGCATAAACGATCAGCGCTGTGTAGGCCAGAGCCAGATAGCGCGGCAACAGGGTGCGCAGCGGCGCAATTCTATTCAGGTTGGCTGATCCCGCCGCCGGTTTGGGTGAAGACATCGCGAAGCTCGTGATCGTCAGGAAAAGCCATTTTAGCGCTTCACGCCAGGTAAACACTGAATTGGCCATTCGATGATTAATACCATTTCTCTTCTGGAAGTGGATTATCAATCAAAGGTCATGCGACGAAGGAACGGACTCGTAAATGGTTAAGTTCGCTGCTTTGCAGAGCGGTTCGGGGTCATTTACCAAGGCAATGAAGCTGTCGAAGCAGTTTTTCCTCAAAAGTTCTCTTGCAACCCTTCAGTGGAATAAGCGCAGGATTGATCGTTGGGAGAACCGGAGAATTGCTGATTTTCACTTTGTCCGGACTTGGGTAGAATACATTTAGCTTGGACTGGTGCAAGCGCTGTTATCCTACTGGTGCTGGCTGGTGGATTCGGACTTTAAAGTAAATTGAAGCATATCGTTTCCTTTTTTGAGATCTTTCCTGGAATATTCGCAGCTTACAATCCGTAACTGAGATTTCTGAATGCTTTTCTGGTTCGTTATTATCTACTGGGTCATTTCCGTCGGCATCGGTCTGTGGGCTGCCACCCGGGTGCATACCACCAAGGATTTTGCCATTGCCGGTCGTCGTCTGCCTTTTTACATGGTAACGGCCACCGTGTTTGCTACCTGGTTCGGCGCCGAGGCAGTGCTTGGAATACCTGCCACCTTTCTCAAAGAGGGCATGCAAGGTGTGGTAGCCGATCCTTTTGGTTCCTCCCTGTGCCTGATTCTGGTCGGCCTGTTCTTCGCGGCACCTCTGTACCGGATGAATCTGCTGACAATCGGCGATTTTTACCGCAGGCGCTTTGGCCGCTCTGCTGAAGCGCTGACCACGATTGCCATCATTGTTTCCTATCTGGGCTGGGTGGGCGCCCAGATATCGGCTCTGGGTCTGGTCTTCAATGTGGTTTCAGATGGGCAGATCAGCAAGCTGGCCGGCATGTGGATCGGTTCCGGAACCATCCTGATCTACACCTTGTTTGGCGGCATGTGGGCTGTAGCGATTACAGATTTTCTCCAGATGATCATCATTGTTATCGGGATGCTGTGGATCGGGGGCGAGGTCAGCGGTATGGCCGGCGGGGTTGGTGTAGTGATTGACCATGCCGCCAAGGAAGGCAAATTTTCATTCTGGCCGGCGCCTGATTTGAAAGAAGTGATCGGCTTCATCGCCGCGTTGATCACCATGATGCTGGGATCCATTCCCCAGCAGGATGTTTTCCAGCGAGTACAGTCCTCGAAGACTGAAAAAATTGCTATCTGGGGCTCTGTCCTGGGTGGCAGCCTGTATTTCGTATTCGCCTTCGTTCCGATGTTTCTTGCCTATTCCGCCACGCTGATCGATCCGAAGATGGTGAGCGAACTGATTGACGCCGATCATCAGATGATTCTGCCGCGTCTGGTCATCGACAAGGCGCCCCTGTTTGCACAGGTCATGTTCTTTGGCGCTCTGCTGTCCGCAATCAAGAGTTGTGCCTCGGCGACGTTGCTGGCACCTTCAGTAACCTTCACCGAGAACTTGCTCAGGCCTATGATGCCCAGCATGTCCGACCGCAAGTTACTGCTCTCAATGCGTATCGTTACCTTTGTGTTTACCGTACTCGTAACCCTCTACGCGATGTACTCCAAGGCCAGTATCTTCAAGATGGTCGAGAATGCCTACCAGATAACGCTGGTGATGGCTTTCATCCCTCTGGTTTGCGGGCTCTATTGGCCACGCTCGACCAATCAGGGTGCCTTGGTGTCCATTTTCCTTGGCGTAAGTACCTGGTTATCCCTGCTCATTGCTGGCCCTGAGGATCCTTTCATTCCGGCCCATCTGGCAGGGCTGCTGGCCAGCGGATTTGGCATGGTGGCGGGCTCGCTGTTGCCACAGGCGATTCCCCACGACATGAGCATTCACCATTCGTTGCGATCCGGCCACCATCTTCATGCGGCCGCTCAGACACATCATGTGGCTGAACATCCGCATCAGCATCGAGTTTGAGTTTCGCTGCTGCGTAATATGACGCTTTTCAGGTTGCGATGACTCCCTCTGTCATCCCAGTTTAACGGTCTTGATCGATTGTCGTCCGGGCCCGCTTGAGGGAGTTTAGATCCTGCTGATGCTCGCATTTTGAGATCTTTACACGAAGATGCTTCAGAGGATTTGAATGCGTTGATTGACAAAATTCAATTTAATCAATACACTGCATTTCCGTTGCACTTTATCGCCCTTGCGTAGTGCATGTCTGGCATGGAACTTTTATTTTCCTTGCTGCTCAGATGTAGTGTTTGAACC
>NZ_JAEUOI010000147.1 GCF_016790145.1 Propionivibrio sp. | reverse complement strand
AGGGCAATGATCATGCTCTGGAATGGCCGTGCCATGACGTAGCCGACATCAAGCAGCACGCCGATGCCCATGAATACGAAGCAGGCGATCAGACCATTGCTGAAGGTCAGCGTGTAGATCGGTTGCAGCCAGTTGATCTGCATGATGTTGACCAGATCAACTGGATCGGCCATCAGCGGGTCGACAAACAGCGTTCCCATCTTTCCGCCTTCAAGGAACATTACACCGGCATTGATCGACGACATGCCAAGACCCATCGGGATCATCAACAGGGGTTCGAGAACGTTTTTCGAGCCGAGGTAAATCAGCAGAAAGCCGAGCAGCATCAGAAAGATGCGGCCAATCATGACCTTTGGCTCGGAGGCAACCAGGGTGGCGATACCCTGAAAGAGGTCAAGAAAACTGATGGTTTCCATGGGATCCTTACCATATGGCAGGCAATTTCAGCGGCCTGTTTTTTTTGTTTAATCGAAGATGTCCAACAGCATGCCGGTCAAGGCCTGGTTAGGTAACATCAGTGTTGTTCAGATACTAACGAAATCAGTTACTTTGGGGCTGATCTGTTTATGTCTGCGAAGGATTTTTAACAAAATCAGTGCCTGGGATGATGAGAATGTTGAGCGGTGCGGCCTTCATTCGCCCAAGCGCGATTACTTGCGGCAATATGCAGAATGTGGTGTGGCCCGGTAATGGCGGAAACCGCCGCTGAAATTGCTGCGACCACTTCGGCAGGGATACCGACTGCTACGGGTGCTGCTGACTGCTGCGAAGCCACTGCGGCTTTGGCAACGGGTTTTGTACGGCTGGTGAGGACGACCAGTACCTTGATAATTACGGCAACAAGCATCGAGACGACGATAGCCAGACCGTAAACCTGCAGGGCTTTGAAGGTGGCGACGCTAAGCATGATTCTTGATTCTCCAGAATTTACATTTGCACTAACTGAGTTTGCGCAGTGTCTTGAGAAGCTGAAGGGTTGGGGTAAATAGGATCTAACTAGGATCTAACAGGTCAAAGATTTCATAAAACGCACGTATTCTAGCGTAGGTGGAGATAGTGTCAATCCATAAAAAAACATCCATAAAAAACAGGGAAAGCACCTGCTAGCTCTTGAAAATTAAGAGGAGAGATAAACGTTGATTTGTAATCGCTCCGATTGCCGTGTTAAGCATGAATTACTCTAAAAGAAATGTATTACGTTTGATGTTATAAATGATTTACGAAATTACATCAAGCAGGGCAATTGGCAGAATGCCCATTCGGAATATGAACCTTTTACAGCGGTTTGCTTTTGTCATCGCTTGAGTCGTTCTTGATTCGGCATGCTGTTTGAACCTGGAAACAGCAATCAAACACGAAGTTAACTCAGCGCGGTCGCTGGCCGCAACCAAAAAGGTGACGCCCTGACGCCGGCGGATTGAATTTGAAAGGACAATATCCTCAACCTCACGAAGAGGTAGACCACCACACGGCGACGGAGGCTACACGGCTTCGTGTACCTCTGCGAAGCGCCTAACCGTATCGCCATTTTTGGCCCGTATGGCAACAGCCTCTATGACGACTTAAATCGCCGCCTGGTGATCGCACATTATGCTTCTTACCCCAGGAATCGTAGCGCGGGTATGCTGGCTACCATTGCAGGTATGGGAAAAGCTGGCTGCGGCGACGCAGCCGGCTGGGAAACGTTGATCAATCAGGCTACAAATGGACCCGACACAGCGAGCAGATAATTGGCATTAC
Organism: Propionivibrio sp.; assembly: GCF_016790145.1. GTDB lineage: Bacteria > Pseudomonadota > Gammaproteobacteria > Burkholderiales > Rhodocyclaceae > Propionivibrio. Next base: position 6,460 of record NZ_JAEUOI010000147.1, on the reverse strand, counting down.
CGGCCGGTCGAGGAGGTGGCAGCACTTCTGACGACGGTGCTTGACTCCGGCCTGAGCGATGACGAAGCGTCGATCCGGCGCGCACTGCACGGTGAGAACCGCATCACGCCGAAGCCCGGCAAGGGGCCAGCGCTGCGCTTTGCCTTGCAGTTCAGCCAGCCGCTGGTGGTGGTGCTGGTGATCGCCGGCGCGGTAACGGCTGTGCTCGGCGAGTGGGTCGACTCCGGGGTGATTTTTGGCGTGACGCTGATCAATGCGCTGATCGGCTTCATTCAGGAAGGGCGTGCCGAGAATGCGCTGGCGGCGCTGGCACGTTCGGTCAGCAGCGAGGCGACAGCATTGCGCAATGGAATAAAGCAGCGCTTGCCGTCGAGCGCGCTGGTTCCCGGCGACGTGGTGCTGCTGGCGGCGGGCGACAAGGTGCCGGCTGACCTGCGCCTGTTTCGCGCCAAGGAGCTGCAGGCCATCGAGTCGGCACTCACCGGCGAGTCCACGGCGGTGAGCAAGCATGGCGAGGTGCTGCCGGAAGACACGCTGCTCGCCGAACGCGGCAACATGGCTTACGCCGGTACGGTGATGATCAGCGGGCAGGGTGCCGGCATGGTGGTGGCCACCGGCGACGCGACTCAGACCGGTCGTATCTCGCGGCTGATTGCCGAAGCGCCCGACCTCAGCACGCCGCTCACACGCAAGATGGCGGTGTTCAGCAACTGGCTGCTGATCGTCATCGGCCTGCTCGCGTTATTTACCTTCGGCATCGGGTTGTGGCGCGGTGAATCGGCATTCGAGATGTTCATGGCGGCGGTAGCGCTGGCCGTGGGGGCGATTCCCGAGGGTTTGCCGGCGGCGATGACGATTACGCTGGCCATCGGCGTTTCGCGCATGGCCAGACGCCGCGCGATCATCCGCAAGCTGCCGGCGGTCGAAACGCTGGGCAGCACCACCGTGATCTGCTCGGACAAGACCGGCACGCTGACCGAGAACCAGATGACGGTGCGCGAGCTGTATGCCGGGGGCTTGCGCTACCCGGTGAGCGGCAGCGGCTACGCGCCGAGCGGGAAGATTGGCCAGGAGTTGAACGAAAATCTGGATGAAAAGGTCCGCGAAAAACTCACTGAAAAGGCGCCGCTCGCCGGTGCGTTGCGCGAATGCCTGCTGGCCGGGGCGCTGTGCAACGATTCCAGCCTGCGCAAGGTGGAGCAGCATTGGGAGATTGCCGGCGACCCGACCGAGGGCGCGCTGCTGGTGCTCACGCGCAAGGGTGGCCTTGACGAGATCACGCTACAGAAACTGTTTCCCCGACGCGATGAAATCCCCTTCGCTTCGGCGCGGCAGTACATGGCTACCTTGCATGAAATCGAGGGCGTGCGCATCGCCTATTTCAAGGGCGCCATCGAGCAGCTCTTGCCACGTTCGACGAGCATGCTCGATGCGGCGGGCGATGCGCAGCCGATCGATCGCCGGCAGATCGAGAAGGTTGCAGGCGAAATGGCCAGCGCGGGCTTGCGCGTGCTTGCCGTGGCGCGCCTGATGGCGGTTTCTGGCGATGTGCTGGAACGCGAACAGGTCGAGCAGCTTGAAGAAAATGCGACTATTGACTGCGGACTGCAGTTCATCGGCCTGGTCGGCATGATTGATCCACCACGGCCCAGGGCAATTGCTGCGGTAAAAACCTGTCATACGGCCGGCATCGTGGTCAAGATGATTACCGGCGATCACGCCGTCACTGCGCTGTCGATCGCTTGCCGGATCGGCATCGCCAAAGTGGGCGACAAGGTTCTCACCGGGCGCGATCTGGCCGCTCTCGACGACACTGCTTTGCTCGCCGTGGCACAAGCCGTGCATGTCTTTGCCCGCGTCGAACCCGAGCAGAAGCTGCGTCTGGTGCGCGCCCTGCAGACCGATGGCGAGGTGGTGGCGATGACCGGCGACGGGGTCAATGATGGCCCGGCGCTGAAGCAGGCCGATATCGGCATCGCCATGGGTCTGGCCGGTACCGAGGTGGCCAAGGAGGCGGCCGACATGGTGCTCACCGATGACGATTTCGCCGCCATTGAAGCCGCCGTCGAGGAAGGGCGCGGGGTTTTCGACAATCTGGTGAAGTTCATCACGTGGACGCTGCCGACCAATTTCGGCGAAGGGCTGGTCATCATGGCGGCCATCGTGGCCGGCGTTACGCTGCCGATCACGGCGCTGCAGATCCTGTGGATCAACATGACGACGGCGGTCTTTCTTGGCCTGATGCTGGCCTTCGAGCCGATCGAGCCGGGCGTCATGCGCCGCGCGCCGCGCGCACCGGGAACGCCGATTCTGAGCAAGGCGCTGATCGGGCGCATCGTGCTGGTCAGCGTATTGTTGCTGGCCGGTTCGTTCGGCCTGTTTCTGCTCGAACAGGCGCGCGGGCACACTCTGGCCGAGGCGCGTACGGTCGCGGTAAACGTCTTCGTGGTGGTCGAGGCCTTCTACCTGTTCAACTGCCGCTCGCTTGAAAGCTCGGCGCTGAGCATCGGTCTATTCTCCAATCCGGCGATCTGGTATGGCGTGGCGACGATGGCCGTCCTGCAACTGGCGTTGACCTATGTGCCGCTGATGAACCGGCTGTTTGCCACCGCGCCGATCGGCGGCCAGGCGTGGCTGGAGATCTTTGCTGTGGGGCTGGCTTCCTTGCTGGTGGTGGGGGTGGAAAAACGCTTTCTTAATCGACGCAAGGGGCATCGCTAGAAGAACGAATGGTGCACTATAGCGGCACGAAATACTCAGGCTTCGCGAGGCTGTCGGAACGCACAAAGGTATATGTCTGCGCCTTGCATCGGCCAGAGCAACGAAAGATTGAATGAATCACAACATTTCCCTGATCACCACCATTGCGGCCGGTTTTGGCGCTGCATTGGTCTTCGGCTTCATTGCCGAACGAATGAAGGTGCCGGCGCTGGTGGGTTACCTGCTGGCAGGCGTCCTCATTGGCCCTGCGACACCGGGTTTCGTTGCCGATGTGCATCTCGCCTCGCAGTTGTCGGAGATCGGCATCATGTTGCTGATGTTTGGCGTCGGGCTGCATTTTTCGCTTAAAGACCTGCTCACGGTCAGGCGCATTGCCGTTCCCGGTGCGCTGGCGCAGATGACGGTGGCTACGCTGCTGGGCATGTTTACGGCCTGGTGCTGGGGGTGGAGTCCGGGAAGCGCCCTGATTTTTGGACTGTCGCTGTCCTGCGCCAGTACCGTGGTATTGCTCAAGTCGCTCGAAAACCTGGGCCAGCTCGATACGATGAATGGGCGCATTGCCATTGGCTGGCTGGTTGTCCAGGATCTGGCTGCGGTGTTGGTCCTGGTGCTACTGCCCCCGCTGGTGGCCGTTCTTGGCGGCTCGAAAGATCACGTCGCCGACGCCAGTGCGCTGTGGATGAGCATCGGCCAGATTTTGTTGCAGGTTTCGGCTTTCATTGCCCTGATGCTGGTTGTCGGGCGCCGGGTGCTGCCCTGGATATTGTGGCAGGTTGCACGCACGGGTTCACGCGAGCTATTCACGCTGTCCGTGGTCGCCACCGCGATCGGCATCGCCTTTGGCGCATCGTCGCTGTTCAGCGTTTCGTTTGCGCTCGGCGCGTTCTTCGCCGGCACGGTCATGCGCGAATCCGAGTTCAGCCATCGTGCAGCGCAGGAGTCCTTGCCGCTCCGCGATGCCTTCTCGGTGCTGTTTTTTGTTTCGGTGGGCATGCTGTTCGACCCCGCAATCCTGGTCGATGAGCCCTTACGTGTGCTCGGCGTCCTCGCCATCGTCATTTTCGGCAACTCGCTCGCCGCGCTATCGCTGGTCATCGCGCTGCGTTACCCACTCAATACGGCATTGACGGTTGCGGCCAGCCTGGGCCAGATCGGTGAGTTCTCGATCATTCTGGCCGGATTGGGCTTGTCGCTCGGTTTGCTGTCCACCGAGGGAATGAATCTGGTGCTGGCGGGTGTGTTGATCTCAATTGCCTTGAACTCATTCCTGTTCACCGCCATCAAGCCTTTCCGGCATTGGGCGCTCAAGTACTCTGCACTGGCCCGCCGGCTGGAACAGCGGCAAGACCCGTATGCCGAGTTGCCGATGAGCACCGAACTGAAATATCTCGAAGGGCAGGTCGTTCTGGTCGGTTATGGCCGGGTGGGTCGCCGCATTGCCAGGGCGCTCGATGGGCGCGGCATCCCCTATGTGGTTGCCGAGCAGAACCGTGAGGTGGTCGAAGACTTGCGCAAGTTGGGGAAAGCCGCTGTTTCAGGAAATGCCGCCGAAGCGGCGGTGTTGATTCAGGCGCACATTGCCAATGCAGCCATGCTGGTCGTCGCCATGCCCGATACGCTCAACGTCCGGCAAATGGTCGATATCGCGCGGACACTCAACCCGGACATTGAAATCATCGTGCGTACCCATGGCGAGGATGAATCGGTATTGCTGCGGCGTGACGGAATCGGAACAGTCTTCTTCGGCGAGGAAGAACTGGCCAGGGGAATGACCAGCCATATCCTTGAGCGTTTTGCTCCTCAGCCTGCGGCTAAGCCACCCGGACATCGGTGACCGGGGTGGTGAAACCGGAGACGGTGCATTCCACCGGTGATTGGCCTTGGGAAGCCTGCACTTTCGCACCCGAAAATGCAGCGAGGCATTCAAAAGCTCATTCCCGAGCCGCATAGTTTGGATGGCTGATGAAGGATGATAACGGGAACGGCGAACTCAGCTCATGCGTTTTGGCCATTTCCTTGAGGTATGGAAAACACGCAGGATTTCAATCGCATTTTCACGAACTCTATAGGGCAATATGTACGGAAACCGGGTTAATACAAGTTCACGTGTTCCCGCAATACGCCCAGGCCGTCCAATGTTTGGGTGATCGGAAAGCGTTTCAGCACTGGCGCGTACATGACGTACGAATTCTAAAGCCATTCGAGGGCTGTCCTCTGCGATGTAGGTGGCTTCATGGTCGAGGTTTTGCAGTGCTCGGCGAAGCCATTTAACCTTCATGTTTCCTCATGATGGCATTAACTTCGTCATCGGAGGCGAAGTCCCCCGCATCCGCCTCTTCGAGCGCTTGCTGAATCTCCCCCACCTGCCATGCTTCCAGGTCAAGATACTGTCGGATGGCCTCGCCGGCCAGGTAGGACTTGCTGCGCTGAGTAGCTTCGGCCAGCTTATCCAACTGATCTCTTACCTGCACCGGAACGCGCAAGGTCAAGGTCGCTGTGTCCATGATGAATACCTCGTATTAGTATGTGTACATCGCAATATTAGCACGAACCTTGGCACGTCAAGAAGTAGCCACGGTAAATTTGTACTTACGCTAACTCATTGTTTTACTATTAACAAACGGCTGAACGACAGTATCCAGCGCCAAACCTTCTGCGTCTATCAAGCCTTAGCCGCTTAGCTATGGTGGGGATTGGCGGGAGCCGGCAGCGCGACGGCGATACCGTGGTTGTGCCTGGCATGGATCGCTTGGCGCGTAACCTGGACGACCTCGCCTCGGGCAAAGGCTGAACAAGCTGTGGCGTTCAAGCAAAACGCCGAGCATCCTTGAGCAGCAGAATGAGTTGCCGTTCGTGCGCTGGTGTGGACTCGAAGCCGAAACGAAGATAGAACGCCTCGGCATCTTCGCCGATGGGGTGTGCCAGCACAGCCCGAATACCCGCTTGCTCAGCAATTGCAAGCGTTCGGCGGATTGCGTCTTGCAGCAGGCTGAAACCAAGACCCTGCCCTTGGTAGTCGAGATCGACTGCAAGCCTCGTAAGAATAACCAGTGGAATCAGGTACTGGCCCATCCCGCGACGAATCTGCTCGGGAGCATCGAGCGTGTCGATCTGGCCAACTGTCAAGCTGAAGTACCCGACGACGCGGTCCCCATCACAGGCGACGAACGTTTTCGCCGAACCGCTACCTTGAGATTGGCGTGAGTGTCGCAGCAGCCAGTCGGTGAGGGCCGGTTTCCCGCAGTCAAACTTTTCCAGCCAATGATTCGCATCCAGTGACAGTGGTGCCAATAGACTCACTTCTCTGACCACACCGGACGCCGGGAGAACAAATTGGTCAAACCGGGGTTGTCAGACTCCGGTCGATCCAGCATTTCCAGGAGCGCTTGGTACTGAATGCCGGAAACCATAAACAATCGCTGGTCGAGCAAGGTCTGTTCGGCCGCCTGGTAAGCGGCATCGAGAATGAAATCAGTCAACGATTTGTGTGCGACGTCGGCGGCGCGACGCAGAACGGTTTCTTGTTCAGGCGTAGCGCGCAGGCCGAGTCGGGCTGATCGAGCGGTAGTAGACGCAGGCATGGCAAATTTCCTTCAGGTGTACTAACCATCATGGCGATTGATTTGCCACCCCGGAACATGAAAAAATGAGGCATCGGAAACCTTCACTGATGTTAGAGGCACCAGGGGTGGTGCTTGGCAGAGTGGTGGCGCGCCGATTCGTTCTTTAACTGCCCATC
>NZ_JAEUOI010000141.1 GCF_016790145.1 Propionivibrio sp. | reverse complement strand
CACCTTGTGGCCGGGCAGCTGGCCGCCTTCGCCGGGCTTGGCGCCCTGCGCCATCTTGATCTGCATCATGTCGGAGTTGACGAGGTATTCCGTCGTCACGCCGAAGCGGCCCGAGGCGACCTGCTTGATCGCCGAGCGCATGGAATCGCCGTTGGCCATCGGCTTGAATCGGTCGGCTTCCTCGCCGCCTTCGCCGGTGTTGGACTTGCCGCCGATCCGGTTCATGGCGATGGCGAGCGTCGTGTGCGCCTCGCGCGAGATCGAGCCGAAGCTCATCGCGCCGGTGGCGAAGCGCTTGACGATCTCCTTGGCCGGCTCGACCTGGTCGAGCGGGACGGGCTTGCGCTTGTCCTCTTCCGCCGTCTTGATGCGGAACAGGCCGCGCAGCGTCACCAGCCGCTCGGACTGCTCGTTGAGGATCTTTGCAAAGGCGCGGTAGCGCTCCTGCGAATTGCCGCGCACGGCGTGCTGCAGCGCCGAGACCGACTCCGCGGTCCAGGCGTGGTCCTCGCCGCGGGTGCGGTAGGCATATTCGCCGCCGACGTCGAGCGCGCTCTTGTAGACCTGCGCCTCTCCGAACGCGTCGTTGTGGCGGCGCACGGTTTCCTCGGCGATCTCGTTCAGGCCCACGCCCTCGATGCGGGTGTGGGTTCCGGCGAAATACTTGGCGATGAAGTCGGCCTTGAGGCCGACGGCGTCGAAGATCTGCGCGCCGCAATAGGACTGGTAGGTCGAGATGCCCATCTTGGACATCACCTTCAAGAGGCCCTTGCCGATCGACTTGATGTAGCGCTTGACGATCTCGTAGTCGTCGAGCGAGCCCGGCAGCCTCTCCTTCATCGCGACGATGGTTTCGAACGCGAGATACGGATTGATCGCCTCAGCGCCATAGCCTGCGAGACAGGCGAAGTGATGCACCTCGCGCGGCTCGCCGGATTCGACGACGATGCCGACCGACGTGCGCAAGCCGGTGCGGATCAGATGATGATGCACGGCCGCGCAAGCGAGCAGCGAGGGGATCGGAATCCGGTCGGTGCCCGTCATGCGGTCCGACAGGATGATGATGTTGACGCCCTCGCGCACCGCGCCTTCGGCGCGCCCGCAGAGCTCGTCCAGCACCTGCTCCATTCCGGCCGCGCCGAAGCCGGCGTGGAAGGTGGTGTCGAGCGTGCGCGACTTGAAATGACCGTCGCCGACTTCCGAGATCGAGCGGATCTTTTCCAGGTCCGCGTCGGTCAGGATCGGCTGGCGCACTTCGAGGCGCTTGGTCGAGGCCATGCCCTGCAGGTCGAACAGGTTCGGCCGCGGCCCGATGATCGAGACGAGGCTCATCACGAGCTCCTCGCGGATCGGGTCGATAGGCGGGTTGGTGACCTGCGCGAAATTTTGCTTGAAATAGGTGAAGAGCTGCTTCGGCCGGTCCGACAGCGCCGAGATCGGCGTGTCGTTGCCCATCGAGCCCGTCGCCTCCTCGCCGGTGGAGGCCATCGGCGTCATCAGGATGGCGATGTCTTCCTGCGAATAGCCGAACGCCTGCTGCCGGTCGAGCAGCGGCAGATTGGAACGCACGCTCTTGTTCGTCGACGCCGGCAATTCCTCCAGCACGATCTGGGTGCGGTGCAGCCAGTCGCTGTAGGGATGGCTCTTGGCGAGCTCCGCCTTGATCTCGTCGTCGGGAATGAGGCGGCCCTGCTCGAGATCGACGAGCAGCATCTTGCCGGGCTGCAGCCGCCACTTGGTGACGATCTGTTCCTCCGGAATCTTCAGCACGCCCATTTCGGACGCCATCACGATGCGGTCGTCGCTGGTGACGAGATAGCGCGCCGGGCGCAGGCCGTTGCGGTCGAGCGTTGCGCCGATCTGGCGGCCATCGGTAAAAGCCACGGCGGCCGGACCGTCCCACGGCTCCATCATCGCCGCATGGTATTCGTAGAAGGCGCGGCGCTTTCCATCCATCAAGGTGTGGGACTCCCAGGCTTCAGGAATCAGCAGCATCATGGCGTGCGCCAGCGAGTAGCCGCCCATCACCAGCAGTTCAAGCGCGTTGTCAAATGACGCCGAGTCGGACTGGTTCGGATAAATCAGCGGCCAGATCTTGTCCAGATCGGCACCAAGCAGCGGCGAAGATGTGCTCTTTTCACGAGCGCGCATCCAGTTGTAGTTACCGCGCAGGGTATTGATCTCGCCGTTGTGGGCGATCATGCGGAACGGATGAGCCAGCGGCCAGGTCGGGAATGTGTTGGTCGAAAAACGCTGGTGCACGAGCGCCAGCGCCGAAACACAACGCGGATTTTTCAGATCGAGATAGTACTCACCGACCTGATCGGCAAGCAGCAGCCCTTTGTAGACAATCGTCCGCGCCGACATCGACGGCTGATAGAACTCCTTGCCGTGTTTGAGCCCCAGCCCCCGGATGGCGTTGGCTGCGCGGCGGCGAATTACATAGAGTTTGCGTTCCAGCGCATCGGTCACCATCACGCTGGTGCCACGTCCTATGAAGATCTGGCGAATGATCGGCTCGCGTTCACGAACCGCCGGCGACATGGGCATGGTGTGATCAACCGGCACATCACGCCAGCCAAGAACGACCTGTTTTTCGGAACGCACCGCACGTTCGATTTCCTCCTGACAGGCCAGACGCGATGCGGCTTCCTGCGGCAGAAAAACCATGCCGATGCCATAATCTCCTACACGCGGCAGAATTACGCCCTGCTTGGCCATCTCTTCGCGAAGATAGTCATCTGGTATCTGAATCAGAATGCCCGCTCCGTCACCCATCAGCGGATCGGCGCCAACAGCGCCCCGGTGATCAAGATTCTTCAGGATTTGCAGACCTTGCTGAACAATCGAGTGGCTTTTCCGGCCCTTGATATGCGCTACAAAACCGACACCGCAGGCGTCGTGCTCGTTGGCCGGGTCATACAGCCCCTGCCGCTCAGGTACAGCCGAATCGATCACTTTCGAACCCTCACAAAACAATGACAAATCAATGAATGTCAGCAAACAACGTTAAAATAGCCCGCCTGCAAGCCACGAGTAAATTTATTGGGCGACCGACGAGTATATCGTGAAACCTCTGTCGTACATACCCTTGGAGCGCACCAACTCTGTCGTTTAAACCCTTGCGCTGCACCAAAACAGTGCGCGAACCTTGCACGTACAAAGACTCCTTTGCCGCAATCAACATCACCAGGCAGCGCACATCTTTCGACCTGCCAAACGCCATCTCACGATGCCCACCATCCTTGGCTATGTAATTGCTTAGTCGGACTGGTTTCGCCCTTAGTTCATTTATCTCTTCACAGGGAGGCTATGCGCTTCTCAACATGGTTTTCTCTCCTTATCCTTCACGTTGATTACAGCACTTTTCATGCCTATCTTTAAACTTGGCGCATTTCACGCTCCCGTATTTGCACAGCACTCACCACTTGGGGGCTCACTCTTGCTTTTCACAGGGCGACTATGCTTGCCCTGTAGGGTAGTTTTAGTCGCCAATGCGGCGAAAATCCGGTCTTTCAAACGGGGGATTTTGTGATTTCGCTGAAACATGGCACGACTGCCCTTTTTTCAGCGTTGTCCCCATGTTAAAGTAGCGCTCCTGCCGACAGGTCAGGATTCAAAAGTAAAGCACTCTGGGTAGTTGCCGACAACGAATGCCATTTGCAAAACTGCATTTTTTGCACTCGTTGGGTGGTTTTTTTGACTGGTTTTTTACAGATAGTTGCAAATTCGCGTCAGCGGGGAAGCGGTTGCTTGGGTTGCTTGGGTTGCTTGCAATCCGGACCGTATTTTTAATACTTACGAAACGAGTTATGGAGAACTGAATGCCACTGACTATCGGAGTACCACGAGAGGTCTTTGCGGGCGAGAAACGCGTAGCGAGCGTCCCCGAAGTTGTCGAGAAGCTGATCAAGCTGGGTTTCAAGGTCGCCGTTGAATCAGGCGCCGGCGATGCGGCAAATTTCAGTGACGAGGTTTACCGCAGCGCTGGCGCAGAGATTATTGTCGGAGCAGCCAAACTGTGGGCGGCATCCGATATCGTGTTCAAGGTGCGCGAACCGAGCGCGGACGAAGTCGGCTTGATGCACGCAGGGCAGACGTTGGTCAGCTTCATCTGGCCGGCCCAGAACCCGGAATTGATGAAACAACTGGCGGCCAAGAAAGTCACCGTGCTGGCCATCGACTCGCTGCCTCGCACGCTGAGCCGCGCCCAGAAGATGGATGCGTTGACCTCCATGGCCGGCATCACCGGCTACCGCGCCGTTATCGAGGCCGCCAACGCCTTCGGCCGCTTCTTCAGCGGCCAGATCACAGCTGCGGGCAAGGTTCCGCCGGCCAAGGTCTTCATCGCCGGCGCCGGCGTGGCCGGCTTGGCGGCGATCGGCACCGCTGTCAGCTTGGGCGCCATCGTGCGCGCCAACGATACCCGTTCCGAGGTGGCCGACCAGGTCGTGTCGATGGGCGGCGAATTCGTGAAGGTCGATTATGAGGAAGAAGGCTCCGGCGGCGGCGGCTACGCCAAGGTGATGAGCGAGGGCTTCCAGACGGCCCAGCGCGAGATGTATGCCAAGCAGGCCAAGGAGGTAGACATTATCATCACCACCGCGCTGATTCCCGGCAAGCCCGCACCCAAGCTGATCACCGCCGAGATGGTGAAGAGCATGAAACCGGGTAGCGTCATCGTTGACCTGGCGGCCGAGCGTGGCGGCAACTGCGAGTTAACCGAGCCCGGCCAGGTCGTGGTGAAGCACGGCGTGACCATCGTCGGCTACACCGACCTGCCATCACGCCTGGCCAAGCAGTCGTCGACGCTGTATGGAACCAACCTGTTCCGCCTCACCGAGGAGCTGTGCAAGACCAAGGACGGCATCATCGACGTTAACATGGAAGACGAAGCCATCCGCGGCCTGACCGTAATCAAGAATGGCGAAGTCACCTGGCCGCCTCCGGCACCCAAGCTTGCCGCTGCGCCACCGGCTGCGAAGCCCGCGGCTTCAGCACCGGCGCAGAAGAAGAGCGGCGGTCACGGCAAGGCCAGTGCCCCGGCATCGGCGACCAGTACCGCCGTCATGTTTCTGGTCGCCGCTGTGGTGTTCTGGTTCATCGGCTCCGGCGCACCCCCAGCCTTCCTGGCGCACTTCACGGTGTTCGTGCTGGCCTGCTTCGTCGGCTACATGGTGGTGTGGAATGTGACCCCAGCGCTGCATACACCATTGATGAGCGTCACCAATGCGATCAGCAGCATCATCGCCATTGGTGCCCTGGTCCAGGTTGGGCCGGAGGGCTGGATACGCTGGCTGGCTGTGGCGGCAATCGCGCTGACCGCGGTGAATATGTTCGGCGGCTTCGCCGTCACGCAGCGCATGCTGCAAATGTTCCGTAAATAAAAGGAGACACGAATGTCTGCTAGTCTGGCCACCGTCTCCTATATTGGAGCAACTATCCTCTTCATCCTCAGCCTTGGCGGGCTGTCCAATCCCGAGACCTCGCGTCGCGGCAATCTGTACGGCATGATCGGTATGGCCATCGCCGTTCTGGCAACGGTCTTCGGGCCGCGCGTAACCATGGCCGGCATTCCCTGGATCGTCGGTGCCATGGTCGCGGGCGGCGCGGTTGGCCTGTACGCCGCGCGCACCGTGAAAATGACCCAGATGCCGGAGTTGGTTGCGCTGATGCACAGCCTGGTCGGTCTCGCGGCCTGCCTGGTCGGCTTTGCCAACTATATCGATCCGGCGGCTTCGGCGGGCCTCTCCGGTGCCGAAAAGAGCATCCACGAGATGGAGATATACATCGGCATCCTGATCGGGGCCATCACCTTCTCCGGTTCGGTCATTGCCTTCGGTAAGCTTTCCGGCAAGATCGGCGGCAACCCGATGCTGCTGCCTGCGCGCCACTTTATCAATCTCGCCGGACTGCTGGTAGTGATCTGGTTCGGGCGCGAATTCCTCAACGCCCATTCGATCAGTGACGGCATGACCCCGCTGATCGTGATGACGGTGATCGCGTTGCTGTTCGGCATCCACATGGTGATGGCCATTGGTGGTGCGGACATGCCGGTTGTGGTCTCGATGCTCAACAGCTACTCCGGGTGGGCCGCGGCAGCAACCGGCTTCATGCTGAACAACGACCTGCTGATCGTCACTGGCGCGCTGGTGGGATCAAGCGGCGCCATCCTGTCGTACATCATGTGCGCGGCGATGAATCGCCACTTCATCAGCGTGATTGCAGGCGGCTTTGGTACCACCAGTGGGGCGACTCCGGTGGCGGGGGCGCAGCCGGCAGGCGAGGTGGTGCCAATCAGCAGTGTCGACACGGCCGAGTTGCTGCGCGACGCCAAGAGCGTGATCATCGTTCCCGGCTACGGAATGGCGGTGGCGCAGGCCCAACACACGGTGTTTGAGATTACCAAGCACCTGCGCGATAAGGGTGTCAATATCCGCTTCGGCATTCATCCGGTGGCGGGTCGCATGCCAGGCCACATGAATGTGTTGCTGGCCGAAGCCAAGGTACCCTATGACATCGTGATGGAAATGGACGAGCTAAACGACGACTTTCCGACCACCGACGTGGCGATGGTTATCGGCGCCAACGACATCGTAAATCCCGGAGCGCAGGATGACCCGAACAGTCCGATCGCCGGCATGCCGGTTCTTGAAGTCTGGAAGGCCAAGACCTCGATCGTGATGAAGCGCAGCATGGCTTCTGGCTATGCGGGTGTCGACAATCCGTTGTTCTACAAGGAGAACAACCGCATGCTCTTCGGCGATGCCAAGAAAATGCTGGACGAAGTCCTGCTTGCTTTGAAAACCTGATTGCCGGTAACTACAATATCGCTTAACAGCCTGGAGCAGCGCTCGTGAATGCGGGCGCTGCCCATACATCCGGACTTGAGAACGACTTCCCCGAAAGGGCGAAGTAACCGGATCAACTAGCTTTTATTCAGGGGGTGACATGGAGGTCAAGGAAGTACTCAAGGTCAAAGGTTCAAAACTGTTTGCCGTACATCCAGACTCGCTGCTCTCCGAAGCAGTGATCATGATGGCCGAAAACGACATTGGCTCGGTTGTCGTAACCGATGCCGGAAAGCTGGTGGGCATCCTGACCTTCCGCGAGGTTCTGCGAGTTTTAGCCAAGCGCCAGTCCGAACGCCGCGTCGGACCGACTCCACCCATTGCTGAAATACTGGTAAGCGAGGCCATGCATACCAACCCGCCGACCACCGACTCTTCAATGGATGTCGATGAATTGCGTCGACTGATGATCAACACGCATACCCGCTATGTCCCGGTAATGGATGGCGACGCCATGATTAGCGTCATTTCCTTCCACGATGTCGCCAAAGCCGTACTGGAGGAGCGCAACTTCGAGAACAAACTTCTCAAGGCGTATATCAAGGATTGGCCAGCGGAGTAAAAATCGCAAGTGCACAATCAATCTTGCCCGTTTTGTCAGAATTCTCCTACCGCAAACAGGCGACGGTGTTCCTTCATCGCATAGCGGTCAGTCATCCCGGCAATGTAGTCGGCTACCCTGCGCGGCTGATCGCCATCCGACTGATACTGTAACGGCAGCATTCGCGGATCCGTGACGAAGGCCAGATATAAATCGTTGATGATTCGCCGAGCCTTGCTGGTCATGCGCAAGACCTGAAAATGCTGATAGAGATGCTTGTGCAGGAAACGCTTCATCTCCCGCTGTGCTTCACGCAATTCATCCGAGAACGCGATTAACGGCACGCCGAGTCTGGCTTCGGCGAGATCTTTTGGTTTTTGTCGGGCCAGGTTGCTGGTCGTCGTTTCGATCAGATCGCACACCAGCGCATTGATCATACGGCGGATGGTTTCATGAATGAGACGACGCCCGCCCAGGTTGGGATACGCTGACCTCAAATCAGCCTCGTAGCGCGCAAACAGACTGACATCCTGCAGTTGATCGAGCGAAATCAGCCCCGAACGCAATCCATCATCGATATCGTGGTTGTTGTAGGCAATTTCGTCGGCAAAATTGCATAGTTGAGCTTCAAGCGAGGGTTGTGTGTGGTTTAAAAAGCGCTCGCCAAGCTCTCCAAGCTGACGTGCGTTTTCTTGAGAGCAATGTTTGACAATGCCTTCACGGGTTTCAAAACACAGATTGAGCCCGTCAAATTCTGCGTATCGCTCCTCAAGCAGATCAACGATACGAAGACTTTGCAGGTTGTGTTCAAAGCCACCGTTACCCCGCATGCAGTCATTGAGCGCATCCTGTCCGGCATGACCGAACGGGGTGTGCCCCAGGTCGTGAGCGAGTGAAATGGCTTCCACAAGATCTTCGTTGAGGCGCAGGGCACGGGCTATGGCTCTGGCGATCTGCGCCACTTCCAGGCTATGCGTCAAGCGTGTCCGGAAAAGATCGCCCTCGTGGTTAACGAAAACCTGTGTCTTGTATTCAAGGCGTCGAAAGGCGGTTGAGTGCACAATACGATCGCGATCGCGCTGAAATTCACTGCGCTGCGAAGGCGGCTCTTCGGCGTGGCGACGACCCCGTGAGTTAGCCCTTGCAACGGCATAAGGTGCAAGTTCAGCCATGCCCGGAGCGTGCGGCAATAGCCTGGGTAATTTCTTTCTGTGAAGCAGCATCACTCACCATCGCTTTTCCAATCTGCTTGAGCAGAACGAAACGCATCTTCCCATCCTGCACCTTCTTGTCATGTTGCATCAGCTCAAGATAACTCTCAGCGCCCATTGCCGGGCCGATTACTGGCAAACCAGCGCGTACCAACAGCCTTTCTACCCGAGCCACATCAGCCACACCAATCCAGCCGAGCCGGCATGACAGTTCAGCGGCCATCATGGTGCCCGCAGCCACGGCCTCACCGTGCAGCCATTCGCCATAGCCCATACCGGTTTCAATCGCATGTCCGAAGGTGTGGCCAAGATTAAGCAATGCCCGTTCGCCATTTTCATGCTCATCGGCAACAACTATTTCAGCCTTGTTTAAGCACGAGCGGCAAATGGCATATTCGAGCGCCTCCGGCTCACGTGCCAGCAAGCGTTCCAGATGCAGTTCAAGCCATTCAAGGAAAGGCAAATCACGGATCAATCCGTATTTTATAACCTCTGCCAGCCCAGCTCGCAACTCGCGGTCAGGCAAGGTTGCCAGAACATCGGTATCGGCCAGCACCAGCCTTGGCTGATAGAACGCACCGATCATGTTTTTGCCAAGCGGATGATTGATTGCCGTCTTGCCTCCAACCGACGAATCGACTTGCGCAAGCAGGGTTGTCGGAACCTGAATGAACGGCATACCACGCTGGTAGCAGGCCGCTGCAAAACCGCTCATATCACCAACAACACCGCCGCCAAGGGCTATCAGAGTGGTTGAACGCTCACATCGGCGTTCGAGCAGCACATTGAAAATCATATTGAGTGTTTGCCAGTTCTTGAATTGCTCGCCATCGGGCAAAATGATCTCGGCCACCTCGACCCCGGCATCTCGCAGCGGCCTTGCAAAGCGCTGCAGATACAGCGGTGCAACAATCGTATTGGTAACAACAGCAACTTTGGGTTGCAGAAGAAAGGGTAGCAGCAGTCCGCTACGCTCGAGAATTCCTTGCCCGACATGAATCGGATAGGTACGTTCGCCCAGCTCAACATTCAAAGTTTCCATTGTTCGCCAACTTCCTGGATCAGCAATTGCAGAATGCCCTGGGCATTATTCCGGCTACCATCGACAACCAGATCCGCTACTTCGCGGTAGAGCGGATCGCGTTGGGAGTATAGTTCCTTCAGCTTGAGAAGGGGATCGTCAACTTGAAGCAGTGGCCGGTTTCGATCGTGACGCGTACGTTCCCACAGGGTGTAAGGTGGTACGTTGAGATAAACGACAAAGCCACTCGCTCTCAAATTGGCACGATTCTCCGCTCGTAAAACAACCCCTCCCCCGGTCGCCACCACCCGACCACTCAACCTTGAGAGATCAGCGATCACCTGCGCTTCTCGCTTGCGAAAGCCATCTTCACCTTCGATCTCAAAAACCGTCGGTATGCTAACGCCCGTACGTGCCTCGATTTCACGGTCTGTATCAATAAATTCGAGATCCAGTTGCCTGGCCAGCGATCGGCCAATGGTCGTCTTGCCCGCCCCCATCAGACCTACCAGATAGACGTTTTTTGTGCCGTATTGTTTATCCACAACGCCATTCTACCGTAGCAGCTTCGCAACAATGGACATAAAAAGTCGAAAAAAAAACCGGCAAATGCCGGTTTTTCTTGACTCAGAAATTCATTGCACTGCGAGAGATTGTGCGACTATCTTCGGTGTGATGAAAATCAGCAATTCGGTTTTGTCATCAATCCACTCCCTGTTCTTGAATAGCCAGCCAATGTATGGGAGGTCGCCGAAGAACGGAATACGCTGTGTGTTATCACGCGTTTCCTGAGTGTAAATACCGCCAATTACGACGGTTCCACCGTTTTCCACCAGCACCTCGGTCTTCACGTGCTTGGTATCAATGGCCACACCTGCTCCGGTGGATAATCGGGTATTGGGAGTATCCTTGTTTACGTCCAAGGCCATTGTTATTCTGCCGTCCGGGGTGATCCCCGGTTTGACTTTCAATGACAGATTCGCCTTGCGGAAAGAAACACTGGTAGCGCCGGAGCTGGTCGCCTGCTGGTAAGGAATTTCAACCCCTTGCTCGATGATGGCCTCAACCTGATTGGAGGTCATGACCCGCGGACTGGAAATAACCTTGCCGCGCCCGTCGGCCTCCAGCGCCGAGATCTCGGCGGTAAGAAACTGGGTAAGCGCAGTGTTAAAAAGCAGCAAGGAAAACGTACCTGATTGTCCAGCGCGGGGAGTTGCCGGGAGATTGACTGCCGAGTTCGTCAGAGAATTACCCCTGATATTGTCGTTAGCCGTGCTAAAGCTGTTACCCGGTTGTATCTGCCTGAAGTTGAGGCGTATGCCGAGGTTCTTGGCAAAGCTGTCACCCGCCTCGACAATGCGTGCTTCAATCATGACCTGCCGTACCGGCACATCCACCTTGGCGATCATCTCTCTGACATCGTCCAGGCGACTTGGCGTATCCTTGACGAACAACATATTGGATCGATCATCCAGTAACGCACTACCGCGTTTCGAGAGCAGCGTTTGTTTTGGATCGACCAGGAGCTTCTGAACGTCTGCACCCTTGATGTAGTTCATCTGGAAACTTTCGGTGCGCAAGGGTTCCAGGTCGCTGATCTGCACCTTCGATTCAAACTCCAGTTTTTCCTTGGTGGCAATTTCTTCTCGTGGCGCGATCAGGATGACATTGCCGTTCTTGCGCATGTCGAGCCCCTTTTGCTGGAGAATGATATCCAGCGCCTGATCCCAGGGTACATCTTTCAAAATCAGTGTAATCGAACCGCCAACCGAATCACTTACCACCATATTCATTCCGGTAAACTCGCCGATCACTTGCAGCAAGCGGCGAACTTCGACGTTCTGGAAGTTCAGCGATAATTTCTCACCTTGAAAGCCGCCGCGCGATCCCTGCACCAGCTTGTTGGGGTTCTCGATAACCGGCTTCACCTCAATGACAAATTTGTTGTCGGACTGGTAGGCGTTATACTCCCACAAACCATGTGGATTGATCGTCATGCGCGCATCGGCACCCTGCTGAACCGTGTTCAGGGAAACAACAGGTGTCGCGAAATCAGTAACATCGAGGCGCTTGCGCAACGATTCCGGTACCGTGACTTTAACGAAATCAACGATCAGACTTTTTCCCTGCTGGCGAATGGTAATTCCCGCATTTGGGTCGCTTAACTCGACGGTAATCACTCCATCACCGCTTTTTCCGCGCTGGAAACCGATATCCCGAATGCTATTCACGGTCTGAGATGGGCGCGCCTGCGAGAAGTTCTCGGCCCGAGCGACCAAATTACCCTTTAATGCAACGGGAACCAGAGTCAAAAACATGCTGTTGCCGTCGATTCTCGACTCATAAGTCATTGCCTGGTTGAGATTCAACACCAGGCGCGTTCGACCCTCGGCCTGAACAAAATTGGCGCTCAGCAGATCACCTTCGTTAAACGTTTGACTCGTCTTGCCCAGACCGTTGATCGTATTCGCAAAATCAAGCGCAATACGCGCCGGTTTGGCAACACTGAACCCTGGGGGCAGTGCCGTCAAAGGCTCTGAAAACATGAGCTTGACATTAATTACCGGCCCCTGTTGCGCGACAGTGATCGATTGAAAAGAGTTTGGCTTGCTTTCCTGAGCATGAACTGCAGTAACTGCCAGTAAAAGCCCGCTGACCAAGCTAAGCAGGTAGTATCTGATCTGTTTCACTTTTTACCCTCCTGACCCTGCAGCATAAGCGTACTTTCCTTTTCAACCCAGTCACCTGCCGAATCCTGAATGAGTTCCTTCAACGTCACTTCAGATTCCGAAATCTTGGTGATCACACCGAAATTTTGACCCATATAATTGCCGACCCTCACCTGATACAAGGCACCATCAACCTGAATGATGGCAAACGAATTCTTTTTCCTGGTCATCACGCCGACATATTTCAGCGACTCCAGCGGATAAGCCTCCAAAGGCTCCCGTGGTCGATTCATGTCCGGCTGCAAACCACCACCACCACTCTTCTTCTGCTCGGAGCCAATCTTGGCCGCCTTGAATGGGTCAAGCAGGTTACCTGCATCATAAGCCTCCGGCTCATAAGGCTTGACCTGGGGTAGCGGAGGAATTGTGCCTTTAATATCCTTGGAGACCCCATCCATCCACTGGCGCAGATCCTCATTATCACCGCCGGAACATGCCACCAGGGCGACGCTAGCCAGCGCAACCGCTAACTTTCTCATTTCTTCCCACCCTTGGCGGCCTGAGCCGCCTTCTTCTTGGCGGCCAATTCTTCATCATCGAGATAGCGGAAGGTTTTTGTCACGGCGTCCATGACCAGACCTCCATCCTTGGCCTGAGGATTAGTCGTAATGGAAATGTTGTTCAAAGTCACGATTCTCGACAGCCTGGCGATATCACCGGCAAAGGCGCCAAAGTCATGGTAACTTCCGGTCAGCTTCACATTGATCGGCAACTCGGCGTAGAAATCCTTGACGATCTCCTGCCCTGGCTTGAAAAGATCAAACTGCAATCCTCGCCCCATCCCCGACTGGTTGATCTCGACCAGCAAGGATTCAACCTCCGACTTATTGGGCAACTGTTTCAACAAAGCACCGAATGAGCGGTCAATCTCGGTCAATTGCTGGGTGTACAAATCGAGATTGACTGCCTGTGTCTTCTTGGCAACAAACTCGTCCCTGAGTTTTAACTCTTCCTGTTGACGTGCCGCAAGTGCGTCCAGTTGATCATTCCACACAAACCACCAACCGGCCAGCAGAATCACGGCAACCAGAACAAGCAATACCGCTACACGTGGCACAACAGGCCACGTTCCAACATCCTTCGGGTTCAAGCTACGGAAATCTTCAAGAACCGCCTTGAAATCAATTTTTGGAATGGAGGGCGATTTCATTTCTTGCCTCCATCTTGAACCGGGGCTCGTTTGAGATTGACGCTCATGCTGAATTCGTTGAGTCGTCGCTTGTCAAGGTTCACTGCCTTGATTTCAATCAACTGGGGCTTTTCAAGCCAGGAAGAAGCCTCAATGTTGCGCATCAGCGTTGAAACCCGCGCATTGGATTGCGCATATCCATTAAGGGAAATCCTGGTACCTTCCTGTTTTATCGAGCGTATATAAACACCTTCCGGCATTTGTTTTACCAACTCGTTTAGAAGACGTACAGCCTCTGCCCGATCACGCTGCAAGGACTCGATGATCTGCTTGCGCGCCAGTAGCGCCTGCGTTTGTTCCTTTAGCCGTTTGATCTCGTCGAGTTGCTTATCCAGAACTGCGATCTCTTTTTTAAGGAAATCATTTCTGGCCTCTTGCGTAGTAATGTAACCCGAGATAAGCGTATAAACGAGAAACACGATCAACCCGGCAAGTACCGAAACCATGACCAGCAGCCCATAAAACTGCTGACGTCTCGCCTTGCGCTTTGCTTCGCGATGCGGGAGAAGATTGATGCGTATCATTCGTCAAACCTCCGCAGAGCGAGACCGCACGCGGCCATCAGCGACGAAGCGTCGGCCAGCAGACTCTTGGCGCGAACCCGTTCGGAAAGCACCATGTCAGCGAAGGGATTGGCAATAATCGTGTTGATCTGGGTCCGCGACGCCACCACTTCGTCGGCCCCGGGCAGGACAGCACACCCGCCGGCAAGAACGATGTGATTGACCTGATTAAACTGGGTGGACGTAAAGAAGAACTGCAAGGCACGAGACACCTCCAAGGCCATGCTCTCCACAAAAGGATGCAGAAGTTCAGCCTCATAATTGTCCGGTAAATTATTACGCCGCTTCTCAGCTTCAGCCTCCTCAAAGTTCATGCCGAACAGGCGGGCGATATCCTGTGTCAACTGATTTCCGCCAAACGCCTGTTCGCGAACATAAAGTTGCTGACCATTACGTAAAACAGTCAGGTTCATTACGTTGGCCCCGACATCAACCAAGGCAATGATCTGCCCTTTGCCGCCATCAGGGAGTTGCTTTTCAATCAATTCGAATGATGAAAAGACGGCGTAGGACTCGACATCCATGACTATCGGTTTCAAACCAGCGGATTCCACCACGGCGACACGATCCTCGACCTTCTCCTTGCGGGACGCAGCAATCAGCACCTCCAATTCATCTGGCGATGAAGGAGCCGGACCGACGACCTGAAAGTCAAGATTGACTTCCTCGAGCGCAAACGGAATGTACTGATTGGCTTCCGACTCAACCTGAAGTTCAAGTGCTTCCTCACGTTGACCGGCGGCCACGATGATTTTTTTGGTGATTACATGAGAAGCCGGAAGCGCAATGGCAACATTCCGGGTTGACGTCGCCATTTTTTTCCAGGCCCGGCGAACGGTTTCGGCCGCCGCTTCCAGATTGACAATATTGCCATCAGCGACAGCGTCCCTCGGCAATACCTCAATCGCATATCGTTCGACACGATAACCGTTCTTGCCATCACTAGCCAGTTCAACCATCTTGACTGACGACGAACTGATGTCGAGACCGATCAGAGAGCGCGCCTTAGGATTGAAGATCGAAAAATCGAGTTGCAAATCGCCACCCCTCGCCGAAAAAACCCTTGAATAATTTGTAGTTAGCGTGTTTATAGATAATCTACATTAGATGCTAGCAACAAGTATCCGGCATGTAAAGCCATTTCTTCTTACGATTTCCACACTCTCTGACAGGCCTTCGGGCAACGTTTATAATGCCGGGATACGACATTCTTCCCGGAACTGCGACTTGTTTAACCTTTCCCGCTGGATTCTTTATCCCGTTCTGTTCATTGTCGGTCTGGCTTCAATGGCTATCGCCATGGCAGCCGTGGTTCTGATTCTGACCTATCCAAACCTGCCTTCGCTGGAAATACTGACCGACTATCGTCCGAAAATTCCGCTGCGGGTTTACACCAGCGAAGGTCACCTGATCGGTGAATTCGGCGAAGAGCGCCGGGCGGTCGTGCGCATTCAAGACGTCCCTGACATAATGAAGCAAGCTATTCTGGCCGCAGAAGACGAACGCTTCTACCAGCACAGCGGCGTGGATGCGCAGGGTGTCGTTCGCGCCATGCTAAGCAATTTGCTGGGCGGAGGGAAACGGCAGGGAGCCTCGACCATTACTCAGCAAGTTGCCAAAAATTTCTTCCTGTCCTCGGAAAAAACTTACACCCGCAAGCTCTATGAAGCATTGCTTTCCTTCAAAATAGAGAACAATCTCAGCAAGGATCAGATCTTCGAACTGTATATCAACCAGATTTTTCTGGGTCAACGCGCCTATGGTTTCGGCGCGGCAGCGCAGATTTATTTTGGCAAACCGCTCAAGGACCTGAGCATCGCCGAAGCGGCCATGCTGGCCGGATTGCCGAAAGCGCCTTCCGCTTTCAACCCGGTAGTTAACCCCAAACGCGCCAGTTTGCGCCAGCAATATGTTTTGCGTCGCATGCACGAACTTGGCTTCATTGACGCCAGGCAACACGAAGCCGCCTTGAAACAGGCGCTGGTCGTCAAGCGGGAGACCAATGAATATGCCGTGCATGCAGAGTTCGTCGCCGAAATGGCGCGTCAAATTGCAGCCGAACGTTTTCCGGAAGACGTCTACACACGCGGTCTGCGCATTTATACGACGATTTTCAAGAATGATCAGGAAGCCGCCTACAGCAGTTTGCGACGCGGCGTGCTCGACTATGACCGTCGCCATGGTTACCGTGGCGCAGAAGCCTACGTCGAGATGAGCGATATCAAAACCGAGCAGGATGAAGCCCTCGACGAGCTGTTGCAGGACTTCCACGACTCGGAGGATCTGCATCCGGCGCTAGTACTGCAAGCCGATGCAAAACAGATTCGCGCTTACCGGCGTGGTGGCGAGATCGTCACCATCAGTGGCGACGGCCTCAAATTCGCAGCCCGCATGATTGACGACAAGGCGCCGCCAAACAAACGACTGCGTCGCGGCGCCGTCATTCGTGTGCAAACCGACGAAAAGAATAACTGGCGAATCACGCAAATGCCCGAGGTTGAAGCAGCATTCTTGTCTGCTGACCCACAGAACGGCGCAATACGTTCTCTGGTTGGAGGTTTTGACTTCAACCGCAATAAATTCAACCACGCCACGCAGGCCTGGCGACAGCCGGGGTCGAGCTTCAAGCCCTTCATTTATTCGGGAGCACTGGAAAAAGGCTTCACACCGGCTTCCATCATCCGTGACGAACCGATCAGCATTTCCGCCTCGGTTACCGGCAGCCAGGCCTGGGAACCGAAAAACTACGACGGCAAGTACGAGGGGCCGATGCGCATGCGTACGGCGCTGGCCAAATCAAAGAATATGGTCTCGATCCGGCTGTTGCAAGCCAGCGGCGTCAATTTCATACAGGACTACATAACCCGCTTCGGCTTCGATGCAGAAAAGCACCCGCCCTACCTGACGATGGCACTGGGTGCCGGCTCGGTCACCCCTTGGCAGATGGTCACAGCCTACGCCGTTTTCGCCAACAGCGGCTACCTTATCCAGCCTTACGTCGTGCGCGACATTCAGAATGAAAAGGGGCAGGTGCTGGCCGCTGCGCAGCCGGTAACGGCTGGCGACGACTCATTACGGGCAATCGACCCGCGCAACGCCTATGTGATGGATAGCATGCTGCGCGACGTCACTATCTACGGCACCGCCGCGCGCGCCTCCGCCACGCTCAAGCGCCGCGACCTCGCCGGTAAAACAGGCACCACCAATGAGCACGTCGATGCCTGGTTCTGCGGCTATCAGCGAACCGTCGTCGGCTGTTCATGGATTGGCTTCGATCAGCCAAGGAATTTGGGCAACGGAGAAACCGGTGGCACAGCCGCATTGCCCACCTGGATTGGATATATGGCCAGGGTACTCAAGGACGTGCCGGAATCCTTCATGCCGCAACCCGAAGGGCTGGTCGCTCTTGAAATAGCAGGCTCCGGCAAGGGGCCGGCAAAAGAATTGTTCTACAAGGAAAACGTTCCGACCGAAATGGAACCGGAAGCGCCACAGGACCAGAACGACAAGCCGCTTGATTAGTGTCAAGTTTGATGACCAGGACAGTGACCTCGACGCCAAGCCAGCGCGAAACCTCCATGAATGGAGAGCCAGAGAATGCCAGGGGTCACCCTCTGATGACTCGGAGGCAAAGCGTCCGGATATGACGCGTTGCTAGCCCAGATCGACTGGCTCACCGACCTGCGCCGAAACCAGAGCCGACAATGCGGCCATTAGCTCTCTGCTGTCGCGCGTATCCCGCCAGGCCGCTCCGTCCCAGCGGTAATGAAACCCGCCCGAGCGAGCGGCCACCCACACCTCTTGCGCCGCACCATGACGGTTGACGATAATCTTGCTGCCATCGGCAAACTCGATCTCGAGAACACCGGCGCTGACCATCGCAAAATCCAGATCGGCGCCACTGGCTTCCAGCCCGGCCTCAATCCGGGTCAGCGCTGCATCGGCAAGCGCATTGAAATCGCTATCGTTCATCCTGTGCTACCATTTTCCATTTGCGGTCACTCCACCATGCGCCGACATTTCACGCTTTGCATTCTTCTGTCATCGATTGCTCTAGCCGCCTGCGGCACACGCGGGCCACTGAGGCTACCGACACCACCGACCAAAACTCCACCAGCACCAGCCAGCACGAGCGTACCGGTTGAACCCGTTCCCGCTGATCTTAACACGGCAACTGAAGCGGCCCGATGAACGCTTTCTCCCTGAAGAATGGCCAACTGCACGCCGAGTCCGTAGCGCTATCCGACATCGCTGCACGCTTTGGCACACCTTGCTTTGTTTACTCCCGCGCCGCACTTGAAGCCGCTCTCGATGAATTCCTGCAGGAACTGAGCGGCCTTGATTCATTGGTGTGTTACGCCCTCAAGGCCAATTCCAACCTGGCCGTACTTGACGTTTTCGCGCGCCGTGGTGCCGGTTTCGACATTGTTTCCATCGGCGAACTGAAGCGCGCTCTTGCCGCTGGAGCCGATCCGCAGAAAATCGTTTTCTCGGGCGTCGGCAAGTCCGCTGACGAAATGGCCTTTGCCCTGACTACCGGCATACTCTGCTTCAACGTCGAGTCGGCACCCGAACTCGACCGGCTCGACGCAGTCGCCGCCAGCCTCGGAAAGAAGGCGCCAATCAGCCTGCGCGTCAATCCCGATGTCGACGCCATGACACATCCCTACATTTCGACCGGCCTCAAGGAAAACAAGTTCGGCGTAGCCTACGAAGAGGCTCTGAAAACCTACCAGCACGCCGCCAGCCTGCCGAACCTGGAAATCACCGGCATCGACTGCCATATCGGATCGCAACTGCTCGACCCGGCTCCCTTTGCCGAAGCGCTCGACAAGATCCTTCTGCTGATCGACCAACTCGCTGCAAACGGCATATCGTTAAAGCATATTGACCTCGGCGGCGGCCTCGGCATCCGCTACAAGGACGAAGCCGTTCCGAGCGTAAAGTCCTATTTGCAGCCGCTGCTGCAAAAACTCAAGCATCGGCAACTCAGGATTCTTCTCGAACCGGGTCGTCGTCTGGTCGGCAATGCCGGCGTACTGCTCACCCGAGTTGAATATCTGAAGCCTGGCGAAGCAAAGAATTTCGCCATTATCGATGCTGCCATGAATGACCTCGCGCGCCCGGCGCTTTACGACGCCTGGCATGACATCGTCCCGCTAGCGCCGCGCAAAGGCGCTTCATGCAACTGGGAAATCGTCGGCCCGATCTGCGAGTCGGGCGATTTTCTCGGCCACCAGCGCCCACTGCTCATCGAACCCGGCGACCTGCTTGCCGTCATGTCGGCCGGCGCCTATGGGATGGCCATGAGCTCAAACTACAACACCCGGCCGCGCGCTGCCGAAGTGATGGTTGATGGTGCGCAGATCCATCTCATTCGCCGCCGCGAAACGTTTGAAGAACTCTACGCGCTCGAAAGCCTGCTGCCGTGAATGCAGTGCGCATCGTCCTTCTGCTCATCGGCAGCGCAGCGCTTGCAGCGTGTTCGGATGATGGTGCGAAAAAGAAATCGGAGCCGCCACCGGTTCCCGTCAGCACTGCCAGGGCCGCAACGCGCGACGTACCTGTCACCTTGCAAGTTGTCGGACGTGCCGAAGCCTACGAAAGCGTTGTACTGAAGTCGCGGGTCGATGGCCAGGTCGCCGCCGTGCTGTTCACCGAAGGACAACACGTCAACCAGGGCGACGTGCTGATTCGTCTTGATCCGAAGGATTTCGCTGCCCGCTTGCAACAGGCGGAAGCCAACGCCGCCCGCGACCAGGCGCTGGTCGCCAAGACGCGATCCGACACCGCCCGTTACGCGGCGCTCAAGGATCGCCACTTCGTTTCAGAAGAGAAGGTCAATGACATCCGCACCAACGAAGCCGCCGCCAGCGCCAGCCTGCTGGCCAGCAAGGCGGCGGTCGAACTGGCGCGCTTGCAACTGTCCTATGCCACCATTCGCGCCCCGTTCGACGGCGTCGTTGGCGCTCGACTGGTCTTTCCCGGTTCATCAGTCAAGATCAACGACACGACGCTGGCCGTGGTCAACCGGGTGCGCCCCCTGCTCGTCAGTTTTTCGGTGCCCGAAAAATACCTGCCGCGACTGCGCGCAGCAATGGCATCCGCTACAGACAAGACTGGCGGCATGAAAGTCGAAGTCAGCCTGCCGGGTGACAGGACGCAACACCTTGAAGGCGAGGTGCGCTTCCTCGACAACGCGGTCGACATTTCAACCGGCACCATCCAGATGAAAGCCGTGCTGCCCAATGCGGATGAAAAGCTCACCCCGGGGCAGTTCCTCAACGTCTCCTTGCTGCTCGATACGCTGGTCAAGTCTGTCACCGTCCCCAATGAAGCCGTTCAGCAGGGCGCCGAAGGCAATTTTGTTTTCGTCGTCAAGGATGACAGCAGCGTCGAAACGCGCAAGGTCGAAACCGCCGCCTCGGCGGGTGGAGTGACGGCAATCCGCAATGGCGTGCAGGCGGACGAAACCGTCGTCACCGACGGCCAGTTGCGCCTGGCTCCGGGAGTCAGGGTCAAGGCCAGGGAAACCGGCCCGACTAATGCTGACACCCTTGCAACGCCAGCGAACAAATAGGGCGGCGCCATGAACCTGCCCGAACTGTGCATCCGCCGCCCGGTCATGACGACGCTGCTGATGGCGGCGTTTGTCATTTTCGGCATCATCGCTTATCGCGCGCTGCCGGTTTCAGAACTGCCGAGCGTCGACTTCCCGACCATTTCGGTCACCGCCGCGTTACCCGGCGCATCGCCGGAAACGATGGCCGCTGCCGTCGCCACACCGCTCGAAGGTCAGTTCTCGACGATCGCCGGGCTCGACT
>NZ_JAEUOI010000088.1 GCF_016790145.1 Propionivibrio sp. | reverse complement strand
GCCGAAACCGTCGCCCCGTCATTGAGTTCGACGTTGCCGCCGGCCCGGATGCTGATGTCGCCGCCGCGCACCCCAACGCCGCCCGGCGCGGCGATGGTGCCGCTCACCGTGACGTCATTGTCGGCGACGATGTGGACGCGCCCTTCCCTGACGATGACATTCGTTGCCGAGGCCAGCCCGTTGGCGTTGACCACATCGGTGAAGTCCGGCGCCGTACCGACGAAGCGGGCGCCGCTGTAGATCGAACCGGCGACGTTGACGGCCCCTGCGCTGAGTTCGATGCCTTCGGCCGCGTTGATGCGGCCCAGGATCGAGATGAGGCCTGCGCTGTTTCTCGGCGCCGTGCCGGACAGAAGCTGCGTCACCGACGCCTGGTCAGGCGATCCGGGCGCCGTGAAGAAATCATTGACGAACTTCTGCGTGGGTGTTGTTACGGTCAGGCTGCCGACGTTCACTACGCCGGAGGCGCCAACGATGAAACCATGCGGGTTGGCGAACCAGACATTGCCGCCGATACGGCCGTCCTTGATGGCATTGAGGATGCCGGAGATATCGGTGCGCTGGTCGCGGACGATATTGATCAGGTTGATCGCCGACGAGGGGATATAAAGATTGGCCGTATTGCCGGCGCCAACGCTGAAGGCGCTGAAGGAGTTGAAGGCATTCTTTCCGCTCACCGTCGCGGTGCTGACGTTATATACCGGGCCGGTATTCACCACCGTGGTCTGCGTACGACCATCGGGCTTGATCAGCGTCTGCGCCATGGCAAAGGGAGGACAGGCCATGGGCAGCAACATCAGCACGGCGGCGATCTTGCGACTCCAATGCGCAAAAACGGATTCGGCATCGCTCATTCCCGTACCGCTGGATTTGACGGATGTCTTGGCGTTTTCGCCAACCACGACCAGGCATTGGCGCGCTTTGTTCCAGACGATGCGGTGAATCTTGTTCATCGAAAGACCCCTTGATTTGGCAAAAGAAAACATCGCTTCACAGCCGAACCGGTAGCCTATAATTGGATAACTGCGTTAGAGAATCGTTAGAGGAACGGGACGAGCGCGATAGAAGTCGTTTTCGTGCGTTTTCAGAACAAGAACCAGATCGACATGGGACGATATTGCAGAAGGTCAGGATTGCCAGGGGTATTCGCTGATCGGCGAAACTCCCTGGAGGCCCTGCGTCTGCACTGCCGCAAGGTTTGCGCGTTATGAGGCTGAGGCCAGAGATGATTCCGTCCCATCGTCTATCGCTTCGCCTGCTTGGTGGATTCGAGTTGAACCTCGATGCCCGGCCTTGCAAGCTGGTTTACGAGAAAGGGCGTGCACTTCTCGCCTATCTTGCGGCGGAACCCGGTCGAGCGCACTCGCGGGCATTTCTGGCAGCCATGTTGTGGCCAGACCTCGAACACGATGCAGCGTTATCCAATCTTCGTCTGGTCCTGCACAATCTTCGCCAGGTAATCAACACGGGAAACCTGGTAACGCCCCCATTGCAGATTGATCGCGAATCCGTCCGGCTCGACCCCGCAGCAGATCTGGAGATTGACACCAGGGAATTTACAGCGCCTGCTCTCGCCTGCCCGGCGACTCCCTGCGCAGAACACTGCGGCCCCTGTCTCATACGAATGGAAACTCTGGCCGATCGTTATCAGGGCGAGTTCATGGCTGGATTCACGCTGCCGGAGTGCCCGGGTTACGAAGAGTGGCTTCAGGTTCATCGCGAGGCGCTGCATGTGCGCGCCCTCAGCCTGCTGGCCCGTCTGTCGGAATGCCATGAACGGGCAGGCGCCTATGGCAAGGCCTTGCCGTTCGCCCGGCGCTTTCTCGGACTGGAGCCATGGGACGAGGAAGGTCTGCGCCGGGCGATGCGACTTTATGCGTTGAACGGGCAGCGCGCCAGCGCCCTTGGCGCCTACGAAACGTGTTGCCTGACCCTGAAAAAGGAACTGGGTATTTTGCCGTCTGAAGAAACCATCGCCCTGGCCGATCTCATCCGTCAGGGCGAACCCTCGTCGGTAGCGGACTGCGAACTCGATCCTGGCCCGGAGAAGGCTTTGCCGCTCCCCGTTGCGGAGCGGCGACAAGTCACTGTGCTCTACTGCGAACTTGCAACTGACGAAGCAAAAGACCTTGATGAGGCACTGGCTTTGCTGCGCTCGCCACAGGCTCACTGCAAGGAGATCATCAGCAGCTTTTCAGGGTATCTCGTACGCTTTCACGGGGGAAGCGTGCTGGCTTATTTCGGTTACCCGCAGGCCAGTGAATATGCGGCCCGCCAGGCGGTGCAGGCGGCCCTGGCGCTGACGCGCAGGGCATTCACCGGTCTCGAACTGCGTGTCGGCGTCCACACCGGCGTGGTAATCAGTGGTGGCCCGCAGGTGCCCGATGCCATCGGAGCAACATCGGGGCTGGCCATTCGCCTGCGGCAACTGGTTGAGCCCGGCGAAGTGGCGATCAGCGGGGCGACACAGCATCTGGTGGCTGGTTATTTCGAATGCATGAGTCTTGGACTCCGGCAATTGCGCGGCATTCAGCGCCCGCTGGAAGTGTTCCGGGTCGTGCAGGAAAGCGGCGCCCGGGATCGTCTCGAAGCCAGCGCAACGCTGACCCCGCTGGTCGGGCGCAAAAAGGAGATGGCGGCTTTGCTCAGCGAGTGGAAAGAAGCAGGTCACGGTGTGCGACGCATCGTGCTGCTGCGCGGTGAGGCCGGAATCGGCAAATCACGCCTGATCCAAACGCTCAAGGAGACGCTGAGCAAAAAAGACATTGAGGTACGTGAACTGCGTTGTTTTCCGGAGCACAGCCACTCGCCATTTCATCCACTGACCGCGCTGTTTGAACTCAAGCTGACTTTTTTATCCGACGAAACTCCTGAAGCGAGATTCGACAAACTGGCGGAATACGTTGAAACGCACTTCGCGAGTAAAGATCGGGATGTAGTACCGCTGCTCGCCACGATGCTCTCGCTGCCATTGCGCGCCTCTTGCCTGAAGCCGGATTCCTCGCCGCAACAACAGCGCGAAAAGACCATGGCGATCCCGCTTGACCGCCTGTACTCGCTGGCGGCGAAGAAACCGCTGCTGCTGCTGGTCGAAGACCTGCACTGGGCCGATCCATCGACGCTTGAATTTCTGAAGCTGTTCGTTGCGCAACAGCGCATGGCGCCAATTCTCGCCGTGTTCACCGCGCGGCCCATGTTTGAGCCGCCCTGGCAGGAGAGTCTTGTCCGCACATTGCCCCTGAATTCCCTCGACCAGAACGAGACGGCCATGCTGATCACTTGCGTGGAACCGGGGATCGCCCCGGCTATGGTATTGCGCATTGTCGAACGCGCTGACGGTATTCCGCTGTTTGCCGAGGAGTTGACCCGGGAAGTGGCGGTCAACGATCAGTCGGCCATTCCGACGACCTTGCAGGATCTTCTCGCAACGCGTCTCGACGCTTTGGGCGCCGCGAAGATCATTGCCCAGTTGGCGTCCGTAGCCGGACGAGAATTCAGCTTCGACTTGCTGCGCCGGATATCTCCTTTCGATGACGCAACGCTGGAGCAAATGGTGCACCAATTGCAGGCCGCGGGTCTGCTGCAGAGCACGACCGGGGGAGTTTTCAAATTCAGGCACGCCCTGATTCGTGATGCGGCCTATCAATCGCAAACACGGGCTGAACGTGAGGCTGCTCACCGCCGTATTGCTGACGCACTGGAAACGGGCGGCAGCATTGTGCGGCCTGAAATTCTGGCGCAGCACCGGGCGGCGGGCGGAGAAATCCGGCAGGCCATTGCTTGCTGGATTGATGCAGGAAAGCTCGCCAGCCAGCACTCGGCCAGCAGCGAAGCCGTGACGCATTTCAGGTCGGGTTTGACCTTGCTCCAGTCATTAGCGCCTGGGCCGGATCGCGATCGCCAGGAGTTGATTCTCCAGATCGGCCTCGGCAGTGCGGCGACTTCGGCACAAGGTTATGCTTCTGCGCAAGGCGCCCAAGCCTATGCGCGCGCAATGACGCTAGCCAGCCGGCATGAAAGCGATCCGGCGATGTTTCCGGCAATCTGGGGGCTGTGGGCGAGTGCGAGTTCGCGCGCAGGTTATGCCGCTGCGCTTGATCTCGCACAACAGCTCCTGCGCATGGCAAGCCAGAGTGGCGACCCGGTTGAAAAGGAGCAAGGCCATTTCGCAGTCGCCAATACATTGTATTGGCAGGGTGAATTCGTGACGGCGCTAGAGCATCTTGAACGCGCCCGCGAACTGTACCAGCCGGACCAACAGACAAGGCACATCGCCGACTTTGGCGAAGACGCAGGGGTCACCAGCAAATCGTATACTTCCTGGGTGCTGTGGTTTCTAGGCTTTCCCGAACAGGCACTCAAGGCCAGCGCGCAAGCCCTGGCGCTTGCACGCCAGATCGGGCATCCCTTCAGCCTGGCCTATGCGCTGATCTTTGCCGCGATCCTCAACTGTCGTCTGCGCCGGCCCGAGGCGAGCCTGGCCCTGGCCCAGGAAGCGCTGAATCTGGCCAGCCGCCACGGCTTCCCCCTCTGGCTGATTGGTGCGACCCTAGCGCGCGGCTGGGCCGATGCCATGCAGGGCCGACTCCAGAGCGTCGATTCCATGCAGCAATGCGTCGAGGCGACGCGCGAAGCGATGGGTGGCGTAAGGCTTGTCGTCCTTGAACCACTGGTCGACGCCTATGCCGTACTTGGCCACTTCAAAACCGCGCTCAGCGTCAGTGGCGAGGCTTTTGCCCTGGGTGATGAAATCGGTGATCACCACATCGAAGCCGAACTGCATCGCCTCAAGGGCGAGTCGCTGCTTGGACTTGCAGACAGGAACGAGGAAACCGCCGAAGCCTGTTTTTACCAGGCACTGACAGTCAGTCGGCGGCAACAGGCGAAATCCCTTGAGTTACGTGCGGCCATGAGCCTGGCCCGGCTGTGGCAGCGGCAGGGGAAACGGGATGAAGCTCAACGTTTGCTGGAAGAGGTTTACTACTGGTTCACCGAGGGTTTCGACACGCCAGATCTACTGAAAGCGCGTGAGCTTCTGGATTCCCTGGTCGGCATTACATCGTAATGGCTTCTCCAGGTTGGGCGGCTTAGGAATTATTCACGAAGACAAGGTGACCCGCTGTTCAGGGAATTACCGGATTACAAACTGATTCCTCGAACAAGCAAGCGAACTGGTAACGCTCAACTCCGAGCCAGCCGGGCTTCCATTCGCTGACTGTAGCGCGACAGCGCGAAGCAGCCGATCCAGTAGATGGCGCCGATGAAAAGATAGCCTTCGAGGAAATACGGTCGCCAGTCGGCGTCGCCGGCGAGGGCCAGCGAAAGCGAACCGGTCAGTTCGTAGAGGCTGACCACGGTGACCAGCGAGACGTCCTTGAAAATGGCAATGAAGCTGTTGGTCAGCGCTGGCAACGCGGCGCGCAGAGCCTGCGGCAGGATCACGTGGCGCTGCACCTGCCAGGCGTTCAGGCCGAGCGCGCGCGCCGTATCGTATTGACCCTGCGGCACCGCCTGCAAGCCGCCGCGAACGACTTCGGCGAGATGCGCGGCGGCGAACAGAATCAGCGCCAGCAGGACGCGCAGCAGCACGTCGGCACCCAGGCCGGGCGGCAGGAACAGCGGGAACAGGAAGGCGGCCATGAACAGCACCGGGATCAGCGGCAGCCCACGCACCAGTTCGATGTACACGCTGCACAGGGCACGCATGGCCGGCAGCGTCGAGCGCCGGCCGAGCGCCAGCAGGACGCCGCAGGGCAAGGCGCCAGCAATGGCTGCCAGCGAGAGCAGCAGAGTCAGCGGCAGGCCGCCCCAGAGCGAGGTTTCCACCGCCGTCAGGCCGAAAGCACCGCCGGCCATCAGCAACAGGCTGCCCGGCAGGATCACGCCCCAGACCCTGGCCAGCCGGGCGATGCGCTGCCGGGCCAGCGCACTGAAGATCAGCAAGGCCACGATCAGGGCCATGGCCAGCGCCGGTCGCCACTGCTCGGCGTGCGGATAGCGCCCGAACAAGATGAGCCGCCACTTCTCGGCGATTACGCCCCAGCAGGCGCCGCTCCCGTCAAGCGCGCGGCATAGCGCGGCGTCGGCGACGAAAACGGCCTGCGTCACGCTCCACTGGGCTAAGCCCGGCAGCACCTGGCCGGCAAGCGCAACAATAAGCAGCGTCGCCAGAGCGCTCGTCCAGCTCGAAAAGAGCTTGCTACGCAGCCAGTTCTTCACGAGCGTCCGGCCTTGCGCAACTGGCGTACGCTGTAGAGTGCGAGCAGCGCCGCCGTTATCAGCGACAGCACGAGATAGACGGCGATCAGGATGCCGATGCACTCGACGGCCTGCCCGGTCTGGTTGAGCGTGGTGTTGGCGATCGACACCAGTTCGGGGTAGCCGACAACGACGCCAAGCGAGGAGTTCTTGATCAGGTTCAGGTACTGGTTACCGGCCGGCGGAACGATCAGGCGCAATGCCTGCGGCAATACCACCCAGCGCAGACTCTGGCGCGGTGAAAGGCCGAGTGCCGTCGCGGCCTCGACCTGCCCGCGCGGCACCGAGAGGATGCCGGCACGCACGATCTCGGCCAGATACGCGGCCGAGTAGGCAACCAGTCCGAGCAGCACGGCCAGATACTCGGGCGTCACCGTCGCCCCGCCCTCGATGTTCAGCGCGCCACGTTGCGGCCAGTCGAGCGCTCCGTCGAAGATGCCGCCGGGAGTGGTAAAGGCCGGCACCGGAAAGGCCAGACCGCTCTTGCTCAGGAAGAATCCGGGCAGAAACTCGAGCGCATCGGCGACCGGCGGCAGCTTCTCGGTGAGCAGGAAATACCAGGTCAATAGTTGCAGCAGCAGCGGAATGTTTCTGAAGACCTCGACATAGACGGTACACAACGCACGCAGCAGGACGTTGGGCGACAGGCGCCCGAAGCCGATCAGCGCGCCGCACAGCGTGGCCAGCACGAGGCCGGGCAAGGCCACGCGCAGGGTATTGGCCAGCCCGACGAGAAAAGCCTGCCAGTAGGGAAGCCCGGCGTGAAACTCGAACAGGCTTTCGCCAATCTCGAAGCCGGTCGGCTGCAACAGGAAGGAAAAGCCGCTGCGGATACCGCGCGCCGCCAGCTCGGCTTCAACCCGGCCGGCAAGTAGCCAGGCGGCGAGCAGCAACAGGCCGACAGCCAGCCCCTGCCAGAGCAGGTCGCGCCGGCCGGAGCCTTGACCGGCTTCAGCGAATCGGAGGCGCATACATCAAGCCGCCTTTATTCCACAACTGGTTGCTGCCACGCAGCAGCTTGAGCGACGAGTTGCTGCCCAGGTTACGCTCGTAAATTTCGCCATAATTGCCGACTGCACGGATCGCCCGATAGGCCCATTCGCGGTCGAGTCCGAGCAGGCGACCGCTGTCGTCGGCGCTGCCGAGCAGGCGCTGAATGGCCGGATCGGGACTGGCTTTCAGGCGCTCGGCTTTGTCCTGATTGACGCCCAGTTCCTCGGCTTCGATCAGCGCGTAGACCACCCATTTGACGATGGCAAACCATTCGTCATCGCCGCGCCGCACCACCGGCCCGAGCGGCTCCTTGGAAATCAGCTCGGGCAGGATCGCGTAATCCCCGGGCGTTTTGACTTCCTTGTCGCGGATCGACGCCAGGCTCGACACATCCGTCGTGTAGGCCTGGCAACGGCCGGAGAAGAAGGCCTTGAGCGAGGCTTCATAGCTCTCGAAGACGACCGGCTTCGCTTTCAGCCCCTGCGCACGGAAGTAGTCGGTCAGGTTCTTCTCGCTGGTGGTGCCGGACTGCACGCAGATCTCGGCGCCCTTGAGCTGCTTGATGCTGGTAATGCGGCTCTTCTTCGGCACCATGAAGCCCTGCCCGTCGTAATAGGCGATGGCCGTGAAATGCAGGCCCATCGACGCGTCGCGTGTCAGCGTCCACGTCGTGTTGCGCGAAAGCACGTCCACCTCGCCGGACTGCAGCGCGGTAAAGCGCTGCTGCGCGTTGAGTGGCGTCCATCTGACCTTGCCCGCATCGCCCAGCACGGCGGCGGCCAGCGCCCGGCAGATGTCGGTGTCAAGACCAATCCAGTTTCCCTTACTGTCGACGGCCGAAAATCCGGGCAAGCCGGTACTCACGCCACAGGTGACGCGGCCCTGCTGGCGCACGGCATCGAGCGTCTTGCCGGCGTGCACGGCTGGCGAAAGCAAGAGCAAGGAAAGCGTGCCCAAGGCAATGAGCGATGATTTTCTGGGGGAGGATTTCATTGTCGTTCTCGTGCGGGAAGCTTATCCGATTCTGCCACAGAGCGGTGCCGTCGCAGAATTCGTGTCCGGCAGGCGTGATCGACAGGAATGCAATTGCTGCCTATTGCCACCATCTCCCCGGTGCACAAACGCCCGTCATGTAACCTGGCTATTGCCGTAACGGGGCCATCAGCAACAAGCGGATAAGGAAGTGAATAAATTGAACCCGGAGGTGAAAAATAAGGTCTTAACCCCGTTTTGTTTATTCCACACTACAAAACAAATTTTCACAATGTGGTAAAAACCAAAAAATGATGCACTGCGGTACTTTCCCTTGCATCAAGGTATTACTCTAGTTGTCCGCATCAACAAGTGGTGAGCGGCAAACCACCCATCAGAAGTCAGGAGACAAATCATGGCAGCACTACCCGATAACACCCAGACGTCCGTGATCAACGACGCCGATCCGCAAGAAACCCGTGAATGGCAGGACGCGCTGACCGGCGTGATCGGCAAGGAAGGCACCGAGCGCGCCCACTTCCTGATCCAGAAAATGATAGCCCAGGCGCGCGAGGAGGGGATCGACATCCCGTACAGCGCGACCACCGAATATGTCAACACCATACCGCTCGATCGGCAGCCCAGGTATCCGGGCGACGCCACCATTGAAATCAGGATTCGCAACTACATCCGCTGGAACGCCATGGTCATGGTCGTGCGCGCCAACCGCGACACCAATGTGGGCGGACACATCGCCTCGTTTGCCTCGTCGGCCGCTCTGTACGACGTCGGCTTCAACTGGTTCTGGCGTGCGCCGACCGAGCAACACGGCGGCGACATGATCTTTTTTCAGGGGCATTCGATCCCCGGCGTCTATGCCCGCGCCCATCTGCTCGGTCGGCTGACTGACGAACAGATGGGCAATTTCCGTCAGGAAACTGGCGGCAAGGGACTCTCCTCCTACCCGCACCCCTGGCTGATGCCGGATTTCTGGCAATTCCCGACGGTATCGATGGGTCTCGGTCCGATCCAGGCCATCTACCAGGCGCGTTTCATGAAGTACATGGAAAGCCGTGGTTTCATCGAAGCCAAGGATCGCAAGGTCTGGGCCTTCCTCGGCGATGGCGAGACCGACGAGGTCGAATCGCTCGGTGCCATCGGCATGGCGGCACGCGAGAAGCTCGACAACCTGATCTTCGTCATCAACTGCAACCTGCAACGTCTTGACGGGCCGGTACGCGGCAACGGCAAGATCATCCAGGAACTCGAAGGCACCTTCCGCGGTGCCGGGTGGAATGTCATCAAGCTGATCTGGGGTCGGCACTGGGATGTGCTGTTCGAGCGCGACAAGAAGGGACTGCTGAAGAAGCGCATGATGGAACTTGTCGACGGCCAGTATCAGACCTTCAAGGCCAAGAACGGGGCCTATGTGCGCGAACATTTCTTCAATACGCCTGAACTCAAGGAACTGATCGCTGACTATACCGATGCCGACATCTGGGCGCTCAACCGCGGCGGCCATGACATCTTCAAGATCTACAGCGCCTTCAAGGCGGCGGTCGAACACCCTGGCCAGCCGACACTGATCCTGGCCAAGACGGTCAAGGGCTACGGCATGGGGCTGGCCGGCGAGGGGATGAACATCTCGCACCAGCAGAAGAAACTCGACAGCGAAGCAGTCATGCGCTTCCGCGACCGTTTCAAGCTCCCGGTGCCGGACGACCAGATCGATGCCCTGCCCTACCTCAAGTTCGAGGAAGGTTCGCCGGAGTTGACTTACATGCGCGAGCGGCGCCAGGCGCTCGGCGGCTTCCTGCCGCAGCGTCGGCGCACCGCCGCCGCGCTCGAAGTGCCAGCGCTATCGGCCTTCGAGACGCTGCTCAAGGCGTCCGGTGAAGGGCGCGAGGTGTCGACCACGATGTCGATCGTGCGCATCCTCAACATCCTGCTCAAGGACAAGAAGATCGGTCGGCGCGTCGTTCCCATCGTCGCCGACGAATCGCGAACCTTCGGCATGGAAGGTCTGTTCCGCCAGATCGGCATCTGGAACCAGCAAGGCCAGAACTACGTTCCCGAAGACCACGACCAACTGATGTTCTACAAGGAGTCGAAGGACGGCCAGGTGATGCAGGACGGCATCAACGAAGCCGGCGCCATGAGCGACTGGATCGCCGCCGCCACGTCGTACTCGGTGCATGGCGAGCAGATGATTCCCTTCTACATCTGCTATTCGATGTTCGGCCTGCAACGCACCATGGATCTTTACTGGGCGGCGGCCGACCAGCGCGCCCGCGGCTTCCTGATCGGCGGAACGGCCGGACGCACGACGCTCAACGGCGAAGGCCTGCAGCACGAGGATGGCCATTCGCTGGTGCTCTCCGGGCTGATCCCCAACTGCATCAGTTACGACCCGACCTTCTCCTTCGAGATCGCCGTGATCATGCAGGACGGCCTGCGCCGCATGTTCCAGGAACAGGAAGACGTCTATTACTACATCACGGTAATGAACGAGAATTACGAGCACCCGGAAATGCCCAAGGATGCCGAAGCCGACATCCTCAAGGGGATGTACCTGCTGCGCAAAGGACAGATCTCGGATGGCAAGCAGGCCGCACCGCGCGTTCAACTGCTCGGCTCGGGAACGATTTTCCGTGAAGTCATCGCCGCCGCCGACTTGCTCAAGAACGACTGGGGCGTCGACGCCGATCTGTGGGGTTGCCCGAGCTTCAACGAACTGGCGCGCGAGGGCAAGGAGCTGGCGCGCTGGAACCTGCTCAACCCGTCTGCGAAGCCAAAGCTCTCGCATGTCGAGACCTGCCTGAACGACACGCGCGGCCCGATCATTGCGGCGACCGACTACGTGCGACTGTATGCCGAACAGATTCGCCCGCTGCTCAACCGCCGCTACGTCACCCTGGGCACCGACGGCTTTGGCCGTTCGGACACACGGGAAGCTTTGCGCGATTTCTTCGAGGTCGATCGTCGCTGGGTCACCGTTGCCGCACTGAAAGCCCTGGCCGACGACGGCGTCATCGAGCGCAGCAAGGTCGCCGAAGCGTTTGCCAAATACGGCATTGACACCAACAAACCGAATCCGATGACGGTCTAAGGGAGCGAGCTCATGAGCCAAACCATTGAAATAAAAGTCCCGGACATCGGCGATTACAGCGACGTTCCGGTTATCGACATCTGCGTCAAGGTCGGCGATACGATCAAGGTCGACGACGCGCTGGTCACCCTCGAATCGGACAAGGCGACGATGGACGTTCCCTCGTCGGTCGCCGGTATCGTCAGGGAAATCCGGGTTGCGCTCGGCGACAAGATTTCCGAAGGTTCTGTCGTTGCTGTTGTGGAAGCTGCCGGCGCCGATACAGACGCTGCGACTGAGGCAGCCAAGCCTGCCGCCGCTCCCGCTGCAGCCGTCGCTCCGAGCGTGCCGGCTCCTGCGCCAGCGCCCGCAGCTCCGGTCGCGGCTACGCCAGCTCCACCTGCGCCTGCAGCGGGCCTGGCGCTCGGCGCGGCAACCCACGCCAGCCCCTCGGTACGCCTGTTTGCCCGCGAGCTTGGCGTCGATCTGTCCAAAGTTCCGGCGAGCGGGCCGAAGGGCCGCATCATCAAGGAAGACGTCACCGCCTTCATCAAGGGCGTCATGTCCGGCCGCACGGCAGCAACAAGCGGTGCAGTACCTGGCGCGGCGAGCCTGGGCGGAGGCCTGGATCTGCTGCCCTGGCCGAAGGTCGACTTTGCCAAATTCGGCGCCTTCGAGGTGCAGCCGCTCTCGCGCATCAAGAAGATCTCCGGCCAGAATCTTGCCCGCAACTGGGCGATGATCCCGGCAGTGACCTACCACGAGGACGCCGACATCACCGAACTGGAAGCCTTCCGCGTGGCGATGAACAAGGAGAATGAGAAGTCCGGCGTCAAAATCACCATGCTTGCCTTCCTGATCAAGGTGTGCGAGCTGGCGCTCAGGAAGTTTCCTGAATTCAACAGTTCGCTCGATGGCGATAATCTGGTCATGAAGAAGTATTTCCACATTGCCTTTGCCGCAGATACCCCGAATGGCCTCGTCGTTCCCGTAGTCAAGAACGTTGACCAGAAGTCGGTGAGCCAGATCGTCGTCGAATGCGGCGAACTGGCCAAAAAGGCGCGCGACGGCAAGCTCGGCCCGGCCGACATGTCCGGCGCCTGCTTCACCATCTCCAGCGTCGGCGGTATCGGCGGCACGGCGTTCTCGCCGATCGTCAATGCCCCGGAAGTGGCCATCCTCGGGGTCAGCAAGACGGTGATGAAGCCGGTCTGGAACGGTAAGGAGTTCGTGCCGCGCCTGATTCTGCCGCTGTCGCTCTCCGCCGACCACCGCGTCATCGACGGCGCGCTGGCCACCCGCTTCAACGTCTATGTCGCGCAGCTTCTGGCCGACATGCGTCGTGCACTGATTTGATCGGGAGATACGGATGAGTCAGATCATTGAAGTAAAAGTCCCGGACATCGGCGATTTCAAGGACGTTCCGATTATCGATCTTTGTGTCAAGGTCGGTGACACCGTGAAGGCCGAGGATGCGCTGGTCACGCTCGAATCCGACAAGGCGACGATTGACATCCCGAGCCCGACGGGCGGCGTCATCAGGGAATTCAAGGTCAAGGTCGGCGACAAGGTGTCGGAAGGTTCGCTGGTTGTGGTCATCGAAACGGCTGACACGGCGGCGGTCGCCGAACCAGCCGCAGCAGCACCAGCCGTAGCGCTTGCATCCGCTGAAGTCGTCGCCCCTGCCCCGCAAGCCGCAGCGAAAGCCGGGCAATTTGCCGGCACGGTCGACCTTGAATGCGAAATGCTCGTTCTCGGTGCCGGACCGGGCGGCTACTCGGCAGCCTTCCGCAGCGCCGACCTTGGCCTGAAGACGATCATCGTCGAGCGTTACGCTACGCTCGGCGGGGTATGTCTGAACGTCGGCTGCATCCCGTCGAAGGCACTGCTGCATGTTGCCGTCGTCATGGATGAAGCCGAGCACATGGCCGATTGTGGCGTAACCTTCGCGGCGCCGCAGATCGACATCGACAAGCTGCGCGCACACAAATCGAAGGTCATCGGCAAGCTCACCGGCGGTCTCGCCGGCATGGCCAAGATGCGCAAGGTCGATGTCGTTCGTGGCTACGGCAGCTTCCTCGACGCCAACCATATCGAGGTTGAAGTGACCGACGGCGAGGCCCAGGAAAAGACGGGTGCCAAGAAGGTGATCCGCTTCCAGAAGTGCATCATCGCTGCCGGTTCTGCCGCCATACATCTGCCTTTCATCCCGCGCGATCCGCGCATCGTCGATTCGACCGGTGCGCTTGAACTACCAACGTTTCAAGGTGCCGTACCAAAGAAGATGCTGGTCATCGGCGGCGGCATCATCGGCCTCGAAATGGCTACCGTCTATTCCCTGCTCGGCACCCGCGTCGACGTCGTCGAGATGCTCGATGCGCTGATGCAGGGCCCGGACCGCGATTCGGTCAAGGTTTGGGAAAAACAGAACCTGCACCGTTTCGACAAGGTCATGCTCAAGACAAAGACGGTTGCTGTCGAAGCGAAGGATGACGGGCTCTACGTCACGTTCGAAGGTGAAGGGGTAGCACCCGAAGCCGTCAGGTACGACATGATCCTGCAAGCCGCCGGCCGCTCGCCGAACGGCAAGAAGGTCGCCGCCGACAAGGCCGGCGTCATCGTCACCGATCGCGGTTTCATCCCGGTCGATAAGCAGATGCGGACCAACGTGCCAAACATTTTCGCCATTGGCGATATCGTTGGCCAGCCGATGCTGGCACACCAGGGTGTACATGAGGGGCACGTTGCGGCCGAGGTCGCCGCCGGCGAATTGAAAGGCCACGCCGAACTGGCGCGGACCGCGTTTGACGCGCAGGTGATCCCCAGCGTCGCCTACACTCACCCGGAAGTGGCGTGGGTCGGCATCACCGAGGAGCAGGCGAAGAAGGAAGGCCGCAAGGTCGAAGTTGCCAAGTTCCCGTGGGCGGCTTCCGGACGTGCCATCGCCAACGGCGCCGACTACGGGTTCACCAAGCTGATTTTCGATCCGGAAACGCATCGCGTGATCGGCGGCGCCATCGTCGGCCCCAGTGCCGGTGACATGATCAGCGAAGTCTGCCTGGCCATCGAAATGGGCTGCGATGCGGTCGATATCGGCAAGACCATCCATCCGCACCCGACGCTCGGCGAGACGGTCGGCATGGCCGCCGAAGTTGCGCATGGCACGTGTACCGACATCCCGCCGGGGAAGAAGAAGTAAGGCTGTATCGCGCACGGCAAAGCCGCCGCATCATTACTGGTGCGGCGGCTTTTTTCGGCCAGCCGGGCTGATACGG
>NZ_JAEUOI010000055.1 GCF_016790145.1 Propionivibrio sp. | reverse complement strand
AAACAAACGATGGCGAACTTTCCCCGCATCTCGAAGAACTCGACGCACTGATCGAGGAACGTGATCAGTCGCTCCAGGCCAATGCCCAGCCCTATGTGCAACTCGTGCTTGAGCACGAAGCCCGCGAAGCATCCCTGTCAGCCGCACAGGATTGGCTTGCTGCAGCGATCAGCCATACCACCGAACCGGCAATCAGACGTTTTCTTTCGGAATACTGGCTTCGTGTAATGCAATCCGCACATCTTGATGGCGGCACAACCGGAACACGCTGGACGGAATACGACACCACCAGCGAGGATCTTATCTGGAGTGTACAGCCCAGGCAGAGCGCCGAGGAGCGGAAGCAGTTGCTCTCCTTGATCCCCTCGCTGATCAAGCGTATCAACGCCGGTCTCGATCTTCTGGCGATTCCGGCTGAAGAAAGAACCCCTTTTCTCAATGCCTGCTTCGACCTGCAAACTGCGGCCCTGCGCACTCGCTCAAGCGTGCCCGGCGTCCCGGCGCAGCCGTCAGCTCCTGAACAAATTGCGGCTGTTGCACTGAGCAACACCAGCGCAAAGGCTGAGCCTTCAGATCAAATCCTTGAACGGAACGGAATACTGGTGCACTACCTTGGCCGGCCAGCAGAAACCCCATCCCCCTGGCGAAGCGGCGTCAGCACCAGCACAGAAGGCGACTGGATCAGTTTTCACCTGCCTGATAACGAGCGCCTTTGTGGCCGCCACTGCGGAAAAGCGGCGACTTCCGGAACCGTCCTGATGTTCAACACTGACTGGGGCTATGCCGTCGCTCTGGCGCCATCATTGCTTGAACAGCAACTGCGTGCCGGTCGCGCCCGTATCGTATCCGAGTCATCCCTCTTCGATGAAGCAGCGGAGCGAGCGCTAGGTCAGATAGCCCCGCGCTGAACCGGCGTGCAATCCAGCGCCAGGCATGAGGAGTTTTTGGGTTGAACGCTGACGACATCCGAACTATTTTTTCAGGCTGTCGCGAATCTCGCGCAGCAGCAGGACGTCTTCTGCCGGCTCGGCAGGCGCAGCCGGGGGTTCTTCCTTCCGGAGCCGGTTGACCTGCTTGACCATGATGAAAATGATGAAGGCCAGGATGATGAAGTTGATCAGGATGGTAATGAAATTGCCATAGGCAAACATCGGCACCTGGGCCTTTTTGAGCGCGTCGTAGGTCGTCGCAGTACCCTCCGGGACTTTGCCGAGCAACACGAACATGCCGGAGAAATCCAGCTTGCCACCCATGATCCAGGCAATGAAAGGCATGATCAGATCACCGACAATCGAATCGACGATCTTGCCGAAAGCGCCGCCGATGATGACGCCGACCGCGAGATCCATGACATTGCCTTTCATGGCAAATTCCTTGAACTCCTGCACCATGCTCATAAACATCTCCTTGATAAAGATTGAATTCCAGACTGAATAATAATTGAAAAGCCCACCGCCTCAAACCCGCCGCAGTTTCTCGCCGGCTACGGCCAGCGTCGCTTCCTGCTTGGCGAAGCAGAAGCGAACCACGCGGTCATCGCGCCCGTTCTGATAAAACACCGATACAGGAATCACCGCCACGCCGACTTCGCGCGTCATCCATTGGGCAAACTCGCGGTCGGGCCGATCCGAGATTTTGTCATAGCGCGCCAGTTGAAAATAGGTACCGCGGCAAGGCAGTAGCTCAAACCGCGAACCCTGCATCTGCTCGCGGAAGAAGTCGCGCTTGTGCTGGTAGAACCCGGCCAGTCCGAGGTGGCGCGAGGCATCGCGCATGTACTCGGCGATTCCCAACTGGCATGGGGTATTGACCGTGAATACGTTGAACTGATGCACCTTGCGAAACTCGCTCATCAATGCCGCCGCCGCCAACACATAGCCGATCTTCCAGCCGGTGATGTGATAGGTTTTGCCAAAGGAGGAGACGACGATGCTGCGTGCCGCGAGTTCCGGATTGCTGGCTACGCTGGCATGCCGCGCTGCGTCGAAAACGATGTGCTCGTATACCTCGTCCGACAGCACCACGATGTCGGTGTCACGCGTCAGTTCGGCCAGCACGGCCAGATCGTCGGTGTCGAGCAGGCTGCCGCTCGGGTTGTGTGGCGAATTGATGATGATCATGCGCGTGCGGGACGTAATCAGCGTGCGCACCTGGTTCCAGTCCGGTTTGTAATCTGGGAAATCAAGTGACGCATAAACTGCCTTGCCGCCGACCGTTTCGATTGCCGGGACGTAACTGTCGTAGACCGGTTCGAAGACGAGCACCTCGTCACCGCCACGTACAAAGGCGGCAATCGCCGTGAAGATGGCCTGCGTCGCGCCGGCCGTCACCGTGATTTCCTGATCGGTGTCGTAGCGCGCGCCGTACAGGGACTCGACCTTGTCGGCGATGGCCGTACGCAGCTCGGGCATTCCGGCCATCGGCGGGTACTGGTTCCGTCCCTCGCGCATGGCACGCAGCGTCGCTTCGAACAGTGCCGGTTCGGCCTGAAAATCGGGGAAACCCTGCGACAGGTTGATTGCACCGCAATCGGCAGCAAGCCTGGACATCACGGTAAATATCGTGGTGCCCACCCAGGGAAGTTTTGAATCAATGTCTACAGAAGTCTGGAGCATGTCAATCTGCAATGAATGAATGTGACGTTACAG
Organism: Propionivibrio sp.; assembly: GCF_016790145.1. Lineage (GTDB taxonomy): Bacteria > Pseudomonadota > Gammaproteobacteria > Burkholderiales > Rhodocyclaceae > Propionivibrio. Next base: position 10,247 of record NZ_JAEUOI010000055.1, on the reverse strand, counting down.
GGAAGTGATCAGCTTACGGCGACAACACCCGACAGACAAGCCTTGCAGGAAATGGATGTACAGCAAGCGATTGTTTCCTTGAACTCATGTTTCCTTGAACTCGTAGCGAAGAAACCATTTCCCCGCTACGATGCGGGAATTAAAAAAACGGCCACCGCCATCAACTGCCTGAGCATCATGAACAACGCCTACACCGACGAAGATCTGCAGCGCTGTACCCTGAGCGGGCGGCGCGAAATTCTTTTCCAGTTGCGCAGCCTGATCAGGCAGAGCGAACGCGTCTCCGTCTCCTTCGACGAAGGTAGGCAGAGTTTTCTTACCGTTTTGATCGATGTTCTCGAAGACGAGGGCTGTCTTACCTTTGATATCGGCGGCAGCGAAGAGACCAATCGTGCCTTCCTGAAGGCAGAGCGCTGCGTCTTCGTCGGCGTGGTCGAAGGAATTCGCATCCAGTTTTCAGCGCCGCAGGCACGCAAGAGAACAATCAATGGCGAAGAGGTCTTTGCCGTCGCCCTGCCCAAGAGTCTTCTTCGTTTGCAGCGACGAGAAGCCTTTCGCCTGCAGTTACCCTCTACCAAACCGTATATATGCCGAATCCGCAGGGGAACTCCGGATGAAACCGCCCTGCCACTGTATGACATTTCAGTTGGCGGGATTGGCATCCAGGTCGCCGAGCCGATTGTGTACGAACCGATGACAATACTCGAGAATAGCTGGATTGACTTGCGTGACTCCGGGATGCTGGCCGTTACTCTTGAGGTGCGTTACGTCCTGTCCACGGAAAGTCGCACGGGAAAAACACTTTTTCACATGGGTTGCCGGTTTCTCAAGCTGTCGCCGCTCAACGAAACTCTAATCCAGCGCTTCATGGCGCACATTGAAGCCGAGCGCCGCGCCCTGTTGGCTCCTTGACTCGACAACAGCCCTTGGGCTCCGGCACCGGCTGTTAGAATGTCAGCCATGCAGGTCAATAAAGTCCCCACCCGAACGCTCCGACCGGCGCCCGACGCTCGCGCCGTGGATATCATCGACCAGACCGCTCTGCCGCATGCGTACCGCATTCTGCGCCTTGCCACGCTGGAAGACACCGCCCGCGCCATCGGTGCCATGCAGGTGCGCGGCGCGCCGCTGATCGGTGTGACGGCGGCCTATGGGCTGGCGCTGGCACTGGCGCAGCGGCCCGACGATGCGAGCCTGAACGCCTCCCTCGCCATGCTCGCCGCGACCCGCCCGACGGCGGTCAACCTGCACTGGGCGCTGGCGCGCATGCAGGAACGGCTGTCGCCACTGGACGCCGCGGAGCGCGCCGACGTTGCCTGGCATGAGGCCGCGCTCATAGCCGAGGAAGACGTAGCGCAGTGCCGGCGCATCGGCGAGCACGGTCTCGCCCTGCTCCGTCCATTGGCGGCAAAACGTGCCCGGCTGGAGATCATGACGCACTGCAATGCCGGCTGGCTGGCCTGCGTCGACTACGGCACCGCCCTGGCGCCAGTCTATGCCGCACACGCTGCCGGCATCGACGTTCACGTCTGGGCCTCCGAAACCCGGCCACGCAATCAGGGGCTGCTGACGGCCTGGGAACTCAGGCAGCGCGGGGTGCCGCACACGCTGTTCGCCGACAATGCTGCCGGCTTTCTGCTGGCGGGCGGCGGAAACTGTGCCATTGATGCCGTGCTTGTCGGTGCCGACCGCATCGCCGCCAATGGCGATGTCGCCAACAAGGTCGGCACCTATCTCAAGGCGCTGGCCGCACGCGAAGCCGGCGTTCCTTTTTACGTCGCCGCGCCGCGTTCGACGATCGACTTCGATTGCGCCGGTGGCGCGGATATTCCCATCGAGGAACGTAGCGGAGACGAGTTGCGCGTGCTGCATGGCATCGACACTAACGGACAAACCGGGCTGCTACGTCAGCTAGCGCTCGATGAGGCGACGAGCAATCCGGCATTCGACGTGACCCCGGCAAGATTCATCACGGCGATCATCACCGAACGCGGCCCTTGCCCGGCGACGAGCGAGGGCCTGCGCGGACTTTTCCCGGAGACAGGGAATGCCTGAACTGCGCCGGAAGCTGATCGACACCGCGCGCCGCATGGCCGCCTCAGGACTGAACACGGGTACCGCCGGCAATCTCAGCGTACGCGCCGATGCGCCTGGAGAAAACGGTGCCGGGAACGGCTTCCTGATCACCCCGAGCGGCATGGACTACGCGTTGCTGCAGCCCGAAGATATTGTTTTCATGCGCCTCGACGGGACGTACACAGGCCAGCGCAAGCCCTCGTCCGAATGGCGCTTTCATCGCGATCTTTATGCCGCCCGCCCGGAGGCCGGCGCCGTGCTGCACGCGCACTCGCCCTTCGCCACCAGCCTGGCCTGCCTGCGCCGGGACATTCCAGCCTTCCACTACATGATCGCCCGCTTTGGCGGCGACAGCCTGCGCTGCGCCCACTACGCCACTTTCGGCACGCAGGCGCTGTCCGACGCGGCGCTGGTCGCCATGGCAGGCCGTCGCGCCTGCCTGCTGGCCAACCACGGTATGCTCGTCTTCGGCCACGACCTCGATCAGGCGCTAGCGCTTGGCAGCGAACTCGAAACGCTGTGCGAGCAGTACTGGCGCGCCTGCCAACTTGGCGCACCGGTGCTGCTCGACGCGGCCGAGATGGCGACGGTGCTGGAAAAATTCGGCCGTTACGGGCAGCAAGCTTGACTGCCCGGGATCGACGGCTACCCGACCCCATGATCCGGATCACCGAACTCCGTCTGCCGCTCGAACATCCGCCGGAGGCCCTTAAAACCGCCGCCGCCAGGCGTCTGGGCATTCCGGAGGCGGACATTGGCAAACTCACGCTGTTCAGGCGCAGCCACGACGCGCGCAAGAAAAACGCACTGACCTTCATCTACAGCGTCGACGTCGAGCTCGATAGTCAGCTCGCCGAAGCCGACGTACTCATCAAATTTGCTGCCGACCCCAAGATCGGGCCGACACCGGATACGAGCTACCGCCTGGTCACAAAGGCGCCGGCCAGCCTCGCGACGCGTCCTGTGGTCGTCGGTTTTGGACCGGCCGGAATCTTCGCCGCGCTGGTACTGGCGCAAATGGGCTTCCGGCCGATTGTCCTCGAACGCGGCAAGGCCGTGCGCGAACGCACCAAGGATACCTGGGGGCTGTGGCGCAAGAAAGTGCTCAACCCGGAGTCGAACGTGCAGTTTGGCGAAGGCGGTGCCGGCACCTTCTCGGACGGCAAGCTTTACAGCCAGGTCAAGGACCCGCGTCACCTCGGACGGAAGGTGCTGAGCGAGTTTGTCAAGGCCGGCGCACCGGCGGAAATCCTTTACGTCGCCAAGCCGCACATCGGCACCTTCCGGCTGGTCGGCATAGTCGAACACATGCGTCGCGAGATCGAGTCGCTCGGTGGCGTAATCCGTTTCCAGAGCCGCGTGACCGGACTGCACATCGAAAGCGGTCAGGTGCACGGGGTCATACTGGCGAATGGCGAGGAAATCGCCGCCCGCCAGGTTGTTCTGGCGCTCGGCCACAGCGCGCGCGATACCTTCGCGATGCTCTACGCAACAGGCGTTTTCATGGAGGCCAAGCCGTTCTCGGTCGGCTTTCGCATCGAGCACCCGCAATCGCTGATCGACCGCGCCCGGCTCGGCTCCAATGCCGGCAACCCGCTGCTTGGCGCCGCCGACTACAAACTGGTTCATCACGCCAGCAACGGCCGCTCGGTGTATAGCTTCTGCATGTGCCCCGGCGGCCAGGTGGTAGCCGCCACCTCGGAACTGAACTGCGTCGTAACCAACGGCATGAGCCAGTATTCGCGCGCCGAACGCAACGCCAACGCCGGCATCGTCGTCGGCATCACCCCAGAAGACTACCTTGGCGGCGACGCTGGTAGCCCGCTGGCCGGCATTGCCCTGCAGCGCCAACTCGAAGCCCGCGCCTTTGAACTGGGCGGCGGCACCTACGAAGCGCCGGGACAACTGGTTGGCGACTTTCTCGCCGGACGCCCATCAACTCAACTCGGGTCGGTCATCCCCTCGTACCAGCCCGGCGTCCATTTGACCGACCTGGCCACCGCGCTGCCGGGCTACGCCATCGCCGCCCTGCGCGAGGCGCTGCCTGCCTTCGGTCGCCAGATCAAGGGCTTTGACATGGCCGACGCGGTACTCACCGGTGTCGAGACGCGCACCTCCTCGCCGCTGCGCATCACGCGCGGCGACGATTACCAGAGTTTGAATGTTCAGGGCCTGTATCCGGCGGGTGAAGGTGCCGGGTACGCAGGCGGCATTCTCTCGGCCGGCATTGACGGCATCAAGGTCGCCGAGGCTCTTGCGCTCGACACCTGAGTGTGAAAGTCCAGCCAAGCCGCCCGTCTTCGTGAACTTCGTAGCTGTCATGCGACAACAGGAACCGCTAAAGGTAAATACTGTCACTCAGGCACTGGCAACTGATAAAATTCATATCCGTTGGTTTCACCCTCTCAGGAGACTTTGTTGTGAGCCCATCTGCCAACTTGATCAAAGCGATTCGCACGGGCCTTCTGTCCGAAGTCATTGCTGCCCTTGATGCCGGTGCTCAGGTCGAATTGCTTGACGGTCCCGGTGACCCTGGTCTTCCGCTGGCAATGGCCTGCTTCATGGGTCATGCCGAGATTGTGCGCGAACTGGGAATCCGTGGGGCAAAGATCAACTTTCCTGACAATCGGGAGCCAAAATCGCCTCTGTCGATGGCCATTCGCGGTGGCAGGACCGAAGTAATCAAAGTCCTGATTGAACTAGGCGCCGAAGTTCCACCGGATTTACAAACCGGGCTAACGGACCAGGAGTTGATGCTGGCAAGATGGAAAGCTCAGCATTTTGGGGCCAGAACATCGGGTGCTAATCAAGCCGGCTCGGACTATCCCGACGTCGAAGAAATCCAGGTGCTTAGCTGTTATGGCACGGACACGGACGTTCTTAACGCCGATATGCGGCGTGCGGTTGAGGATATGGCCAAGAAATAGGTCGCGCGCATGATTCGAAGCTTGCGGAAATTACCGATGTCTCCGTGAGAATTTACCCCCTGCACAGTCCCAATAAAACGCTGATGTCATTGTTTGGCGGTATGCACGGATGGGTTTCTTTGGCCCGAGCTTCATCTTCAACGTCAGAGATCACGCTGACTTCCTTACCCGGGCTGATTGTTTCTACGGCCTGTTTGGCTTAGCCAAAATCAATGTGTTTAAAGAAAACCTCCGGAAACCGGACGCCGGATACCCGAACAGTCATGAATCAATCTTCGCCTCCACTGACAACACGTCTCTTCAACCATCGTTTCGGCCCTTTCTGGCTGCTGCTGTTCGTCTTTCTTTCCATCTCGCTGCTCACCCGTCTGGCGCTACTGCTGAAGACGGGCGATGCGGCCGAGCCAGGCCTGATGAATATCCTGCAGATGTTCGGTTTGGGTCTGGCATTCGACATCATCGCGGCCAGCTACTTTTTTATCCCGCTGGCCCTGTTTCTCTTTCTGGTTCCGAACCGGATTTATCGATGGCCTCACTTTCGCTGGTTTTTGCTCTCCGGAACGGTGGTCTGGATCTTCATCATGCTGTTCAATGCGGTAGCCGAATGGACTTTCTGGGAAGAATTCGGCTCACGCTTCAACTTCATCGCGGTCGATTATCTGCTGTTCACCAATGAAGTCATCGGCAACATCAGGGAGTCCTATCCCGTCGGCCCCATTCTCGGGGGACTGACACTTTTGTCGCTGCTGATCGCCTGGGGAATTCGACACTGGCTCTGGGCTTCGCACCATGCCGAGTCACGCTACGCCAGCCGCGCTGGCTGGCTGCTACTGTTGCTGGCCGTCCCTTTGCTGTCCTTTTCACTCGTTGATTTCCGGCTCAAGGATCAATCCACCAACCGTTATGTCAACTCGTTGTCAGGTAACGGTATTTATGAATTCTTTGCCGCGGCGTACAACAATGAACTCGACTACGCCACCTTCTATCATTCACTGGCACTCGACCAGGCCTTTGCCCGACTGCGCGAGCAGTTACCCACCAGGCATGCCAGGCTGGCCAGCAACGACGCTCGCGACCTGACCCGAGTGGTCAGCTATGCGCAACCTGAAAAGCACCTGAATGTCATCATGATTTCGGTTGAGAGTCTGTCGGCCAGTTTCATGACCCGCTTTGGTAGCCGCCAGGGCATTACCCCCAGGCTGGATGCGCTGGCCAGGGAAAGCCTGCTGTTTACCAATCTATACGCCACCGGCACGCGGACGGTGCGCGGGCTTGAAGCACTCGCCCTTTCGGTACCTCCCACGCCCGGCCAGTCCATCGTAAAACGACCCAACAATGCCTCACTGTTCTCTTTGGGCGAGGTCTTCAGATCAAAGGGTTACGAAGTTCGATTCCTCTATGGTGGTTACGGCTACTTCGACAACATGAATGATTTTTTCGGTGGCAATGGCTACCAGGTGATCGATCGCACGGCGATCCCGGCCGAACGCATCCATCACGAAAACATCTGGGGCGTAGCCGACGAGGATCTTTTTACACAAGCCCTGCTCGAAGCGGACAAGGCCTTCGCGGCAGGCAGTCCGTCCTTCATGCAGATCATGACCACCTCCAATCACCGGCCATTTACCTATCCGGAAGGCCGCGTCGATATTCCTTCAAAGAGTGGCCGCTATGGGGGAGTCAAATATACTGACTGGGCTATTGGCGACTTCATCGATCGGGCGTCAAGCAAACCCTGGTTCGCCGATACCGTTTTCGTTATCGTCGCCGACCACTGCGCCTCTTCGGCAGGCAAGTCGGACATTCCGGTCAATCGCTACCATATTCCGGCTCTCTTCTTCTCCCCCAGGCATATCAAGGCCGGCGAATTTAATCGGCTCACCAGTCAAATTGATCTGCCGCCGACCTTGCTTGGCCTGTTGAACTTCAGCTACAAAAGCCGCTTTCTTGGTTACGACATGTACGATCTTGAATTGGGTCGTGAGCGTGCTTTTTTAGGTACATATCAGGATCTGGGCTATCTGCGCAACGGGAAGCTGGTCAAGCTCGATTCACGTCGCGGCCGTGCCGTGTTCAGGCCTGATTTCAAGGATGGGTCAGCCGAAAAATTGCCTGACGATCCGGAACTTGAGAACGATGCCGCCAGTTGGTATCAGGCCACTGCCTGGGCTTTCGGTCACGGTGGTCTAAGATGGATTCCACAATAGAGATCAGGTTGGATCAGCGAAATTCACGCCAGGCCATGCCACAACGTCGTGCCCATTACCTCACGTCTGAATTTTTTTGAGTCTATCCGGAATTCAATGAGTATTTTTGTCGAGTAAGTTCAATGTATTTTGATCAGCCTCGTCGGCAGCCGATTCGTCGTCAAGGATTACACTCTCCTGTTGGCCGGGAGTCTACCCGGACAGCCCAGGCAAGCTGAGAACCATGACTTCGGAAAATTTGTTGCTGCTGGTCAGCCGCGTGATGCCCTACGGCAAGTACAAGGGCCGGGTGATCGCGGATTTGCCCGGACATTACCTCAACTGGTTTGCCCGAGAGGGCTTTCCACGCGGCGAACTGGGAACGCTGCTGGCACTGATGCACGAACTCGACCACAACGGCCTGAAATCGCTGCTCGACCCGTTGCGCAAGCAGTGATTTCTATTTCGGCGCGAACTTCTCCAGGGCCGACATCGGCACATCGCCCGATCGATCAAAGGGAAAGCTGCCAAAGCCTTCCAGATCGACACTTCCAAACACCCGGTAGGCAATCCGCTCGCGTCCATTTTTCTGCGCGTCGCGCAATGGCTTGAGTACGTCGCCCAGGCGGCTCACCGTCTTGACTTCAAGTATCGTCTCACCCTGGCGCGGAACGATCACCGGTTTGTCGGAAACTCCCCTGGCAAAATGCCGGGCGTTCAGCTCGACATCAAAGTTCAGCGCATTGACCGGCAGATCGACGTCATTCGGATTCCGGATGCGCAGTTTAAGAACGAAACGCTGTTCTACCAGCCCCAGTCCGACGAGATCGATGCCGGCCAGACTGATCTCGGGCTTTTGCAAACGCGGCGCGCACGCAGCAAGCAGTGAAACGACGACGAAGAACAGTACCCAGCAAACTCGCCTCATGTGGATCTCCCGTTTCTTTCCAGCACACGTAATAGCGACGCCGTGTCCTGCCGCCCCCAGTCATTGGCCATCAGCGCATTGAGTTGCTGCCAGACCTGCCCGGTAACAGGCAGCGGAACGCCTCGCCGGCTTGCTTCGCCCAGTACAATGCCATAATCCTTGTGATGCAGCCGCGCCTCGACGCCGGCCGTAAAATCGCGCTCGACCATGCGCCCGCCGAATACTTCCAGCACGCGGCTGCCCGCCGATCCGCCGGACAGAGCCTGCCGCACTCTGACTGGATCGGCACCGGCCGCCCCGGCGAGATGCAGCGCCTCGGCGACGGCCTGGATGCAGCCGACCATGATCATCTGGTTGCACGCTTTGGCCACCTGCCCGGCGCCGTTTTCGCCGACGTGAACCAGCGTCCTGCCCAACACGGCAAACAGCGGGCGCACGCGCTCGAAGGCGCTGGCCTTGCCGCCGACCATGATCGCCAGCGTGGCCGCGATGGCGCCCTGCTCGCCGCCGGATACCGGTGCGTCGAGCATATCGACACCCACACGGGCCAGGCTTTGCGCAATGCTCCGTGCCGTGCCGGGGGCGATGGTACTCATGTCAACCAGAACCGAACCGGGGGCGAAACCTTCGCTCAGGCCCTGCGGCCCCAGTGCCACGCTTTCGACATCGCGGCCATCGCCCAGCATGGTGAATACGATCTGCGAATGCCGCGCCACAGCCGCCGGCGTTGCGCACCACAAGGCGCCGGCATCGAGCAGCGCCTGCGCGCTTTCCGGCCGCCTCGCCCACACCGCCAGCGGGTACCCGGCACGCAACAGGTGCAGTGCCATCGGTCGCCCCATGACGCCGAGGCCGATGCAGCCGAGGCGTTCGTCCGGCATCAGCCTTCGACGCCCGACAGGCGTTCGAGCAGCTTGAGCATGGCGATGGAATCTTCCTCGCCCAGACCGGAACCGACCATGGCGTTGAACATTTGCGCCGCCGCGGCCGTCGCCGGCAGGCAAAGCCCAAGCTGATGCGCACTCTGCATCACGATGTTCATGTCCTTCTGATGCATCCACGACTTGAAACCCGGCTTGAAATTGCGATCGAGCATGCGCTGGCCGTGGTTCTCCAGAATCTTCGAGTAGGCGAAGCCGCCGAGCAGTGCCTCGCGCACCTTGGCCGGATCGACGCCGTTCTTCGCGGCAAAGTTGAGCGCTTCGGCGACCGTCAGCACGCCGACGCCAGTGACAATCTGGTTGGCCGCCTTGGCCACCTGCCCGGCTCCGGAATCGCCGACATGAACGATGTTCTTGCCCATGCATTCGAACGCCGGCTTGGCCTTTGCAAAGGCGGCCTCGCTGCCGCCGACCATGATCGACAAGGTTCCGGCAATGGCCCCCACTTCGCCGCCGGATACCGGCGCATCGAGAAAGTCCACACCGAGCGCCTGCAATTCTGTAGCCATCTGGCGCGCTGCCGCCGGCAGAATGGTACTCATGTCGACGGCGACCAGCCCGCCCTGTGCCACCTTGTTCAGGCTGACAGCGCTACCGACTCCACCCTCGCCGAGCATGACCTCGCGCACGTCGGGTGCATCGGCGACCATCGAAATGACCACCTCGACAAGTGCCGCCACCCCGGCCGGACTGGCTGCGGCCTTAGCCCCGGCATCGCGAAGCGGCTGCATCGACTCGGCACGACGTGCCCAGACGGTGACTTCATGCCCACCCTGCAACAGATTGAGCGCCATCGGGCGCCCCATGATACCCAAACCGATGAATCCGACTTTCATGATGCCTTCCCTTTGCGCCTGTCTGATCAGCAGGTCAGTTTACAAGAAAATTCCATACCGAAGCAGGCCAATGATTTCGACCCGGAATAGACTTTTAAAATCGAGCCCCCACCGCAGAGGCGCAAAATGGCAAAGTTGACGCAAAGAATGCTTTACGAGCAATAGGTTAACTTTGCGATTTCTTTGCACCTTTGCGTCTTTGCGGTGGATTTTTAATTTTTTCACAGCCTCTGAGATTTCATTTGCCGCATGAGGCGCCGTCGGCGCGTTTCATTCCGAGCTTGACCATGATCAATTCGGCCGGACAAAAACGGGTGAAGCCGCTCTGCAACAGATTGGCGCCGACAAAGGCC
>NZ_JAEUOI010000046.1 GCF_016790145.1 Propionivibrio sp. | reverse complement strand
TCCTGCGTGAGCAGCGCAAGCTGGGCTGGGAAACCTTTCATCTCACCTCGCCGAAACAAGGCGAGACCACGGTTCCCTTCGAGGACATTGACGACCTGCGCTTCTACCGAACCCCGGTTGCCGGTGGCACGCTCGCAAGCCTCCCCGTCGGCAAGGAACTGGCGCTGATGAACAAACTCGAAACGCGCCTTGAAGAAGTGGCAAGCGAAGTTCGTCCAGACATCATCCATGCCCACTCGCCGGTGCTCAATGCCTTCCCGGCCATCAAGGTGGCGCGCAAGCTCGGTATTCCCGTCGTCTACGAAATCCGTGCCTTCTGGGAGGATGCCGCAGTAGACCACGGCACCACAACTGAAGGAAGCCTGCGCTACCGTGCCACCCGAAAACTTGAAACACGTGCGATCAAGCAGGCCGACCACGTATTCACCATCTGCGAAGGCCTGCGCTCTGACATCGCCGCACGCGGCATCCAGGCCGGGAAAATTACAGTCATTCCCAACGCAGTTGATATAGAGTCTTTCGATTTCGGGGGCATTCCTGACGAAGCGCTTAGGGAACAACTCGGTTTGTCGGCTTGCACTGTGGTCGGTTTCATTGGCTCCTTCTATGCGTACGAGGGCCTCGATCTTCTGCTCGATGCGCTTCCGCTTGTTCTCTTCCATCTGCCCGACGTGCGCATACTGCTCGTCGGTGGTGGTCCGCAGGAACAGGCGCTCAAGGAGCAGGCAAAACGTCTCGGGCTTGAGGATAAGGTTGTTTTCACGGGACGCGTACCGCACAACGAAGTCCAGCGCTACTACGAACTGATCGACGTTCTGGCCTACCCGCGTCACTCAATGCGACTGACTGAACTCGTGACGCCACTCAAACCGCTCGAAGCGATGGCCCAGGGGCGCCTGCTGGTAGCCTCCGATGTGGGCGGTCATCGTGAACTGATACGCGATGGCGAGACCGGCATGCTGTTTCGTGCCGGCAGCGCCACCTCGTTGTCCGAAACGATCATGAAACTGCTGGTCAAGCGCGAATATTGGATGGAGATGCGGGCGGCAGGTCGGAAGTTCGTTGAACAGGAACGTAACTGGGCCACCAGTGTGGCCAACTACCATGAACCTTATTCCCGACTGTTGAATGGACGGACGTGACCTTGCGCATCGATTATCATCGCTACCGGGTAATCTGCCAGATTGATCATCATGGATGTTCAAAGTCAGTGATACCAGGCATGACCCAGAATCTGACCGTAGGGAATGAAGAGCCGGTATGCCTTGCAGGAAGCCCCTTTTTGGTAAATCAATGCAAACCCGCCTGCGCGGGAATGTCGACATTGACCATCAGTTTCAGCATGACGGACTGTTAGCAAACTATGCAATTTCCAATGCACATTGGCCTTGTTGGTCCATTACCACCGCCATTCGGAGGCATGGCCAATCAAACCCGTCAACTTGCCGAGCTTTTGCGTAGCGAAGGGCTAACGGTCTCCCTCATACAGACTAATACGGACTATCGCCCGAAATGGGTTTCCCGTTTGCCGTTCATCAGGTCCCTTTTTCGCTTGGTACCTTATCTCTTCGCGCTCTGGCAACAAACAGGGCGCTTCCACATCATGCATGTCATGGCCAATTCAGGCTGGTCATGGCACCTATTCGCAGCGCCGGCAATCTGGATAGCGAAGCTTCGCAACACACCGGTAATCGTCAATTATCGAGGCGGAGAGGCAGAGTCTTTCCTCTCCAGGTCCACAAAGTTGGTACGTATAACCATGCGTCAGTCCTCGGCACTGGTCGTTCCCTCAGGTTTCCTGAAAGCCGTTTTTGAACACTTCGATCTGCCCGCTACCATTGTGCCCAACATTGTTGACTTATCACGTTTCAACAGCGCGTCGCCTCAACGCCCTACCCGGCGCCACCTGCTCGTTGCGCGGAATCTTGAACCCATTTACGACAACGAAACGGCAATCCGTGCTTTCTCGGTAGTCTATAAAATGCATCCCGATGCCACCCTGACCATCGCTGGATCAGGACCACAGGCTCAGTCGCTTCTTGAGCTAAGTGAAAGCCTGGGCCTCTCCAGAGCCGTTGTCTTTGCCGGTCGCCTGGATCGGGACGCAATGGCGCAAGCCTATCGAAAGGCGGACATTGCACTCAATCCCAGTCTCGTTGATAACATGCCCAATTCAGTTCTGGAGGCTTTGGCGAGCGGCATCCCCGTCGTCAGTACAAATGTGGGTGGAGTCAGGTTTATCGTCAATAATGAATTAACAGCCTTGCTGGTTCCACCGAAATCTCCTGAAGAAATGGCTAAAGCAATACTCAGGTTGATGGACGATTCAGCCTTGTCTGAAAAACTGGTCATCAACGGTCTGGCTGAGGTCCAGAAATACACCTGGCTGAGAGTTTGGCCATTGCTTGCCGGTGTTTATGGTAAAGCCAGCCATGCCACTCGATTGCAGACCTAAGGAATAGCCATGGGACTCCACACGGCTCTGGTAGCCAACATCCTCTTTCCCTTCCAGGAAAAACTGAAAAAGCACGATACAGTGGCTATTCGCCAAACCATGGACGATTCCCAGTGGTGGCCGGCCGAAAAGCTTGAACAATTCCGTCTTGAACGCTTGCGCAGTCTGCTCTTGAAGGCGGGAAAACACGTTCCCTACTATCGTGACTATTTCTCAGGGCTGGGCTTTGACCCGCACGCTATCAATTCATTGGCCGATCTCCAGAAGCTACCACTTCTGACCAAAGCTATCATCCGGACCGAAGGTGAGCGCATGAAGTCTGAAGTCGCGCGGGGACTGGCACGTTTCAATACCGGAGGCTCTTCCGGCGAGCCATTAATCTTCTTCATTGGCAAAGAACGCGTCAGCCATGATGTCGCCGCCAAGTGGCGAGCTACCCGCTGGTGGGATGTCGATATAGGGGATACGGAAATTGTCGTATGGGGATCGCCAATCGAGTTGGGAACGCAGGACAGGATTCGGACTATCCGTGACAAGCTCATGCGAACCGAACTCATGCCCGCTTTCCAGATGTCCGAACCCAACCTGGATCAGTTTGTTGCCAGAATACGTGAACGACGCCCCAAAATGCTTTTTGGCTATCCCTCGGCGATCAGCCATATCGCCACCCATGCCAACAAGCGGGGTGTGCACCTCAATAATCTGGGCGTCAAGGTCGTGTTCTGTACCTCAGAGCGCTTGTACGAGTATCAGCGTGAAACCATCTCCACTGCATTCGGCTGCCCGGTAGCCAACGGCTATGGCGGACGGGATGCTGGTTTTATTGCACACGAATGCCCATCCGGCGGAATGCACATAACGGCCGAAGACATCATCGTCGAGATCGTCGATGAACAGGGCAGGTTGCAGCAGGCGGGTGTGACGGGAGAGATCGTGGTAACCCATCTCGCAACATCCGACTTCCCCTTTATCCGCTATCGAACGGGTGATATTGGCACTTTAAGCACAGAACATTGCGCATGTGGACGTAGCTTGCCCATCCTGAAAGAAATACAGGGGCGTAGCACGGACTTTGTAATTGCCGCAGATGGTACGCTCATGCATGGACTTGCGCTGATCTACGTTGTACGCGATCTGCCCGAGGTCCAATCCTTCAAGATCGTCCAGGAGTCGAAGCTGTTGATCCGGGTCATGCTCGCAATCAAGGCCGGCGCCAACCGTAAGTACCTCTCGGATGTCGTGACTACAGGCTTTCGTAAACGGTTGGGGGAGGAAGTCCAGGTCGATGTCGAATTTCCCGAAAGCATCCCTGCAGAGCGTTCAGGAAAATTTCGCTACGTGATCAGTCATGTAGTCCAACCATTCGATAATTCACACAATGCGTGACATTCTAATCGTCTCGATCGTGGCCATTGCGTCAATCATGGCGCTCAGAAGGCCTTGGATAGGCATCATGTTATGGACATGGCTAAGTGTCATGAACCCCCATCGATTTACCTGGGGCTTCGCATATGATGCACCCCTTGCGGCTATCTCTGTAGCAGTAACTCTACTTGGCATGTTGATGACCAGCGAACGTAAATCACCATTCCAGGGCACCCCGGTCACCATCTTCGCCGTGTTTACCGTATGGGTAACCCTCTCATGGTTTTTGGGCGTGGATTCCGAGGGCGATTATTACCAATGGACGAAGGTCATGAAGATTTTTTTCATGACCTTCATTGCAATTTCATTGCTGCACACCAAACATCATTTGATTGCATTCGCATGGGTTGCGACAGGGTCACTAGCTATTTTGGGAGCAAAAGGAGGAATTTTCACGATTCTGCATGGGGGAAGCTATCGCGTATGGGGTCCGCCAGACTCATTCATCGAAGACAATAATGAATTTGCGTTAGCTCTGATAATGACGATTCCCCTTTTACATTTCCTGCAGATGCAAATTTCAAGCAAATGGCTACGTTATGGAGTGAGTGCGACCATATTTCTTTGCGCAGCCTCTGCGCTTGGTTCTCATTCACGTGGCGGGTTAATCGCAATCGCGGCAATGGGCATTATGTTTTGGTGGCGAAGTCCACGCAAAGGCCCTATGACGTTGTTAATCATCGTCTCTTTGTTTGCATTATTACCAATGATGCCAGAGGAATGGTGGCAACGTATGGATACAATTAGCGAATATAATGAGGATGAATCGGCGCTGGGCCGTCTTTATGCTTGGCGGGTAGCCACTGAGGTTGCAAAACATCATTTTTTTGGTGCTGGTATGTCATACCAGCATTCGGGCATTTTTCAGCTTTACGGAAACGGTGGGGGTCCGATCGCCGCACATAGTATTTATTTCCAGATTCTTGGCAATCACGGATTTGGTGGGCTATTCCTTTTTTTGCTGATTTGGCTTTCGACATTCAGTTCAGCCGCCTGGTTGCGTACGAATGCTCGCCATATCCCTCAAGCGGTCTGGGCTGCAAATTTGGGTTCAATGGTTCAGGTTAGCTTGATTGCCTATGCAGTGGGTGGAGCTTTTTTGAGTCTTTCATACTTCGATCTGCCATACATCATGATGGTACTTGTGGTAATGGCGCGAAAATGGGTTGAGAACCGCTCATGGGAAAGCGAGCCGTCAATTCCTTTTCTGGAATATGCAGGTCTCCGGAAATCAAGATCAAATTTACTGGTTGGGGCGTCCACAAATAGAACGCACCAGAATAATTAATAACATGTTTCTCAAACAAGCTTTCCGGGTTTCATCACCCGCAGGTAAGCGGGGCAGATTATCAATACTTATTTTTCACCGCGTACTTTCGGTGCCGGATCCGCTTTTGCCTGATTTGCCAGACATTCAACGTTTTGATCAGATTCTTGCCTGGTTAAAGGATTGGTTCAACGTAATTCCACTTGGCGACGCTGTAGCAAGGATGAAGCTGGGTGAGTTGCCAGAAAGAACTGCTGCAATCACATTCGACGATGGGTACGCCGATAATCTTGTAAATGCCACACCTGTTCTTAAAAAACACGGCTTGAATGCGACTTTCTTCATTTCTACCGGATTTCTTGATGGTGGCAGAATGTGGAACGACACGATTATTGAAGCTGTGCGTGGTGCGGAATCATCTTTAATTAATTGTGAATTCCTTGGACTTGGTCAACTGGAAATCACGACAATCGAACAAAAACGGGAAGCTCTGAACCATTTGCTACTCGCAGTCAAGCATCTGCCTTCTAATCAAAGAGAAGATGCAACCAGACAAATTTCGGAGTGTTCTTCATCTGTGCTGCCAAATGATTTGATGCTTTCTTGCAAGCAACTCATTGAATTGCGAGATGCCGGTATGGACATCGGTGCCCACACTGTAAGCCACCCAATTCTGTCATCAATTGACGACAAAATAGCGCACAGAGAAATCTCCGAGGGTGCTGATTATCTTCGAAATCTCCTTGGAGAGCGAATAAGGGTCTTTGCCTATCCAAATGGTAAATTTGGCCGCGACTACTCTGATAAACATGTTGAAATGGTAAAGGCATTGGGATTTGACGCTGCCGTAGCAACAAACTGGGGGTCGTCTGATTCTACATCTGACCTATTCCAGTTGCCTAGATTTACTCCATGGGATACAGCGCGTTGGCGATATGGAATACGACTTCTTATGAATCTCCGTCATGAGCTTCACCAAACATGATCGCTTACCAATCCTGAGTCATAGAGCTAAAGGAAAATCCGGACACGACGTTTGAATAAACTTCCCGTTGTTACATTCAGCACAGTTCATGCTCAGCGACTTTTTGACCTTTCGATTTTCGAACACAATACCACTCGGGCACCAGGTGCTTTGCCAATGATCAACCAGCAAACAAATAGTATTACGCCCTGCAGAACGTGTTCGCGGAGTATTTCCGTGGTCATCCCGTGCTATAACGCCAAACGCTGGATAGCTGGA
>NZ_JAEUOI010000029.1 GCF_016790145.1 Propionivibrio sp. | reverse complement strand
TCTGGAACTCGGCAGAGGATCAAATGCGTTTAGCCAATGAAGAACAGTCAGCCATCAGCGATGCCATTTATCAGGCGGATGCCGACGCGTTGATTTACCTGTTTGGCTCGCGCGTGGACGATACCGCCAAAGGGGGCGATATTGACTTGTTGGTGCTTTCCAAAAAAATCAACCTGATGACAAAGCTGGATATTCTTGCGCAACTGCCCCTTCGACTGGGCGAACGCAAGATCGACATCGCGGTATACCCCGATACCACCCAGCCTTTTACGCGAATGGTCATGAAAGAGGGTGTGCGTTTATGACACGGGAGAAAATTGAACTGCTGCAAGCGGAACTGGCAGGGCTTCAACTCGCCGCCGGTTACCTTGAGTATTCCATGCAGCGATGCAGCAATCTGATTGGCCAGGACGCATTGCCGCCAGAGCAGCTCGAACGCCTTGAATCACTGACAAGTCGTTTTACCCGGTTGGCCGGTTTGCTGATTCAACGCATCTTCCGCCTGGTCGACGAGATCGAATTGACCGGTGGCGGCAGCATACTCGACCGGATTTATCGCGCAGAAAAACGTGCCTGGGCTAACGCCTCCGAACTGATCAGGATCCGAGAATTGAGAAACCTGATTGCCCATGAATACGCCACCGAAAAAATGCGGGAGATCTATACCGCAGTAGCGGCAATGACCCCGGTGCTGCTGGCCGCAGTGCCCAAGGTGATTGAGTATGCACGGAATACAATCCAGCGCTATCCGGTTTGACCATCGAACCTGCGGCCTTCACTTCGAGCGAGGTGTAGATCTCGCAGGTCATCAAAGCATCAAAGGAGCCCAACATCGCCTATGTTTTTGTTGTTGAACGAATTTGAAGCTTTGAAAATAATCACCCATCGAAACCCTTCAGATATATTCCATACGCAAGTCGATCTGAGTTTAAAACCGTGTCCAGAAAATTGGGGTCAGTTCACAGCAAGAATCTCTCGCTTTCGAATTAAAAATATACAGGAAGGTTAATGGCTCTCTCGCTCAACAAACCCAAGCTCGACAATCTCGCGTCAGACATCTGGAAATCGGCCGAACGGCTACGCGGCAAGTTCAAGTCCTACGAGTACCAGAGTGTCATCCTGCCCATCATCGTCATCCGACGCCTGGAATGCGTGCTGATTGACTGGCGGGCGAAGAAGGCTGCCGAAGTCTTGAAGAACCGGCCGAAGCTCACCGGGAAAGATCTCGCCAAGCTGGTCAAGGAACTGGAACTGAATCCCAAGCAGTGCCCGTTCTCCAACACCACCGACTGGACACTGCGCTCGGTCTATGAGGAAGACCACGCGCTGCTGGAGGAGAACTTCCGCGCCTACATCAACGGCTTCTCGCAGAACGTTGACGATATCATCGAGCACTTCAATTACCGCGCCACCATCGGCCTGATGGTCAAGAACAACCGGCTGGCCCCGATCCTGAACCAATACAAGGAACTCGCGCTCGGCCCTGACCAGCTCTCCGGGCTGGAAATGGGCTACATATACGAGGAGTTGCTCCGGCGCTTTTCGGAACAAAGCGGTGACGAGGCCGGGGAGCACTTCACGCCGCGCGAAGTCGTTCGCTTGATGGTCGAGTTGCTCGATATTCCCATCCCGGACAAGCATCTCTCTATCTACGACCCCGCCAGCGGCACCGGCGGCATGTTGTCCGTGGCCAAGGAACACCTGCTCGAGCGCGCCAACACACCGGAGGAAAAGGCACGGGTGGAGAAATACGTTACCGTGCACGGACAAGAGCTTTCCCCGACGAACTACGCCGTCTGTCAGGCCGACCTCCTCATCAAGAACGACCGGCAGGCCACCGTCCGCCTCGGCAATTCGCTCATCCCGCACGAACCGCACAGCAAGGAGCCGGGCGACCAGTGGCCGGAGCCCAAGTGGCGCTTCAACCGCATGTTGAGCAATCCGCCCTTCGGCGTCACCTGGGGCGGCAAGGACGGCTACGAAAAGGAAGCGCGCAAGCTGGAGAAGACGCGCTACAAGGCCGGGATGCCGCGCGTCAATGACGGCGCGCTGCTCTTTCTGCAAACCATGCTGGCCAAGATGGCGCCGCCCGACGCGGGTGACAGCGGTAGCCGCATCGCCATCATCTTCGATGGCTCGCCCCTCTCCAATGGCGACTGCGGCTCCGGCGAGAGCGAGATCCGCCGCTGGATTCTGGAGAACGACTGGCTCGACGCCATCGTCATGCTGCCCGACCAGCTTTTCTACAACACCGGCATCTTCACCTACATCTGGCTGCTGCGCAACGACAAGCCCTCCAGCCACCAGGGCCGCGTGATGCTCATCGACTCCCGCCAGCAGTATGAGAAAGAACCGAAGTCCTTCGGCAACAAACGCCACCGCATCACCGATGCGCATCGCGCCTGGATCGAAGAGCGCTACACCAAAGGTTGGGCCAAGGGCTACGCCGACGAGCAGGTCAAAATCTTCCCGCGCGAAGACTTCGCCTACCACAAGGTCAGTGTCGTCTTCTGGCAGACCGATGAGCACGATCAGCCCGCTATCGTCAGCGAGCCTTACGAGAAGGCTTTTACCGCCGCGAGCGTGACAAAGGAGCAGGGCTTCCACGAAAGTGACCTGAGCTTCCGCGTGCGGTTGAAGGCGAAGGGCAAGGAGAAGACCGTCGAGTTCACCGTCACAGCAAAGGACAATGCCGCCAGGAAATTCAAGCAGGCCCTGGCCGACGCCGATGAAACGCTCGCCGTCGAATGGACGCACCGCCACTATGTACAGGACAACGAATACATCCCGCACGGCGAGGACATCGCCGCCTTCCTGAAACGCGAAATCGCCAAGCCGATCATCCGCTGGGAGGAGACCAAGAAAGACGGCAAGACGATCCTCGGCTACGAAATCCTGCCCAACAAATACTTCTACCGCTACCAGCCGCCGACGCCCGCGAAAGACTTGCTCGCGGAGTTCTGGAGGCTGGAGAAGGAGGCGGAGAAGATGCTGGAGGGCCTTGCGAAATGAAAATGCCGGCGGATACCAACCTGACGAGCAATGCCGACTACCGGCGGTTCATCGAGGAACTGAAATCCAGGGTACTCTCAGCCCGCATATCAGCGGCTCGGGCCATTACCCATGAGGCCATTCTGCTTTACTGGGACATCGGGCGGGGGATTGTGGAGAAGCAGCAGACGCTGGGCTGGGGCGAATCGGTCGTTGAGCTGGTGGCCAAGGATCTCCAGGAGGCATTTCCGGGAACGACCGGTTTTTCGTCCTTCAACCTCTGGCGGATGCGACAACTCTATCTCGAATACACGTCGCCCGAGTTTCTGGCACAGGTTGCGCCAGAAATCAAAAGGTCTGATAGCAACAATCCGAGGCAGGCGGTCTCGGGAACCTCTGAGCAGCTCGTCGTCATCGACCAGGGTCAATTTCTGGCACAGCTTGTGCCAGAATTGCTTTGTCCAATTCCTTGGGGGCATCATATTGAAATCATTAAAAAAAATCAAATCACCTGCCGCCCGTATTTGGTACTTGCGTGCCACAGCGCAATTCGGTTGGTCGCGAAATGTCCTGCTCAATCAGATCAAGGCCAGCGCCTACGAACGGGCGGTGACCGAGAAGAAGGCCCACAACTTTCCGCTGGCCATGCCGGAATACCTCGCCGAGCAGGCGGATGAGATGCTCAAGAGCCCCTATAACCTGGAGTTCCTCGGCCTGAAACGGGCCGTGAAGGAGCGGGAGCTGGAAGACCGCCTGGTCTCCCGCCTGCAAGCCTTCCTGCTCGAACTTGGTTATGGCTTCTGCTTCGTCGGGCGCCAATACCGACTGGCGCTGGGCGAAAAGGAGTATTTCATCGACCTGCTCTTCTACCACCGCTTCCTCAAGGCGCTGGTCGCCTTCGACCTCAAGGTCGGCGCTTTCGAACCGGAACACGCGGGGAAGATGGATTTCTACCTCAACCTGCTCAACGACAAGGAACGCGGCCCCGACGACCAGCCTTCCATCGGCATTATCCTCTGCGCGGAAAAGGACGACGTGGAAGTCGAGTATGCGCTGCGCTCCAAGACCAACCCCATAGGCGTCGCCGCCTATGAATTGAAGTCGAAACTGCCGGGTGAATTGAAAGGGAAACTGCCGACTGCCAAACAGCTCGCCGATGTGGTGCGGGTAGAATTGGATGGAGGGAGATGAACTCTGTCACATCAAATGACCTCTGGCTCGACAAGATGCCACGCGACTGGCAGCGCAGCCGCATTCGCAACGTGGCCGCCTTGTCGCCGAACTACTCCGGGACACGGCCTGCATCCGATGACCCTTGCACCGTCGTGCCGATGGAATTGCTTTCCAACGATGGCGCAATTGACGTGACCAATCAGCAGCCGCTAGAGAACATTTCGACGGGCCTGCCCCTCTTTGAAAAGGGAGATGTTCTCTTCGCGAAGATTACTCCGTGCATGGAAAACGGCAAAGGGGCATTCGTGCGGCAACTGCCAACACGCTACGCCTTTGGGAGCACCGAATTTCATGTGCTTCGAGCGGGGAACAAGGTCGATGGCCAGTTCCTGTATTACGCAACATTTAATCCCATTTACCGGGCCTACGCAGCGGACAATATGATCGGAGCGGCTGGTCAAAAGCGTGTGTCCTCGCGCTTTTTGAAAGATACGCGGCTGTTTCTCCCGCCGCTGCCAGAGCAACAGCGCATCGCGGCGTATCTGGATGCGAGTTGCGCGGCGATTGACGCAGCGGTGGCCGCCAAACGCCGCCAACTCGAAACCCTCGATGAGATTCGCAAATCCGCCGCGCACCAAGTCTTGTCAGACGGGCTCCGTCCTGGACTACCACTCAAAGACTCCGGTATCGAATCCATTGGCCGCATTCCTGCGCATTGGGACGTGAAGCAGATACGCTATGCCTGCGAGGTCAACTACGGGATCACGCTACAACTGGAGAAAGGCCAATCTGTTGGAGACGGCGTGCGCATTTTAACCGTCAGCAACCTCACTATCGACGGCAACCTCGATCTTGAAGACGAATACTACATTGACCCTGCCGAGCTGACGAAAGCCGACTACCTGCGCCGAGGCGACCTGCTTTTCAACTGGCGGAACGGCAGCCAATACCACGTCGGTAAGACGGCCTTCTTCGATATGGAGGGCGAGGTCGCCCACGTCTCGTTTCTGCTTCGCATCCGCTGCGGTCGGCACATGGATCCTTTCTTCCTACGCAGCTACTTGGGCATCTTGAAAGACGCTGGGTTTTTCTCCGGCGCGAAGGACAAAGTTAATAAGACATTCAACTCATCCGAGTTGAAGCGGCTGCGAGTGGTTATACCGCCGCGGGACGAGCAGACAGAGGTATGCGCGGAAATCGGGCGACGCACAAAGGAATGCAACGATGTGAAAGCAGCCATCGAAACCCAAATCGCCACCCTTACCGCCTACCGCAAATCACTGATTCACGAATGCGTCACCGGTCAGCGGCGGATCACCGAGGCGGAGGTACGTGCCATTCAGGAACGAGCGGCTATACTGACCAAAGAACCGTCTTTACCGCCCCCGACCGCATGAGCACCAAACCGCGCCAACCCACCGTGACGAAAGCCGCTTTGACCAGACCGGCAGCGAAGCGAGTCCCGTCTGACCCCTTGCTGACCGACCTGCGGCAAATGATCGCAGGTGCGCGGGAGCAGGTGGCCCGCACGGTGAACTCCGGGTTGACGGTTCTCTACTGGCATATCGGCACCCGAATCCGCGAGGATCTGCTGAAAGAGAAGCGGGCAGAGTATGGAAAGAAGATTGTGCAGGCAGTGGCTGGACAATTGACGACAGAGTTCGGTCGCGGCTGGAGCCGGACCAATCTGTTTCAAATGGTGCGATTTGCAGAGCTGTTTCCCGATCTAAAGATTGTCCAGTCACTGACTGGACAATTGAGCTGGACTCACTTCATGGCGATCCTTTACCTCGAAGACCCGCTCAAGCGCGACTTCTACGCCGAGATGTGCCGCATTGAGCGCTGGAGCACCCGCACGCTGGAGAAGAAAATAGGCGGGATGCTCTTCGAGCGCACCGCCCTCTCGAAAAAGCCGGCCAAGCTGGTGGAGATGGAACTCAAGCAACTCCGCGAAGAAGACAAGCTGACGCCCGACCTGGTCTTTCGTGACCCTTACTTCCTCGACTTTCTGGGGCTGAAGGACACGTACGCCGAGAAGGATCTGGAGACAGCGATCCTGCGCGAGATGGAGTCCTTCATCCTTGAACTGGGCGTGGGCTTCGCCTTCCTGGAACGACAGAAGCGCGTCACCGTGGATGGCGTGGATCACTACCTGGACCTGCTTTTCTACCACCGCAATCTGCGGCGGCTGGTGGCGGTGGAGCTGAAGCTGGGAGACTTCAAGCCGGGCGACAAAGGCCAGATGGAACTCTACCTCGGCTGGCTGGACCGCTATGAGCGCAAACCGGGTGAGGAAACCCCCATCGGCCTGATCTTGTGCGCCGGCAAACGGCAGGAAACGATCGAACTCCTGAACCTGGAACGAAGCGGCATTCAAGTATCTTCGTATTGGACTGAGGCTCTGCCGAAAGCGGAAATGGAGCGCAAACTGCACGAAGCCGTCGCGCTGGCCCGCGCCCGGCTGAAACTCGAAGCTCCCTGATCATGAGTAAAAAGAAAAAGCCCCCGGAGCTGATCTTTCAGCAGCACATCGCGGATTACCTCGTCCGCGAGCACAGGTATGCCGTGCTCGAACAGTCCGACATCACCGACACCGAGCATTTCATCGCCGAAGACCAGCTCTGGGCCTTCCTCACCGCCACGCAGGCCGACACGTTGAAAAAGCTGGCGGACGATTACGGCACCGATGCACGCGAGGAAGTCTTCAAGGCGCTACGCAAGGAGCTGGAGCACACGCCGCTGTGGATGCTGTTCCGGCAGGGACTGAAAGTGCGCGGGCTGGAGTTCCGGCTTTTCTACCCCAAGCCGCGCTCCGCCGCGAGTACCGCTGCGGCCAAGTATGCCGAGAACCGCATCACCTTTCGCCCGCATTTCTACTTCGGCGGCGCGAACCACGAGATCGATTTTGTCATCTACCTCAACGGCCTGCCCATCGTGGCGCTGGAACTGAAGCACGAGGCCAACCAGAACGTGCATGACGCCGTGGCGCAGTTCGTGGCTCGCGATCACACGCGGAGGATTTTTCAGCATCCCTTTCTGTATCTCGCTGCCGATACCAGCGATGCGATGGCCGCCACCGACCCGCGCAAGGAGGAGAACTTCCGCTGGCACAACATGGGGCTGACCAATACGCCGACGAATGCCGATGAGTACCCGGTCGAATTTCTCTACCGCGAGGTGTTGTCGCAGGAGCACTTGCTGGAAGCGCTGTCGTTCTTTCTCGTCCGCGTGCCAGAGCGTGAAGCCGAGGACGACAAACCGGCGCGCCTGGCCTCGACCATCTTTCCGCGCTATCACCAATGCCGCCTGGTGCGGCGGGTGGCCGATGACATCGCGGCCCACTTCGCCACGGCGGGCGACATCGGCAAAAAGTATCTGGCCGACCATTCCGCCGGCAGCGGCAAGACGCTCTCGATCTGCTGGCTGGCCGACCGGCTGCACAGCCTGTTCAAGCCCGGCACCAACGAGAAGCTGGTGGACATCACCTTCATTCTCACCGATCGCAAATCGCTCGACACCAACATCCGCGAGGACATCGACAAGTTCACCCACCTGGCGGGCGTGGTCGGTATCGCCAGGAAGGCCGACGACCTGCCGCGCTTCATGAAACAGCGGAAATCGATCATCGTCACCACGCAGCAAAAATTTGCCTGGGTGCTGGAGGAAATTCAGAAGAACCCGGAGTTGAAGAAGCTGCGGGTAGCGTTCCTGATCGATGAAGCCCACCGCTCGCAGGAGGGCCAGATGGGCGCGGCCATCCGCCTGCCGTTCCGCAAGGAGGGCGAACCAGACACCGAGGCACCCGAAGAGGATCCCGAAGAGCAGATCGCCAGGGTCATCCGCGAGCATGACCTGAATCAGTTGTTCGTCGCTTTCACCGCGACGCCGGCACCGGCCACCGTGTCGATGTTCGGCAAGCCGTTCGACAGCTACACCGAGGCGGAAGCCATCGCCGAGGGCTACATCGTCGACGTGGCGGCGAGCATCATCTCCTACAAGACGCTCTACAACCTGCATTGCCCGATTTTTCCGCCGGCGGAAGAGGAAAAACTCTATCCCAAGGGCGTGGTGTCCAGGGCGCTCCAGAACGTGGCGTTTCAGGACGACGGGCTGATCCAGTACAAGGCCGAGGTGATGCTGCGCATCTTCGAGAAGGACGTGAAGCCGCTCATCGGCGGTCGCGCCAAGGCGATGATCGTTACCTCGTCGCGCGTGGCCGGGCTGCGCTATTTCAACATCGTCAAGGAGAAGCTCAAGGAGCGCGGTGCCGACTACAAGGCGCTCTATGCGTTTTCGGACTTTGTGCACCCGGAGACGAACGCGGCCATCAGCGAATACGCCGTGAACGAGTTACAGCAGGGCGAATTGATCGAAGACCGCTTCGAGGGCGACGACTACCGGCTCATGGTGGTGGCGAACAAATTTCAGACCGGCTTCGACCAGCCCTTGCTCGCCGGCATGTTCCTCGACAAGCCGGTGCTGGATCGCAACGCCGTGCAGACGGTTTCGCGGCTGAATCGCTGCCACCACGGCAAAAAGGATGTCGTGGTCGTGGACTTCACCAACAACGCGAAGCAAATCCTCAAAGCCTTCGCCAAGTATCGCAAGGGCACGCCGTTCGAGCCGGAGGAACCGGATCGAGAGACCTGCCCGAAACTGCACGCGGAGATTCTCGCCGCTGGCGTGTTCACCCAGAAGGACGCCGCCGACCTTCTCACGTTACTCAAGAGCGGGACAGATGCGCAGGTGCAATTCCAGGTGAACGGGCTGCGCACGCGCTTTCAGGCGAAGCTCACCGATTGGGAAGAGCGCAAGGCCTTCGTCTATCTGCTGGCCCGCTTCGTGAAGAGTTTCCATTTCCTCACCTGTTTCTTCACTTACCCGCCAGCGATTCAGGAGTTCGTCACCTTCGCTGAATGGGTCGGTCCGCAGCTCGTCAAAGCCGGAACGGTGTCCGACCTGATGAAGCAGATTCGCGCCACCGTGGTCACCAAGGCGGCGGTGCAGTATCAGGGCGTGACGACCAGCGGCGGCCCGGTGAAGCTCCAGCCGGGCAAAGGAAAAGGCGGCGCCGGCCCGGTGCCGGTCAAATCGTCCATCCAGGACATGATCGCGCAGATTCTCGCCAAGTTCGACATCACCGACGAGGAAGCGCTCTATATCAGACAGGTGACGGAAGAGAAGATCGCCGACCCGGCCATCCGCAGCACCGTCCAGGCGCACCGCGACGACCAAATTTATCTCGAAGGACCGTATCGCGGACAGGTCAACGGCGACATTCAGACGAGCTACGATGCACGCGCTCGTTATGAAGATCTCGCCGACCCGAAATACACCGACGCCGGCGGCATATTCGATATCATGGCCGTGACCGTCATCCAGACCCATTTGTCCCTCGCTGCCTGAGACCATGAGCAAGACCATCCGCGATATTCCCGAAGCCGACCGGCCACGCGAGAAACTCCTGCGCAAAGGGGCAAAGGCGCTGAGCGACCAGGAACTACTGGCCGTGCTGATTGGAAAGGGCACGCCCGGCATGGACGTGATGACGCTGGCCTCCAAGCTGGCGCGGCTCATTGACGAGAAGGGTCTGGACGTGAAAGCCGAAGACCTTTCGCAGTTTGCGGGCGTCGGTGATGCCAAGGCGACCTTGATCCTCGCAGCCATCGAGTTCGCCCGCCGCCGCATCAAGCCGGAAGGTGCGAAGATTGAGACTCCTGCCGACCTGCTGCCCCACGTCCGCCACTACGCCGACCGCAAGCAGGAGCATTTCCTTTGTGCCAGCATCAACGGCGCAAACGAGATTCTGAACATCCGCGTGGTATCCATTGGCCTGATCGATCGCAGCCCCGTGCATCCGCGCGAAGTCTTCGCCGACGCACTTGCAGACCGCGCCTCCGCCGTCATCGTCGCCCACAATCACCCCAGCGGCGGCCTCGAACCCTCGCCCAGCGACATCGACGTCACCGCACAGATCAAAGCGGCGGGTGAGATCGTAGGCATCGTTCTGCTCGACCACATTATCTTCAACCGAACCGGATACTTCAGTTTTCTGGAAGCCGGAAGGCTATAGGGAGATCATGTCTTGCCTATCGGCAGCGTGCCGTTAACGGTGCTTCGCGCCGATGCTCAGCGTTGCGCGTCCTCTTCGGCCAATTCAGTGCATTCGGCATCGCTGAAAATCCGCGAGCGGATGTGGAAGACCTTACCTCCGGGCCTTCCAGCGAAAAGAGAATAATAAAATAAAAGGCAGCATCGCATTGAATTTCTCAAAAAAAAGAATTCGAAGCTGACTCAATGGCACTCAGCATTTTCGGCGACCGCCACCAGGCAGCCACGATGGAAGTAAAGACGATGTAGTGGGTGTGAGCGTTCATTATCGCCGCGCCGTACTGTAATGCTCCAGATCGAACTCGCCAGTTTTCGGGTCGAAGTAGCGTCGTTCATAAACATCGCAGTGAAGGCCGATGTTGGCCCACATCCAAGGTCGACTGAAGTCGGTAATTCCATCGCCACACCCCCAACCAACCTGCCAAAACCCTTCGGGGGGACGTTTTTCTATCTGCTCCGGTGTATGCACGTATCCCGGCCAATGACGAGACAAGGGTTTGGG
Organism: Propionivibrio sp.; assembly: GCF_016790145.1. Classification (GTDB taxonomy): domain Bacteria; phylum Pseudomonadota; class Gammaproteobacteria; order Burkholderiales; family Rhodocyclaceae; genus Propionivibrio. The sequence continues at coordinate 16,186 of NZ_JAEUOI010000029.1, read as the reverse complement.
GGCTTTCAGGCGGAACCGCAGGCTGCCGTCGGCGTTGTAGATGGCGGCGTTGTCGGGCGCATCCATTCCAGGCGCATCAATGATAAGGACTCCATCACCCATTGGAGTCGGAAATGCTGAGAGAGGAATACCTGCGAATAGCTGGATTTGTTGGCCTTTATACTTCCAGCAAAGTCCGTAACCACCTTGCCACCAAGCATGTGCATGAACAAAATCCGGATCGGCTTGCATCCATAGCTTTGGAAGCACAACTAATTCGCCAGCAAGGTTTGAGTAAGCAATTTCTTCCAGCATCTAATCACCTCCCACGCTCAGCAAGACCCCAAGGAATAGGCGTCAGGTTGCGATCCAGATACTTGCGCCATTCAGCAGTTGGCTTGCTGGCGTCTTTCCAAACATCAATCAACAACTCCACCTGTTTCCCTCCCCCCGGATAGCTTTGCCCAATCAGCACGTTCTGCCCGGCAGCGTTCCTGAAATATTCCTCCTGCGGTCCGGCCATGCCCTGTCGCGTGGGCAGAGGCTGCTTGACCGAGTACTCACGGATAACAAGGTTATCGAGAGTTGGCACACCATTTACAACGAGTTCCTGCTGATTTTTCCACTCCGGCAACAAAGCCATTTCCCTTCTTGCTTCGTTCAGGTCGGTGAAAATGCGCGGTGACGCCCAGCCGCCGGGGCCGGCGGCGCTGGCATTCTCCACCACATAGAGCTTCTGGCCAACCCCGACTATCACATCGCGCACTTGTGTTCCCGGCATGTAGGGCGCAGTCGCGCCATTCGTCAGTTCCAGCAAGGCATTCACCGTATCGGCGCTGTTGCGGTTGCCATCCTTGAACTGCATAGCGCCGTTGACCGCCAACAGTTCGTCCGGAGTGTATTTTGCCAGACGGACAGCGATCTGCTCGATCTCCCCCGGCCTTGCCTTGTCGAACAGCTTGTTTGCGAGAACATTAGCCGTGCCGACACCGAGTCCAAGCGGTAGCGCCTCGCCAGCGGCAAAATCCGCTGCTGTGATGCCGAGCTGGTTCATGCACGCCACCGGATTGGCGGCGCAAGCCTGAACGAATTCCTGTCCTGCCGCAAGCAGGCGGGGAGCGATCTTGACGGCCAGCGCGGTACCGCCTGTACCAGCCAGCAGCATGGCTGCAGCCATGACGCGCTTGTTCTGGTCGCTCTCCCGGTCGATGTAAGTACGTAATGCTTCCGGAGTAGGTTTGTCACCGAGCAGGTTGCGATTCAGGTTGGCATAGGCGAAATCCTGGTAAGCCTTGCTGTTGTAAGCTTCGGAATAAAGCTTGCTGTTGTAATAATCCGAATTGAGTTTCTGACCGCTGGCCGTTTCGACTGTAAAGAACTTGATCTGCAGGCCACGTGTATCCGTGAAGCTACCCGCCTCCAGAGAAATCAGTTGCAGGAATTGCTTGGCTTGCGAATTCACATAGGCATTACTGCCATTCGGTGTGGCCTGATCACGGATGTCCACCAGATCAGCAGCGTTCTCAGCAAGAATTTTAATGGCCTGAGCCTCGCTCATCGCTTCGCCCGCCAAGGTCATGCGGTCAGCGAAGCCCTTGGCTCGTGCCTTGATGAGGTCGATTTCCAGCGGATGCAACTGCCGATTATTCGCATCCACATTCAGCCCCGAAGCCGCGCCGGCAATACTGCCGCCACTTACCGCCGCCCCCAGCCCGGTGGCAGTGCCGAGCGCCACCAGTTGCCCGGCGGCCTTGGCGACCGCATTGCTGGCGCCCGCCGCCATCAGCGCTTGCGTAACGCTATCCTGCAACTCGTTGAGCAACGGCGCGGCACTGGCCACCGCCCCGGCGCCCAGCGCGCCGCTCGCTCCTCCGGCCAGTCCGCCAATGGCGGCATGCAGGGCGACACGGTAGGCGCCGCCTTCGTCCCATAGTTTGGCTTCAGCGTAAAGTGCTGCACGCTTGACGACATCGCTTTCCTGCCCGGCCTGATCCTTCAGGGCATTACTCCGGCTCACGGCAAAGTCGGCGGCGGCTTTCGGGGCCAACTGTCCAAATTGCTGCGTAATCTTCACCTGCGCATCGATGTCCTTCTGCACCTTTTGCGGATCGAAGATAGGTTTGATCCCGGTTTTCGCATCGCCGCTTCTCACCGCCGTGTTCCCGGCCATGCCGGAGATCCCGGCCCGCGTTGTACTGCCGGCCTTGCCGCTGTCCTGGCCGAAACCGGCACTGGTGCCGCCGGGAACGAGCTTGCCGTCGAAGGAAAGGCCGGTACCGAGGTTCACGCTCTCGCTCCTGGCGCTGTAGCTGGCCCGGTTCTGGATGTCCGAGAGGGTCAGCGTACCGTCGGTGCTGAAGGTGTTTTTGTTGTTGTCGACGGCGGACTGCGTGCTGGCGATTACCGCGCCCTTGAGGTCGGTATCGCCTTTGACCTCGACCTGGAAGCCGCCATCGCCGGCCTTGAGACCGGATTGTTCGGCAACGCTGGCGAAGTCGCTGTTCACCTTGCTCTGGCTGGCACTGACACTGCCACTCATCTTGCCGGGGCCGACAGAGAGGCTGAAGCCGGCACTTTGTTGCTTGCTGTTGTAATTTCTGGTGTCCTGCAGGCTTTCGATCAGCAGCTTGCCTTGGCCTGAAGTGCCGACTTTGGCGATGACCTGCTGACCGCTGGCCAATGCTCCGCGCAGCGTGGCATCGCCGCCCGCTTCGAGCGTGAGGATCTGGCCGGCCTCGACGCGGCTGTTGCTCCAGGTGGTGTCCGATCCATCAGCCCTTCCGCGCCCGCCACTGGCGCCGACGTTGAAGAGCAGGCCGTCGCTGCCGATCGAGAAGCCGACGCTGGCGCTGCTGCTCTTGCTGGTGCTGTGCTGCGTGGCGGTGTTGACAGCAGCGAGCAGCCTGATCTCGTCGTCGGCCTTGAGCGTGACGTTATTGACCGCGGCAAGGTGCGAACCCTGCACGGTGAGATCGCTGTCCGGCCCGGCGCCGCTGGCGGTGAGGCGGATGTCCTGGCCGGCGATCAGATTCGATCCGGCGGCGCTGTCGCTGGATTGCGTCGTCTTGCTGCTGCTCTTGGAACTGCCGATGCTGATGCTCAGGTTCACGCCGCCGATCTGCTCGGCAGCGGTGGCGTCGCGGCTGCCGATGACCATGCCAGCGTCGTCGACGACCGGCATCTGATTGGCTTTGCCGTCAATGGTCGTGCCCTGACCGGTCTTGATGGCGTCGAGGGCATTCTTTGCCGAGAGTGCGCTGCTCGCCGCCGCCAGAACCTGCATGCGCGAGTCTTTTGTATCGCCCGCCGCCTGGCTCATCTGCTGCGCGGTCTGCACGGCGGTGATGATCGGGCTGGTGATGGCGATGCTCAGGCCGGATTGTTTGGCCTTGCTTTCGAAGACGCTGCTGCGCGTCTCGCGCGCCTCGACAATGTCGAGCGTTTTTGCGCGGATGTCGATACTGCCTTGCGGCGTGATGACGTCGCTGCCAACCTGCCAGTAGGCGTTGCCGGCCTGCATGATAACGTTGCCCTCGGTGCTGCCGATGGTGCTGGCGAACGCAGCGCTGCCCCAGGTTTTCTGGTCGGTGCTCATCTGCTTGCTGCCGATAGTGAAGCCGGCGCCGCCGGAGGTGAACAGACCGGACGTTTTCTCGCTCCTGAAGTGAGTCTCGTTGAAGGTTTCGCTGGCCGCTTCTATGCTCAGGTTGTGGCCGGCGATGAGCGTGGTGTCACGGGTGGCGACGACGTTGCTGCCCTTGATCCGGAGGTCATTACCGGCCAGCAGGGTGGTCGTGTCGCCGCTGAAGGTGCTGGCCAGGGTGGTGGTTTCGCTCAGCGTGTCGCGCCGGACTTTGGTCGTGGAACTCAGGAAACCGCTCTTCGTGCTCTTTCGCTGGTAGTCCATGTCATGGGTGGCTTCACCGGCGTCGATGTTGATGTCGTGACCGGCACGTACGGTAAGCGCACCTTCGCTGCTGGTCACGCTGGCGGCGCGGGCGTTGAGGTCGTTTCCGGCCTCCAGGCGCAGGTCGCCGCCGGTCTGGAGGGTGCTGCCGACCTCGGTGCTTCTCGCTTCGCTGCGCCGAGTCTGTTTGCCGGCGGTGTTGGCCAGGCTGGTTTCACGTACGCTGCCCAGTTCGAGGTCGTTGCCGGCAATCAGCGTGGTGCGGCCGTCCGCAGCGGCGTTGCTGATGCGGGCGGCGAGCAGGCGCATATCGTTGCCGGCGCTTGCGACCAGCGTGCCGCCGGGGTTGGTGACATATAGCCCGGCGACGCGGTCGATGACCGTCCGCTTGACGGTATTTACGCTGCCGTTCTGTCGGTCGTCGAGATCGACGCTTCGGCTGGCCAGGGTAAGGTCGTGACCGGCCGTGACCAGCAGACGATTCTGCGCTTCGATCACGCCACCGATGCTGGAGAGATCGCTGCGCGCGGCAAGCAGGGCCTCCTGCCCTCTGATGCGCCCACCCAGGTTCCTGATGTTCTCGGCGGTGAGCGCAACGATCTGCCGGCCGGCAATGTTGCCGCTGTTGGTGAGGTCGCCGGCCAGGCTGAACTGGATGTCGTTGCCGGCGAGCAGGGCGCCGGAGGGTGTCAGGTCGCCGTCCCTGAGCCGGGCATAGACTTGCGGGACGAGGGCCTTGCTGGTCTGGCCGTTGGTCAGGGTCACGTCCTTTTCGACGAGCCAGACGATGTCGGTGGTCAGCGCCGCCATCTGGGCGGCGCTCAGCGCGATGCCGGGGATGAGGTTCCAGGCTTGGGCATAGGTCACGCCGGCATCCATCATGGCGCGGTATTGGGCTTCGTCATTCTGGTAATTGGCCAGATAACGGCGGCCCGTGAGTTGGGCAACCTGTTCATTGATCAGCCGCTGTTCGTAGAAACCGTCACCCAGGCGCTTCTGCAGGGTGTCCGGGTCGAGCGCGAGCGCCTGCAGCAGGTAGTCGCTGGTCAGCCACTGGCGGTAGCCGGCAAAGCGCGGGTCGGTTTCAATCAGGTAATGTCCCGTCGGGCTGGGGTTGCTGAGGAACAGGCTATTGTCGGGCAGAGTGGTGCTCGGAGTAACGGTGCGGATGACCGTTGCCGGGCCGCTACCGCTGTTGGCGCTCACGGCGTTGACCTGGGTGAGCAGCGACATCGTTTGCCCGTTGCCGATAGCGGTGCTCGCGGCATTGGCCGCCGTGGCGCCCTGGCTGACGCTGCCAGTGTTGAGTGCAAGGATTGTTGTGCCCGAAGGCGTCGTGATGGGGGCGGTATTCTGGCGCAGGGTCAGGTTGTCAATTCGCCCGGTATAGGTTCCAGTCAAGGTTCCGCCGGCGCTGATGATGGCCGGTACGGTGCCGGTCAGCGTACTGCTGCTGCTGGCTGTGATTGTGGTGCCGTGGTCGCGGTCTCCCCAGTGGATGAGGTGTTCGCTATGAATCAGGTCGGTTTGCAGATAGAGTTCGGCACCCTGGTTGGTGAGCGTGCTGCCGGTCAGGTTGAAGTTGCCGCCGGCCTCAATGCTGCTGTATTCGTTGACCAGATTCGTCGCGTTCAGGCTGGTGTGGCCACCGACCCGAATGCTCGCCGCTGTCGCGGCGCTGGTGACAATATCCTGGTAGCGCGTGGTCTGGTCGGTGATATACGAGATGTAAGTGCAACTCGGTGGATTGTCACAGCGCTGGCTGTACGCCGTCTGCGTGTCGAGAAAGTCACGCCTGACTCCGAAAGTGCTGCGCTTGTTGTTCAGGGTGACGACATCGATCGACAGAGTACCAAGGGCTTCAATGCTGGCACTGATATTATCGAGCGATCCCGCCTGGCCGGTGGCTTGATGGTTGACATCCAGCGCGCCGCCGATGGCCAGGTCGCCTGCACTGAAGAGGAGCGCGTGTTCACGGTTGTTGATGGTTTGTGCACCAATGTCGAGCCTGGTTCTGGCGGCGATAACCGGGGCAACGCTGTGATCTGCGTCGTTGTTCAGGGTGGTGGCGGCAATGGCAACATGGTCGCCGTAGATGCGACCGCTGCCGAGGTTGTTGAGAGTGGGGGTGTCGATGAATGTGTCCTGTCCGTCGATCAGGCCGCGATTGGTCAGGGTGTGGGCAGCCGTGGCGTTGAGATGAAGCGTTCCGGCCACGATTTCGCCGCTGGTTTCGTTGTTCAGGGTAGCGGCCCTCAGCCTGAGGCTGTTGCCGGCCTGCATGCGGGCGCGGTTGGTCAGGGTACCGGTGGTTTCAAGCGTGGCGTTGCCGTTGGCGGCAAACTGGCCGGTATGCGTGAAGTCGGAAATGAGTTTGATGCTCAAGTTACCCTGACCGAGTACCGACCCGTCGCCACTCAGGCTGGCGCTGTCCAGGCTGAGCAACTGGTCGGCTATCAGCAGGCCGCCGCTGTTGGAGACGGCAAGGGTCTTGCTCGCCGAGTTGCTCGTCGGCGCGGCCTGCGGGTCGACGATTTGCAGTGTCTGCGCGGAGGAGATGAGGCCACCGCTGTTGTTGATCGTGCCACCGCTGGTCAGCGTCAGCGTCTGGCTGGCGCGCAGGGCGCCGTTGCTGTTGTCGATCTCGCTGGCGCCGAGGTTCACAGACCGGCCTTCGATTCCCTGATTGATGCCGTGGGTGGTGCTGTTGATGATGCGCCCTGCTGTCATATCGAGAGTCTGGCCGGCCCGGATCAGGCTGGACGTGTTATCGACCGTAGCGCCGATCTGCAGGCCGGTTGAGCCGAGCGCCTGAATCTGTCCGCCCCGGTTGTCCAGGCTCGTACCATTTATCCGGATGTCCTGTTCGCTGCTCAGACTGGCGCCGGCGGTGTTGGCGATGGCCGAACTGCTGATGTCGAGCACACCTTTGGCGCCAATAATGCCGGCGACGTTAGCCAGGTCGCCCGTCGTGAGCGTCACGGTGCTCTGGCCAAGAATGCCGCCACCGGCGCCAGAATTGGTATTGCTCAGCGTCTGGCCGTGGGTGTTGATGGTCAGCGCGCCGATCGCCTGGATCAGGCCGACGTCATTGCTCAGCGTTCCGCTGTGCAGTTCAAGCGTACCGGCGCTGGCCAGGGTACCCCGACTGTTGTCGAGTGACTGTGAGCGGCTGTCGAGCCGCAGGTTTTGCCCGGTGATGACGCCATCGGTATTGCTCAGGCCGGTCCCGGCGAGGGTGATGTCCTGTGCCGCTTCGATGCGTCCGGCAGGGTTGGCAAGCCTGCCGGTACCCGCGTCGGCCATCACCTTCCCGTGCACCGAGCCTATCGTGCCCAGGGAGTTATCGAGGCTCGCAGAGTGCAGGTCCAGGTTGCCATTGGCAGCCAGCAGGCCCTGGGTGTTGTCGATACCCTGGCTGGTCGTGGCCTGTAGCGACTGCCCCGCCGTGATCCGCCCCTGGTGGTTGCCTATAGCCTGCGCGGCAAGCTGTACCTCGCCATCGGCGCCAATGAATCCGCCAGCATTTTCGAGCAGGCCGCTGGCGTTCAGCGTGAGATTGGCACCGCCGCTGGCTGACAGGGTTCCACCCCGATTTTCGAGTCGACCAAGCGTCAGTGAAGTATGACCTTTGCTGGTCAGAGTGCCGTTGTCATTCAAGTAAGCGCCGCTGACATTGATCAATGTGTTGCCGGTTCCGGTCTGTGCAATTTCACCTCCCCGGCTGGAGAGCGTCGCCACATCAATGCGAATGAGCCTGGCGACAGCCGAGCCCGCGTCAAGCATGAACGTACTCGCAACAAGGTCGAGCAGACCGTTGCTGCCCAGGCTGCCGCGCGTGCTGGTGAACGTGTTGGTATGGATGCCGAGGCTTCCGTCGCCGGCATGCACGATGCTGCCCTCGGTATTGTCGATGCCTTGTGCCGAGAGAATGAAGTTTCGGCCATTGCTGGCCAGCCGCCCCTGCGTGTTGTTCAGCGTCCCCGCCAGGGCGATGGCGGTGTCGCTGCTCCCGGTTTGTACCAGTTCGCCGTGAACGTTGGACATGTCGTGCGCGGTCAGTTGCACCTGCTGCGCGCTGCTACTAGCATTGTCGAGCAGCAGGCTCTGCGCGGCGGTGGCGCTCAGAGTACCGGTGGCGGCGAGTATTGCGCGACGTGCGTCGAGACTACCGTTCGCGACGGTCAGGGTCAGGTTGCGGGAACTGCCCTTGATGTCGGAAAGGTCAAGCGTGCTGCCCGTGATGAACTGATCGCCAGTGGAAAGGTTTTGTCCATGCAGTGCGACGTTCTCGCTGGCGCTGACATCAAGGCGGGCGTTGTTGCCGAAACTCCCGTCCAGGTTGATGCCGGCGGCCAGCACCGAGGCCGCAGTGCCGCTGATGCGACTACCCGCGCCGCTTGCCGAAAGCGCAGTGTTGCCTTGCGCAGCGATGACTCCGCTGTTGTCGATGTGGCCACGCGTGGTGAGCACGGCGTCGCCCTGCGCATAGACTGTGCCGCTATTGTCGATGCCGCGGCTGGCGTTGATTTGCGTCTGGGCTACGCTGCCGATGCGGCCGCTGTTAAGCAGCCGGCCATCGGCGGTGATGACGACTTCGCCGGCACTGGCGCCGATATGGCCGGCGTTGCGCACACCGACGCCGGCCTCGGTGCCGACCAGGATGATCTTGCCGGCATACATGCCGCCGAGCTGGGCGACATCGATGGCGAAAGCTGGAGTCGTTGCCGATGCGCTGGCGGCGATAGGTGTCGCAAGCGTGTGTTCTGCGTCGACCCGGTTGCTGCCGGTGGTGATTCGCAGGCTGTTGGCCCAGAGACCGGCATTGACTTCAACGGCGCGGGCGATCAGGTCAGTGTGGCCGGCACGGCTGGTGTCCATTCCGGCGCCCTCAATGCGGATGCTGCCACCTTCGACGCGGTAGCCGTCGAGATTGCCGTTGTTGAAGATCGGGGTGCCGGTGGTGAGGGTGGCGCGGCTGGCGTTGATGAAGCCGCAACCCTTGCAGGTGATGCCGGCGGGATTGGCAATGATGACCTGGGCGCTGTTTCCGGCGACTTCGACATAGCCAAGCAACTGGCTTGGGTTGGCGGAGAAAATTTCGTTGAGGATGACACGCGCGCTGCCACCGGCCAGCCAGGGGTTTCCCTGTACCCAGCCACCGAGCTGGGTCTGCGCGTTGGTCGGCGAGTTGTTGAGAATCGCACCGGGTTGCTGAACGTCGAACTGGCTGTAGCTGTTGCGTGAAACACCGGCCGCGCTGGGGGTCTGGATATTGACCAGGGGGATGCCGTTGGCCGCATTGAGGATGGTCGCTTGCTGAGTGGCAGGGGCATTGCGGTAGGCGACGATCTGGGCATCCGCTAACGGAACGCCGAGCAACGGGGCACCGAGAGCAAGAAGCAGGCCAAACGCCAGGGGTTTGAGCCGAACCCGTTGACGTAGGGGCATCAGTTCGTATCCGGCCCAACCCGGGTCGATTAGGCCGATGCCCTTGGCGAATGTGCCAGCAATTTTTGCGAGGGCCATCTGCCTGTCGCGATGCGGGTTGCAAACGTTGCGATAACGGTTTCTGATCATCATGATTGGCCCCCGGTTTGATTTCCTGACAGTCCTTGCTCAGTAGGTCCAGACGAGATTGAATCCAACGACATTATTTGCTGTTTTGAAGTTCTGCGGCTTTTGCAGCGGCCAGCCGGTAAAGAAATCCCAGCTCAGGTCCCGGTAGCCGCCGCGCATTCCAAGAACGGCGCCGGTCAGTCGTTTGCCGACCAGCAGTTCGGCCGACGGGCCACCAACCTGCCCATGATCGAGGCCGAGGTAGAGTTCCTGCCTGCTGTCGCCGAGTATCACTCCGAGGTCGTTGCGAATAAGCCAGCCGCGTTCGGCCATGAGTACGCTTTCACCATCAAAGCCGCGTACGGTGTAACGCCCGCCGATGGAAAAGCGATCCAGCGGCACGAGAGGCGTCCTGTTTGACTGCGCCCGCCAGGTATTAATATAACGCAGGCTTTGTCCGCCCAGCCGGAAAGGCAGGGTGAACAAGGTTTCGGCAGTAAGTATCGTGGGGCGCGCGCTGCCCGTGCCTAATGCCTCTTCGGGTGCAGGCAACGCGGAGAAGGCCCCGGTGCCCTGCCGATAGGCGAAGTTGAGATCGAGCGTGGCTTCGGCCATGAAAGTGTGATGCGTCAGTGCGACCTCCCAGCCGGCCATGCGACGGCGCTGGACTTCAATCTCGGTGTCGTCGATGTAATTTCTGGAATTGATGAGGTAGCCGCGTAGCGATGCAATGGTCTTGCTCGAAGAGTCGCGCAGGATCAGGCGTGACAGCCTGACTTCGTAATTTTCGCTGGTGCCGCTGTAGATATAGGTCTGGCTGGCGCCGGCAACGGACTGGTAATAGCGGTAGTTGCTGGTGGTAGCGCCCAGCATCCAGTACTCCCAGGGCAGCGAGTAGTGCAGGGTGTTTCCCCGGGTTCCGCGCGCTCCCGCCTGGCCGCCACCGAGGTCGTGATTGAAGCTGGCGTAGAAGAGGTCGTTGAGCGCCAGCAGGTGGTCTGCGGCAACGGTGATGCTGCCCTGATACTTGCCGGTACTGTCAAAGCCGCCGTCATTGACGGCAAGCGTCAGGCGTAGCGGGAAGCCTTGTTTCCAGGCAATGACGAGATCGCTGGCACCCGCTTCGTCGCCCGGCACGATCTGGATGTCCGCCTCGGCGCTGGGCAGGCGCTTGAAGTTTTCCAGCGCCTGCTCAATGTCACGCAGATTGAGCAGATCGCCCGGCCGGGCCGGAAGTGCGTTCAATGCGTTGGCACGGGGAGTGCTGTCGTCGGTGAAGCGGATGGCGCGGATACGCCCCGGAATGACCGTCAGGGTAAGGATGCCACTGCGCAGATCCTGCGCTTCGGCAAGTACGCGGGTGGTGACGTAACCACGCGCAATGATGGCATTCTGGATTCGCCGCAGGACGAGATTGATGCCCTCGCTGCCAAGGCAACGCCCAGTGGCAGGATCGTCCGCCACATCGGCCGCCGGCAAGGCCCAGTCGAAGGACGGATCAACGCTTTTGAGAACGATCTCGTTGATGATGAAGCAGGGTGTTTCGGATTCAGGCAGCCGCACGGCTTCGACCGGTACGGCGGACTGCAGGCGAACGTCAGGTGTCAGCTCCTGTTGCTCGCGCAAGGCGCGCTCGCGTTCCTGCTGGCGTTGCAATTCCTGAGCGTTGATTTCGCCTGGCAAGGTTTGCGCCGTGGCCACCGGGCTCACCGATGAATGCAGCAGGAGGGTTAACAGATAACCCCAGCCACGCCCCTGCTTTTTCTTGCGAAGCGGATCGAACCAGCAAGCATGATTGTGGTTTGTTCTGCGAAAACCATTCACGGTTGCGGCAAGAAAATTCATGATCTGTTGAATGTGCAGGACGAGATGCCATAAATGCGTTACGTGTGGCGCAAAGGAAACATCGTGTGATGCTATAGGCATTCAATGTAAAAGACAACATTACTGTACACCTTTTACGTTTTAAAACTTCATGTATTCAATTAGTTGATGGATGCTGTCGGGTATTCCAGGCCGTTTCCCGGCAAGGCCTGCTGCACGGACATTCCCTTGAACAGAGTGAGCGGTGTTCAGCAACAACGGGATTCGCCCGGCGAAGTATATTTCTTCAGCCTACTGTCGTGGTTTGATCAATCCTGCCGGGAAAATGAAGTCGGCCAAACAGTTGCGTTGGCCGAGAATATGCCGAGCAAACTCTTCGCAGAACTTGAATGTAAGATTTTCCGGGGCAATACGATAACGTTCACGCCCAAAGCGTTCGACGTTAAAAAGATTGAGTTGTACCAAACCGGTCTTGTAGTCGCACATGAAATCGGCTGAAAGCTTGATCGTTCCAGCGATTCTAAACAAAGTTTCTTTGGCTACACCCCGCTTTCCTGAAATGGCTTGTTCCTCGTATATCGCTTGTGCAGCCTTGAGGTTGTTTCGCAGTGATTCAGCGCTGATAATGTCTCGCTTGACCTCGAACGAATGAGGCGCGGACAGGGTGTAATTGAGGGTGATCGATTCGATTCTTACATCGATGTCACTGTTGTAGGGTCGAGAATGCACCGTGCCATGATCCCATGCCAGGTCAGTGATTTCTCCTACTGACAGGAGGCGGTAAACATGGGGATTGGCTGGCTTTACGACATTTAGATTAGACGTCAGGTCCTTGAGGTAATCGAACAATTGACGCATACGAACACTTAATGCATCGGCTTCAACGTAATCCAGTGGTTTGGGGCGCACTTCCCTTCTTTGCAGATACCGTGCAGCACTGGTCAAGTCAGCTAGCAGTGTTCCTGGCGGTAATCTAGACGGTTGCAATGGTTCACTGAACTGGCTCTCCAACTGGTCAGGGCAGATGGTCGGGAAGGTAAATGCAGCCCGCATCGACGTTTCTGATACTTCCAAGGTCTCTGGGGCGCTTTCCCTGGCCCTGGCGAGGATCTCGTCGCCACGCTGCTTGAACAGTTCGATATCAGCAATCAGCTTCGTTTCAAAGTCAATCGATAAACCTGGCTGTGGCATGGCTCCGGTACTGGACGTGCCGCCACGGTGGCGGGAAGGTGACGCCGTGGAAGCCGGCATGGATGACGATGATGACAAGGCCGCCCCTCTTGAAGAAGGGAAGCGGATTATCGGAAGGGGCGCAAGTCCGCGTAGATCAGCGATCAATTGTTCTGCGCTTTGGTAGCGTTCATCCGGCGTCTTTTCCAATAGACGGCAAATTACTGTTTCAAGGCCGGCAGGCAGGTCGGGCTTGAGCTTCGACGGTCGTTCAGGAGGTTCGGCAACGATTTCCTTCATCATTTGATCGATCCGGCCGCCTTTGCGCCCGAATGCCGGTTGGCCGGTTGCCATTTCATAGAGTATGGTACCCAGCGCGTAAAGATCAGTACGCGCGTCCGTGTTTTGCCCCTTGATTTGTTCCGGCGCGACGAAGCGTGCCGAATATAGAATTAGCCCGATGCGTGAGGTTGAAGTTTCGGTTAGGCCAGCAACACCGAAGTCGGTGATGCGCAAAATTCCGTCGTCACCCAGCAGGAGTTTTGAAGGTTTGAGCCCGCCGTGAAATATTCCATGGGCGTGCGCATAAGCCAGCCCTGCCGCCGCCTGGATGGTTATATCGATGGCCTGCTCGGCTGAAACCAGGCGATCACCCAGCAGCATATCAACCGAACGGCCAACGACATACTCAGTGACAACGAAGTAGGAGTCGTTACTTTCACCTACGTCAAGCATGGTAGCGATATTCGGGTGATGCAGTTTTGCCAGAACACGAGCTTCTTCAAAGAAGCGAAGAAGAAAGTCTGCTTTCTGCTGCTGGGGAAGATTCGCATCGAAAACTCGGAGAACCACATCCCGTTCATTAACCGGGTCATCAACGCGAAAAACAGTACCAGAGGCGTTGTGACCGAGATCTTCCAGTATCGTATAGCGACTGACTTTGCCGTTTCTGATTAAAACCATGGCGCTTGCTGGAGTCAATTTATGAAATATCAACCTGAAGCTTACTCGTTTATTGCGTTAATTACTTGCCGGGCATCCATTTGTTTCTTGCGGATTGCGTCATTTTCTCATGGTGACAAGATCATAGCCTGACACGGCGCCCACCTGGCAGCCGGCCAACAGCCAGTTTCGCCATGACGGCGGCTAAAGTGGCTTCAAACGCCGCGTGCATTCCCTGAGTTTTTGCAGTTGCTCCGCTTTGCCGGTGCCGTAATGCAGGTCTGCGAAATGGCTGGCCGCTTCACTCGTCAGGGCGGCCAGTTCCGGTCGCTCGCGCGCCACGCGCGAGGCAAAATCGAGCGGCCCCTCCCACGCTGCGCGCACGATTCCCAGCCTGGCGAGCCGCTTGCAGAAGCGTTGCCAGGCGCGCTGTGCGGGTGGTGTCGTGGTGCGCTGATGGAGCGTCCACCAGGTGACGAGCAGCAGCGCGATGCCACACAGCGTCGCCAGTGCTGCCGTCATGTTGCGCCAGTCCGGTTCGTTCAGCCCGAGCCTGGAAAGCACCTCGCGCTGGCGTTGCGGGTTGTAGCCGAGCACCCACTGGTTCCAGGTATTGTTTGCGGCGTCCCAGCGGTTGCGCAAGTCGCGCAGCAACTCGCTGTCGATACGCACCAGCGCCGGCAAGGGGTCGCCCGCGGGCAGCGCGGCTTCGATGCCGACTTCGATGCGCGAGGGGGCGACCGCCGCCGTCGGGTCGACGCGAACCCAGCCCTGGTCGTCCAGCCAGATCTCGGCCCAGGCATGGGCATCGGACTGGCGAACGGTGAGGTAGCCATCGACCGGATTGAGCTCACCGCCCTGATAGCCGGCCACCACACGGGCCGGCACGCCGGCGGCGCGCATCAGGACGACATAGGCCGAGGCGAAGTGCTCGCAGAATCCGCGCCGCGTGCCAAAGACGAAGTCATCGACGGCGTTCTGGCCGAGCAGCGGCGGTCGCAAGGTGTAGAAGAAGGCTTCCTGCCGGAAGAAGAGCAGTGCGGCGCCGGAGATCCGTTCGGGGGTCTTGAACTTTTCCCGCCACGCTTCAGCCAGTTCGCGGCTGCGTTGATTGAGACCGGGCGGCAGGCGCAGCGACTGTTGCAGCATGGCCGGGGTTTCCTGCCGGTTGGCCACGAAGTCGAGAGACGAGGTCAGGGCAAATCGCGCCCGGCTGAGGACCGGCTCTCTGGCCAGCGTTTCAAGCGTCGGCGAGAGAGTCGGTGAAAGGCCGCTATCGTCCGGCAGCACCAGCGGCAGGTCGAGCGCCAGCAGCCAGCGCTGGTTGTGCGCTTCGAGCGTGGTGACGTAGCTGACCTTCCTGTCGCCCGCCTCGATGAGCGGTGGCCGGCCTGGCCTCAGTGGATCGCGCACCCGCGCACGCCAGGTCTGGCCGTCGTAGTCTTCGAACACCGGGCCGCGCCAGTAGAGATCGGATTTTTCAGGAACCTCACCGGAAAACCGGACGCGGAAGGCGATGGCGCCGGACTGGATCAGGTTGTTCAGCGAGCCCGGCGACATCTGCTCCGAGAGGCCGGAAAGCCCCGAGTAGGCGTCCTGTGGCAGCCCCCAGAGCGGGCCGGAGACACGCGGGAAGAGCAGGAAGATGATCAGCATGAAGGGGGCGGCCTGCGCCAGCAGCAGGCCGGCGTAACGCACGATGGCGCCCACCGGCTGGGCGCCGCCGTGCACGCGGATGAGCGTCGCCGTGAGCAGGGTGGTCGAAGCGAGCAGCCACAAGCCGGTCGGGATGCTCTGCGAGAAAAAGTAATGCGTGAGCAGCAGGAAGAAGCCGAGCATGACAAGCGCCATGGCGTCGCGCCTGGTGCGCATTTCCATCGGCTTGAGCGCCATCAGGAAGAAGAGCAGGGCAACGCCCGCCTCCTTGCCGAGCAGGGTGCGGAACTGCCAGCCGATTCCGGCAACGCCGACCAGTACCAGCAGCGCCAGCAGCCAGCGCGAGGGCAGGCGGGCGTTCAGATGCCATAGCCCGATACGCCAGAGAAGCATGCTGCCGCCGAGCATCGACAGCCAGAGGGGGAGATGGAGAACGTGCGGGGCCGCTGTAGCCATGGCCGCGGCCAACAGCCAGGGGATAGCGCCGTATTCGAGCGCTAACGCTGGTTTGGCGGGCTTCGATTTGCCGCCAACCCACGCCATGAGTCTCGCAGGCATGCCGGTTTTTTTCACTTCGACTCTCTGCTGCAATCACATTCCATTTGACCAGGCCACCAGAATGGGGGAATCCGGATTATCGCGTGGACGGAGTGAAACCAATCTGACGGCTTCGCAATTGTAGACTCCGGATTATCGGGTGGCCGTTGTTCGCAGTTCGCTGAAATTACCAAAATGAACGACAGCAGCGCTCCCGGATTACTGACGCTCACAATTTTGTCATCAATGAGTGCTCATCGGCCTCAGCGGTTATCGGGGTCCGCAACCTGAGCGGCAACTGATTCGTTCATTGCAACCATTCGACAATCGCCATGCAAAAATCAGTGGCCATGAGCTGGAACGGCTGCTTGTCAAAAAGACCTACTCACCCTATCAACCGCAAGCGGCTCGGTTGAAAAAGAGGACGTCCAACGTTCGAGCTCACCAGCCTGCGAGGTTTTTCGCGCAGCTTCGGTGGAATGATGGGTTGGGGTTCGGCTACGGAAGAATCATACTGCCGTAACCCGAAAGCAGCGCTGTACCACAAACGGCAGCGCTACCAAACACCAGAATTAGTGCAGCGGGGATTCTTGCGAGGGCGGCACCTATAGC
>NZ_JAEUOI010000026.1 GCF_016790145.1 Propionivibrio sp. | reverse complement strand
GTTGCTGATCAACGGTTATGGCTGTTCGCGAGCGGCGTGGTGTTGGTTGCGCCGGCGCCTGGAGGGCGCAGGCTGGGTGGTGGCGACGATCAGTCTGGAGCCTATCTACACGAGTATCGAGAACTATGTGGATCCTGTCTCCAGGCGCATCGACGAGGTGCTCGCGGCGACCGCAGCAAGACAGGTGATCCTGATTGGGCACAGCATGGGCGGGCTGGTGGCGCGTGCCTGTCTGCGTCGTTACGGCAGCGCTAGAGTGAAGCGGCTGATGACGCTGGGGACACCGCATGCGGGCAGCGAGCTGGCGAGAATCGGGATCGGCGAAAACGCCCGCCAGATGACGCCAGGCAATGCGTGGTTGAAGGCACTTGCCAGCGAAGCGCCAGCTGCCGATACTCTGACCATCTTCAGCCCGCATGACAACTTCGTGATGCCGCAGTCGAATCTGCAATGGCCGGGGGCGCAGAGCCGGACCATTGATGGTCTGGGTCATCTGACCATGCTTTATTCGCCCAGGGTGGCTGCGGCTATGCTGGACGGATTGCGGCCCTTGACCAAGGCCGGGGCTGTTTGACTGCCAAGGTTACGGAGGCTCTGATGAAATCTTTCCTGACGACGATCATTCTGTTCTCTGCCCTGATGCTCCAGAACGTTACGCTGCAAGCGCAGGGCGTTTATGTGACGCCGGGAGCAAAGGGTCCGGTTTTTTCCGACAAGCCGCAGTCGGGATCCCGGGAAGTTACCTTGCAGCCGCTCAATGTCGTGGCTCCGGAGCCAGCCAGCAGACCTGCCGAGCCTGCCCCTCCGCCAGGCCGAGGTGAGAGCATGATGCCCGAGTTCACCGTGCCAGCGTACCGCAGCTTTTCCATTGTTTCCCCTGAGGATAACGGCAGTGCCGCCGCCAATACGGCGCTCTTCGAGGTGCGCGTTGCCGTCGATCCGCCGCTGCAACTCGGGGCCGGGCATGCCTTTACGGTCAGCATCAACGGTCGCCCGGTCGGTCAGCGCTTTACCGCTACCGAGTTCGTCGTTCCGCCGGAGTTCTGGGGCGATACCCTGCCGCCGGCCAATCAGAGCATGCAACTGGACGCAAGTATTGTTGACGCAGGCGGGCAGGTCATCAAAAAGGCGAAACCCATCCGCTTTTTCATGCGCTTTGTGACGATTCTGAACAACCCCAGACGGCCTGTGCCGCTGCCGCAGCCAATTGCTCCACCGCACCGACCTCAACCGCAACCGCAACCGCTACCCCCACTGATTCTGCCGGGACGCCAATGAAAAAAGCATATCGATTGCTCAGAGGCTGCCAAGCCGTGGCCCGAGGCCAAGCTTCGCGCTCATTCCGGCGAACGCCGGAATCCAGTACCTTCCTCCGATATTCAATAAAACAATCAGATAAACGAACTGGACCCCGGCTTTTACCGGGGTGACGAACGTGGACATCTGGCAGCAATGATTTCTGCACAAACGCTCAGGAAAATCCGGGTAGCCAGGGGGTATGTTGCTGCAGGTGAATGGGCTCCAGCGTTCCCTGGAACAGGGCTTCGATGACCGGCGGTTCGCGCCAGCGTTCGTTCATGAAGCGCAGGCCGATTTCCTCGACCAGCGCGCCTTTCCAGTAGTGGCTGGAAACTTCGTAGAGCGTCGTCAGGCTGAGGCTGTGCGGCAGGCGCAGGTAATCCAGCCAGCTTGAATCGTGAAACGAGACGACGTAAGCTCCCTGGCTGCGCGCACGAACCAGCGTTTTGCCAAAGACGCGGCCGGGATGTTTGGCACGGAAATTCTCGGCGTCGACGCGTGTGGCAAAGAGCAGCAGGGCGTGCAGGCGACTGGGGAAGTTGCTGTAGAGCCGCTGCCGGTAATATTCGAGATGGTATTCGGCAAAATAATTCTGCACCGTGGTGAATTGGTCTTCCGGCAAGGACGTACCGAAGGGGTTGCCGGTGAGCACGTCCCAGCCCGGCAACTCGGCATCCGGATCCAGCCAGGCGTAAAGCTCCAGTGTCGCGGTGTCTTTGATCAGGTGGTCCATGATGTTTTCAGGATTAGCGTCGGCCTCATTCTGAGCCTTCAGCGGTGTTTGTCATAGCCTGGTGTGAGTCAACAAGGCGGCTAGGCGATTACCCTGGCCAGTTCCAGCAGCAAGCGAACCGCGCCGGCCATGAGCAGCGCGCTGACGAGGGAAATCAGCACCGAGAACCAGGCTTCCCGGCGCCCCAGCGTCTTGAGCATGACGGCAAAAGTCGACAGGCACGGTACGTAAAAGGTCAGGAAAACCAGAAAAGTGAAAATCTGCACATGATCGAGCAGCGGCATGATCTCCAGCGTGCCGAGCGCCTGATAGATCATCAGCAGCGACAGCTCCTTGCGCAGGACGCCAAACAGGATGGGTACGCCAAGGACAAGGGGCAGACCGAGCCACCAGGCCGTTATCGGGATCAACGCGGTGTTGATCAGGGCGTCGGCGCCAAAGTGGCTGAGCAGTGCCAGAACCACGCTGCCGAGAACCAGCAATGGCGTGACAATGGTGACAATGTCCTCGGTTCGCGCCCAGGTTTTGCGCCAGACTTTGCCCCACACCGGAAGCGCGTAGGGCGGAATTTCCTGGACCATTCCCGGTGCGCCATCGGAGTAGTGACGCGTAAGCAGCTTTCCGAGCAAGGCAATCACGAACAGCGTCAGCATGAAAATGGCGAATACGCCGAGGCCTCCGAGATACTTGCCGCCGATGGCCAGGATGATCGCCGAACGCGCCGAGCAGGGAACGAAGGTGATGAGAATCGCCGACACCACGCGTTCGCGCCGCGATCCTGTGACGGCGGCGGCAGAAATCGCCGGTACATTGCAGCCCAGTCCGATCAGGAAGGGGACCGCGACACCGCCATGCAATCCGATATGGTGGAAGCCGCGGTCGACGACAAAGGCCACGCGGTGCATGACTCCCGATTCTTCAAGCGCGACCAGCAATAGAACCAGCGGCAACATGTAGGGCACGACGATGCCGACCAGGCCGACCAGTCCGTCGGCTACGGCGCGGCCGATGACGCCCGCCGTCGATCCGGGTTGCCATTGCTGCACCCAGTCCGCCAGCCGCGCCGAGGTCCAGGAGTCGAGCAGGGCACTCATTTCAAAGACGAGCAGCAGAACAAGGGCGAAAACCAGCAGGCTGCCGAGCAGGCCCCAGCGCGGATGCAGGAACAACTCGTCGAGCCAGCGCCGCCAGCTTTGACCGGCGTCGACACCGCGCGGGCTGGTTACCGCTTCGAACAACACGGCGGCACGGTGATGGCGGTCGGCATGCAGTTCTTCGGAGAGCGGTCGTGGCAGCAATTCTTCGGCCTGCGTTCTGGCCTCTTCTATGCGGGGCAGCAAATCGGGGAAGTGGGAACCCAGGGCGCGCAGGAAATAGTCGTCGTTTTCGGCCAGTTGCGAGAGCAGGAGGGCACGCGGTACCTGAAAAACGTCTTCGATTTCAGGATGGGCGATGACGGCATTGAGCGGTTTCAGGCTTTCGGCGATATGCCGCGTTGGCGGCTGAGGCATCGGGCAGGTCTTCTCGCGCGCTACGTCCAGAACTGCCTCAAAAAGTGCCGAAATTCCCTTGCCCATATAGGCAATGGTCGGGATAACGGGTGCGCCCAGCCGCTCGCTGAGTGCGTGTACGTTGATGAATATTCCCTTCTTTCGGGCTTCGTCGACGCGGTTCAGGGCAATCACCAGCGGCCGCCCGAAAAGTCCCAGCTCAAGGCTGAGTTCGAGATCCTTGGCCAGTGTCGTTGCGTCAACGACCTGCACCAGTACATCCGGCGCCGGGAAATCCGCACGCTCAAGGTCCACCTCGTGCGCTGCAGCGAGTGGCCAGTGGTCGCCCCACAGCAGATACATGAGTACGGCCTGATCGTGCTCGCTCAAATGATGCAGCGAATCAATCGAAGGCAGATCGACCAGGGCAATCTGGTCGAGTCCGACGTCGACCACGCATTCCTGGTAAGCGCCGCCAACGCCGGCCAGACGCTCGTGCCGTGCAACCGGGCTGGAGGCATCCTCGAAGATGGTGCTCTTGCCGACACCATAACGGCCGATCAGCGCCACCCGCGGTCGCTTGTCGCCACGCAGGAGCGGGCCATGAAGCTGGATCGTCTTCACCGAGGTGGCGGATTTGTTGTCTGACCTGACCATTGATTAACTTGAATTGTTCAGCGAACCGGCCGGTGATCCCGGTCCGGACGCAGTGCAGGATCGACGTGTGCCATCAGCTTGAGAACGCGGCGCCGCAGTATGACACGCGGTCTGGCCAGGACGGCAAGCTCGTGTCCGGCTTCGGCGCGCCTGGCCGCGCTGTATTGCGCATCTGTCGTCATCAAGTTCGGTGAATTGCAATGGGACGATCCTTGCCTGTCGACTGTCAGAATACAACGGAACGCAGGTGTCAAAGTCCGGGACAGGTAAATAGCCGTCAGGGTTCGGGGTCACTGTGGGGGGAAGGCTTGCTGCACAGCCCTAGTTCGGGTAAATGAAAAACTGAAGCCGCGCAGACCAGAGTCAATTTAACACCAAAACCCGGGCGTTCAAAACCTCATCGGAACTCCGGGGGTATTTGAAACCATCTCGTGGCCTATGAAATGATTGTCAACACCTCCTGGCATTGAAGTTTGCCAAGTTGGCGGTGTAGCGGTGCGCTATTCTTATGCCTTGAGCCCTTCTCCCCGGTCTGCGTAATCGATGCTTCCCTCGTCTCGCCACACGCTGGTGCGCGCCCTGATTTTTTCCGTGCTGATTCATGCCGTGCTGTTGTGGCATGGGGTCATCCTGTTTCCGGTGCGGCTTGAGCCGCCGGCTGCGACGATCAATGTGGTGATGAGTCGTGACCCCCAGGGTGATCCGGCAAAGCCGGTCAGCCTGCCGGTCAGCAAGCCACTGTCGGAGCCTGTCAAGCCGTCTTCCGCGCGCATCCGGAATACCGGTGCACGACCGATCCTTGTTCCGGTGCCTCCTTCGACTACTCTTGTCGAGCCACCTGCGCAGCCGGTTGCGACGGGTGTGGCGGTTCGGGGAGGAGCGCTGTCAACTGCGCAACCCGGCCCGGATGAAGCGCGTGAGGGCGTCAGTGCCGATGATTTGCGCCAGTACCGCCTGTCGTTGGCAATCTCTGCACGACGCTTCAAGCGTTATCCGGTGCTGGCGCGAGAACGTGGCTGGGAGGGAACGGCGGAAGTGGCGCTCAATGTCAATGCCCTGTTGCCGGTTCCAGAAGTTGTGATTGTTCGCTCGAGCGGCCAGGCCGTTCTTGATCAGCAGGCGCTGGAGATGATGACGCAGGCGGCACGGGCAACGAGTTTGCCGCAAAGTCTGAAGGGGCGTGATTTCCGTATTCTGCTGCCGGTTAAATTCAGCCTTGAAGGCGATCAGTAGCCGGTGGGTGGCCTCAGGTCGTACTCGTGAAATTCGAAACGAGCAGCACGGCGATCGGCAAAGTAGGCCTTGAGGCTGAGCGCAACGGTTCGGAAGGCGAGTTCCTGCCACGGGATTTCGGTTTCAGAAAAAAGTGCGGTTTCGAGGCTTTCGACGCCAGCGGCAAAGTCGCTGTCCAGTAGCCGACCGCGGTAGAACAGGTGCACCTGATTGATGTACGGTACATTGACCAGCGAGAACAGATCGTCGATTTCAATCCGCGCGCAGGCTTCCTCAAGCGTTTCACGCAAGGCGGCCTGTGTTGTCGATTCGCCATTCTCCATGAAGCCGGCGGGCAGGGTCCACAGTCCATAGCGTGGTTCGATGGCGCGGCGGCAGAGCAGGATATCGCCTTCCCACTCCGCGATGCAGCCGACCACGAGCTTGGGATTCTGGTAATGGATCGCACCGCAGCGCTGACAGACATGGCGCTGTAACGAGTCGCCCGGCGGGATACGGAGTTCAACCGCTGCTCCGCACTGGTTGCAGTAGTTCATGACGGTGAGCCAAAGTTCATGCATCCGATTCTATACGATATCCGACTCGTGCACTCCGGGTGTCCAGCACGGAGTTTCCCGGAAAATGTTCCAGGGCAGTTTTTGTTACCTATGCAGCGTCATCCCGCTACAATATGACGCTGAAAGTGGGATTAAAGATCAAGCGTATCCACAGTGCGGCAAGACAGGGAGATGTTGAATGTTTTTAATTGTCGGCTACGTCATCATTCTGGCTTCGGCGCTCGGAACCTACGCGGTGCACGGCAGCCTGGCGGCCTTGTGGGTGCCGCTCGAATACATTGCCATTGTCGGCCTGACGATCGGCGGTTTCGTTGCCGGAAACAACATCAAGGTCATCAAGGCGACGATTGGCGGGCTGCCGAGCATCTTCAAGGGCTCGAAATACAACAAGACGCTTTACGTCGATTTGCTCTCAATGCTTTATGAAGTGCTGGCCAAGGTGCGCAAGGAGGGCTTGATGTCGGTCGAAAACGATGTCGAGAATCCTCATGAAAGCCCGATCTTCGGAAAATATCCGACAATATCCCAGGATCATCATGTCATGGAGTTCATTACCGACTATCTACGCATGATGGTCGGCGGCAACCTCAATGCCCTTGAAATCGAAAACCTGATGGATGTCGAAATCGAGACGCACCATCACGAGGTCATGGTTCCCGGCCATGTCATGTCCAAAGTAGCGGATGCGGTACCCGCTTTCGGTATCATCGTGGCGGTGATGGGCGTGGTTAACGTCATGGGCTCGGTGGGTGAGCCGCCGGCGATACTTGGCAAGATGATCGGCGGTGCGCTGGTCGGCACCTTTCTCGGTATTCTGATTTCCTACGGTTTTGTTGCTCCGATCGCGACCTTGCTGGAGCAGAAGGCTGAAGAAGGCTCCAAAATCTATCAGGTGATCAAGGTCGTTCTGCTCTCTTCAATGTCAGGCTACGCGCCACAGGTAGCCGTAGAGTTCGGACGCAAGGTGCTCTACTCGACTGACCGGCCGAACTTCGGTGAACTTGAGCAAGAACTCAAGGCACGCAAGGGCAAGTAGCCCCGGTGTCGCCGAGCGAGGACCCTGAATGAGCGAAGACCAACGCCCGATAGTCATCAAACGGATCAAGAAGGTGGCGGGCGGCCATCACGGCGGCGCCTGGAAAATCGCCTACGCCGACTTTGTAACGGCGATGATGGCGTTCTTTCTGCTGATGTGGCTGCTCGGTTCAACGGCGAATGGCGATCTCAAGGGCATTGCCGATTATTTCCTCAATCCGCTCAAGGTCGGTCTGTCGGGCGGCACCGGAGCCGGCGATGCCACGAGCATTCTGAAGGGCGGCGGCAAGAATCTGACCAGCAGTTCTGGCCAGGTCAAGGATGGCGAGGTGCAAGCAACAAAAAAGACACCCACGCTCAAGGAGGCCAAGGCTGAACAACTGCGCAAGGAGTTCGAGCAGCGTGAGAAAGCGACACTCAACGAACTGAAGCAGAACATCGAGAAGCTCATCGAGAACAATTCAATGCTCAGGCAGTTCAAGAACCAGTTGCTGATCGATGTGACTCCGGAAGGTTTGCGTATCCAGATCATCGATGAGAAAAACCGCCCGATGTTTGACACCAGCAGCGCTGAACTGAAGCCCTATTCCAAGGTGATCCTGCGTGAAATTGGCAAGGCGCTGAACGCCGTGCCCAATAAGGTCAGTTATTCAGGGCATACGGATGCGGCGCAGTTCGGCGGCGGCGAGAAAGGATTTTCCAACTGGGAGCTGTCGGCGAATCGGGCGAACGCGTCGCGTCGTGAAATGATTGCCGGCGGCATGGATGAAAACAAGGTGATACGCGTGGTTGGCCTGTCTTCGACCGTGTTGTTCGACAAGAACGACCCCTTGAGCTCGGCCAATCGACGGATCAATATCGTGGTTCTGAACAAGCGAACTGAAGAAGCCATGCTGCAGGAAGATGGCAATGCTTTACTCGAGGCGGATAACAATGAGAGTCCAGAAGTAGCAGCAGCGCTGAGAAAATCCGATGTCAGGAACTGATTTGGCGAGCCCTTGGAGAACGGTTATGACTGCCTGCGAGCATTTTTGTGATTGAACATAAACCCTCTTGGAGCAGGGCGACAGCGCTGCGTGATGCCAGTGAGCGAGAGTTCGCTTTTACTCCGGCGGATTTCGAGTGTGTGCGCAAGCTGATCCATAAGCATGCCGGTATCTCGCTTTCGGATGCCAAGCAAGACATGGTTTATAGCCGCCTTGCGCGCCGCCTGCGCGAAACGCGCCTGAAATCCTTTGGCGACTATCTTGCGTTACTTGAGCGAGGCGACAAGACCGAGTGGGAAAAATTTGTCAATTCGCTGACCACCAATCTCACTTCATTTTTTCGCGAACCGCATCATTTTCCGATTCTTGCCGAGCATCTGAAGAAATTGCAGGGGCGTTCACCGATAAGGATCTGGTGTTCTGCGTCGTCGACCGGAGAGGAACCCTACAGTATCGCGATGACCGTGGTTGAAACCTTCAACAGCTTCAACGTGCCAGTGACCATATTGGCCTCCGATCTGGATACCAGTGTACTGGCTAGCGCTGCAAAGGGGGTTTATCCGCTGGATCGGGTCGAGCGTATCTCGCGCGAGCGTTTGAGCCGTTTTTTTGTGAAGGGCACGGGCGCGCAGGAGGGCCTCTTTACCGTACGTCCGGAACTGCGTCGCCTGATCAGCTTTCAGCGCCTGAATCTGCTGGAGCCGAACTGGACGGTTCGCGCTCCGCTTGATGTCCTGTTCTGTCGAAACGTCATGATCTATTTTGACAAACCGACACAGTTAAGGATCCTGTCGCGTTTTGCTCCCTTGATGAGCGACACGGGCCTACTGTTTGCCGGGCATTCGGAAAGCTTCTTGCATGCGGCCGATTTGTTTCGCTCGCAGGGAAAAACCGTCTATGAACTCGTCCCCAGGCCACGCTGATATGGAAAAGTCGGCTGCCGCAGCGAGCAGCGTGAGCAGGCCGGTAACGAGCGGCAGCAAGATCATATTTGTCGGGGCCTCAACCGGGGGAACAGAAGCGGTCAAGATCTTCTTGCTGGGCATACCTCCGGATTGCCCGCCGATCCTGATCGTTCAGCATATGCCGGAGTCGTTTACCGCTTCGTTCGCCGCACGTCTGAACACGCTTTGTGCGCCGCGCGTGATTGAGGCGCAAGGCGGTGAGTCGCTTGAATCGGGTACGGTCTATGTCGCTCCAGGTCATTCACACTTGAGAATAAAGCGAGGCGCGTCGGCTTTTGTCACTGAATTGCTCAAGACACCGCCGGTCAATCGGCATCGCCCCTCGGTCGATGTGCTGTTTGACTCGGCGGCTGAGGTTGTCGGGCACAACGCGATCGGGGTTATTCTCACTGGCATGGGCAAGGATGGTGCCAACGGGTTGCTGCGCATGCGCAAGGCAGGCGCACATACCTTCGGCCAGGACGAGGCGAGTTGTGTTGTTTATGGGATGCCACGTGAAGCCGCATTGATTGGTGCGGTCGAAGATGTCGCCAGTCTGGAAGCGCTATCTCGGCGTGTGCTCACTCTTCTTGGCCGGCCAGGTTGATAACGATGTTTTGCGCATGACTTGATGCAGTACGATAACCCGGTTCTTGTTTGCGCCTTGAAATGGTTCTGAAATAGACCGCGAGTTTTCTGCAGATAGCGGGGTTGATGAGGTATTTCGCCATTTATATTCTGTTGGTTATAGTGGATTGATACTTGTTCAACTAAGATTTGAGTAACATGGTAGAAGCTAGCTTTCCCAGGATGGAGTTTATGCATGTCAGAACTGCTCAAAAGTATTGATGCTCGTACCAAACTCGCCGGCACCAACAAGCTGGAGATATTGCTATTTTCACTCGGCACCAATTCGAAAACGGGGCGAAGTGAAACGTTTGGCATCAATGTTTTCAAGGTGCGCGAAGTCATGCGGACACCGGTCATTACCTCTGCACCGGAGATGCCTGCATCGGTTGAGGGAATGGTCAGTCTGCGCGGCGTGCTGGTTCCGGTTGTTGATCTGGCTCGCTATGCCGGGGTAGCTACCGACACGCCGCGCTCGATAATGATTGTTACCGAATACGCCGGTCATACGCAGGGCTTTCTGGTTGAGGGCGTTGATACCATTCTTCGTCTGGACTGGAGCCAGATGAGGGTTCCGCCGGAGATGCTGGTGGCCGAGATGGGCGGGTTGGTAACGGCGGTGACCGAGTTGCCTGACGGTCGTCTGGTGATGATGCTGGACGTTGAAAAGGTGCTTTCGGAAACGACGAATTACGACGAGGAAATCGTGTATCGCAATATAAAACCGCTCAGTGACCCAACGCTGACGGTCTTCTTTGCCGACGATTCTGTCGTTGCGCGCAAGCAGATAACGCGCACTCTCGAGGCCATGAACGTCAAGTACGTTGGCGCGATCAATGGGCGTGAAGCATGGAACGAACTCGAGAAAATTGCCACTTATGCCCAGGCTTCCGGGCAGCAGGTGAGTGATCTAGTCAGTCTGGTCCTGACCGATGTCGAGATGCCGGAAATGGATGGGTATATCCTGACCAAGAAAATAAAAACCGACCCGCGCTTTGCCGGGGTGCCAGTGATCATGCATTCGTCGCTGTCCGGAATGTCCAATCAGCAACTCGGCATGTCTGTCGGTGTCGATGAATACGTGCCCAAGTTCGAAGCACAGAAACTCTCGGAAACGCTAACACGACGCTTGCTGGGATCTGTTCCTGTAGTGCAGCCTGTTGCCTGATGCAGTGATCTCGCTGGAGTATGACGATGACGATGGACCTGGTGGAAAGTAAAAACCTGCTTGATAGCGTCGATGCAAGAACCCGGCTTGCCGGCTCCAACAAGATGGAGATTCTGTTGTTCTCGCTGGGAACGCGGGAGACATTCGGGATCAATGTGTTCAAGGTGCGTGAAGTCGGACGTACTCCACATATCACCAAAACGCCAAACATGCCACGCGGTGTTGAAGGGCTGGTATCCCTGCGTGGGAACGTGATTCCCGTGCTGTCCCTGGTCAGTTTTCTGGAACATAAGGATGAGCCGATCGAGCGCGGCAAGACCATGATGGTGGCTGAATACTCAAAACGCACGCTCGGTTTTCTGGTGCACGAAGTCGACCGCATCATCCGGGTGGATTGGGAAAAGGTCAGAGCCCCGGAAAGCATCCTGTCGTCGAATCAGGGGCTTATTACAGCAATCACCGAGCTTGAGAACGGCACCCTGGTGTCGCTTCTCGACGTCGAACAAATCCTTGCCAATGCGTTTGGCGAGGCCGTCATTATCGACATTACTCCGGCACAGGTCGGCGCAGATACGGGAGTATTTTTCGCCGATGATTCGATCGTAGCCCGGCGCAAGATTGCAGAGGTGTTTGACAAACTTGGCGTCAAGCACAAGCACGCCACCAATGGTGCGGAAGCATGGAGCCGGTTGCAGGGTATGGCGGCGCATGCCCAGCAAACAGGCTCTTCGCTGAGCAATGACGTTCGCCTCATTCTGGTTGATGCGGAAATGCCGGAGATGGACGGCTACGTCCTGACAAAGCACATCAAGGGCGATTCACGTTTTTCCGGCATCCCTGTTGTCATGCACTCCTCGCTTTCCTCGGAGGCCAACAAAGCCATGGGGCGGGCGGTAGGCGTCGATGCTTACGTTCCCAAGTTTGATGCCGAGATGCTGGCAGACACGCTACGCCCAATGCTTGAACGATGAGTAGAAATTCAGGAGTAAACAATGGCTGATCCAAAGTTGAGAATTCTGGTGGTCGATGATTTTTCGACGATGCGACGTATTGTCAGAAACCTGCTCAAGGAGCTGGGTTTTACCAACGTAGAGGAAGCGGAAGATGGCGCGATTGCTCTCCAGAAACTTCAGGGGGGTGGATTCGAGTTTGTCGTTACTGACTGGAATATGCCGAATATGGATGGCCTGCAGTTGCTGCAAGCCATTCGTTCGACGCCGACCCTGAAACATTTGCCCGTGATGATGATTACGGCCGAAGCTAAAAAGGAAAACATCATTGCCGCTGCCCAGGCGGGTGCCAGCGGTTACATCGTCAAGCCTTTTACTGCAGCGACGCTATCCGAAAAGCTTCAGAAAATATTTGACAAAATGGGTACTTGAGATGAGTGACGCGAATACTACGGGCGATTCCAGCGAACTCGAGGCGCTGTTTGACAGTATTGCCAGCGGAGTGGAAAGTACCCCGGTGGCTCCCGCAACACCTTCGGCGGCTGTTGCTGAACCCCGGCCTTCCCTCATGCAGCAGGCGCGTGAAGGCGATGGCTTGACCGACGACTCGCAGGATTTGCAGGCCTTGTTTGATTCGATTGCCGAGAAGAAGTCTGCCGGTGATTCGAGTGCTGTCGACAAGGGTGTCATCGTGTCTGAGGCATCTGAAAACTGGCCGGTTCAGGGCAAGGTGTTCCAGCAGGTAGGGCAGATGGCCAGGCAGTTGCACGATACCCTCGGGGGGCTGGGTTACGAAAAAATTCTTGAAAAAACGGCCTCGGCGATTCCTGATGCTAGAGACAGGTTGGCTTATATCGCCAATCTTACAGAGCAGGCGGCGTGCAAGGTATTGAACGCCACCGATATCGCCAATCCCTTGCAGGAAGAGCTGGAAGCAGGTGCCGCGTTGCTCGGTGCGAAGTGGGATGCCCTGTTCGCCAACAAGATGGGGGTTGAGGATTTCAAGCTGCTCGCCGCAGAAACGCGGGGATTCCTCAAGAATGCAGTGCCGCAGAGAACTTCATCGACCAAAGCGCAGTTGCTGGAGATCATGATGGCCCAGGACTTTCAGGATCTGACTGGTCAAGTCATCAAGAAAGTGATCGCGGTTGCACAGGAGTTGGAGACGCAACTGATGTCCGTGCTTATTGAAACGATGCCTGGTGATAAACGGACCGAGTCCGTCAATACTTTGCTCAACGGCCCGGTGATCAATGCCGGAGGACGTGCTGACGTTGTTGGCAATCAGCAGCAGGTCGATGATCTGCTCGACAGCCTGGGATTCTAGGAGTTTCATCATGAGTGATTTTTCCGGAATGGAAGACCTGCTGCAGGATTTCCTGCAGGAAGCCGGCGACCTTCTTTCTGATGTCGACAATAAACTGGTCGACCTGGAAAGGTGTCCGGATGATCGGCGGTTGCTGAACGATATCTTTCGCGGATTTCACACCATCAAGGGCGGGGCGGGCTTCCTTAACGCCACTGAACTGGTAACGCTTTGTCATCTGACCGAGAACCTATTTGACCAGTTACGTAACGCCCAGATCAGTCTGACACCAGAATTGATGGACACTATCATGGCGGCGACCCAAGGCGTTCGCAACATGTTTGGCGAGCTTGCGCAGACTTCGCTGCCGCGCCCGGCGCAGCCGGAAGTGATTGCCGCCTTGCGTGCTGTACTAGAAGGCGAGATTCATGCCGATCCGGCGGTTGCGGCAACTGTTGATGCGCCCATTGTCGAGGTGTCTGCGCAGGTGACCTCAGCGCCAAACATCGAAGTCAGTGAGGGGCCAGATTGGCAAGTGCTGCATGGTGCGCTGACCGGTCAGGAAAAACCGGTACCGGCGACCACTTCTTCATCTATGGCACAGGGCCAAGCGGGTGATGCGCTTGCCTCATCTGCTGCACAGATGACACCCCATTACCCGCCTGAGGGGCGACGTGAGACCGACAAGCCGGGTCTTGCTGTTTCTGGGGCGACTTCGGGTCGGCGAAGCGAGGAAAAAGCCGCAGCGCGTGAATCAACGATTCGCGTCGACACGTCTCGTCTGGATCAGGTACTTAATCTCTCTGGCGAGATTGGTCTGACCAAAAACCGTCTGACCAGTCTGCGTGCCGACATTCTGGCCGGCCGGAATGATTCGGAAACCTTGCACGCACTTGATCAGGCCGTAAGTCAGCTTGATCTGCTGGTTTCTGATTTGCAGAACTCGGTAATGAAAACTCGAATGCAGCCTATCGGTCGTTTGTTCCAGAAGTATCCGCGGATTGCTCGTGACCTTGCAAGACAGTTAGGCAAGGATGTCGAATTGGCCCTTGTCGGCGAGGAAACCGAAGTCGACAAAACGATGATCGAGGATCTGGCTGATCCATTGATCCACCTGGTTCGAAATGCGGTTGATCATGGCGTTGAATCGGCAGAGGATCGTTTGGCCGCAGGCAAGCCGGCAAAGAGTATCGTACGGCTCGAGGCCCGCCAGGAAGGCGATCATATTGTCCTGATCATTGCCGATGATGGTCGCGGGATGAGTCCTGAACGCATTCGTTTGAAGGCGATTGAGAAAGGTATCATCAAGGAGGAAGAAGCCAATACGCTGGATGACCGGCAAAGCCTCAATCTGATCTTCCTTCCCGGCTTTTCGACCATGGCTCAGGCTTCAGCCGTCTCGGGTCGGGGTGTTGGAATGGATGTAGTCAAAACCAATATCCAGAAACTCAACGGTTCGGTCGAGATCCGTTCGGAGCCTGGAAAAGGTTCGGTATTTATCATTTCATTGCCGCTGACGCTGGCTATTCTCCCGGTTCTGCTCGTCCTGCTCGGTGATCAGCCGTTCGCGTTGCCGCTTTCGATGGTTCGCGAAATACTTCCCATTGAGAAAAGCAAGATGCAGGAGGTGGGCGGCAAGGAAACCCTGGTCGTGCGCGGCGAAATTTTGCCGGTGGTTGCGCTCTCGCGCCTGCTCGGTTGGCCGCAACTGAAAACACCGGAATACGGTGTGTTGATGCAAACTTCAGAGCGCAGTTTCATTCTCTCGGTTGATAGTTTTGCCGGGCGGGATGACGCAGTAATCAAGTCGCTTGAAGACTTCAGACCGCGTGGTGTGGCCGGGGTGACGACGCTTTCAAATGGTCAGATCGTGCTGATTCTGGATATGAAAGAGTTGCTTACGGATTTAAATGCGCATATTGAACGCGAGACTGGAGTCAGACAGACTAAGTCGCTTGAGCGATCCATCTAACTCAAAGTAACCCTAACTGACAAGACAGGGAGCTTCGGCTCCCTGTCTTTTTTATTACTCAAGTCAAAAAATGTTGCACTTACGCTACTATTCTAGAATCAATGTAAATAAACTCTCATACCCCTTTATTTTTTAATGATTTTTTATATAATAGGCTCTAGTCAACTGGAATCCGCTGATGGCCGAAGAAAGCGATCTCGAAAAAACTGAGCCTGCGTCATCCAGACGATTAGAGCAGGCACGCGAGGAAGGGCAAGTTCCCCGCTCAAGAGAGATCGGTGCTTTTCTGGTTCTGGTCGTTTCAGCCGCTGCATTCTGGTTCGTTGGTCCCTGGATGATGCAGCGTACGACAGCCATTGTCAGGCGTGGCCTAGTTCTTGAGGAACCGCCGTTAAGCGATCCCCGGTTCATGTTGGTGCGTTTCGCCGATCTTTCCCTTGATGCCTTGTTCTCCTTTGCACCGCTGCTCCTGGCGCTGGTTATTGCCGCACTGATCTCCCCCTTTTTTCTTGGTAGCTGGAATTTCTCGCTGAAGGCGCTGAATCCAGATGCGGGGCGTCTGGACCCGATCAAGGGGCTGGGTCGGCTGGTTTCCTGGAGTGGTCTGGTCGAACTCCTCAAGGCGGTCGCCAAGGCTCTGCTGGTCGGTGGTGTCGCCTTCTGGGTTTTGTGGAGCGAACGCGATGATATATTCGCGCTCTTTGGACAGTCAATCGAAGTCGGGCTTTACAGCGCCGGTCATCTGGTCAACTACAGTTTTCTCATGATTGTCCTGGCGATGCTGTTGATCGTTGCGCTTGATGTGCCTTTCCAGATCTGGCAATACCACGACAAGCTGAAAATGAGCAAGGAAGAGGTAAAGCAGGAAGGCAAGGAACTGGAAGGCAACCCCCAGATCAAGGCGCGGATCCGGCAGCTGCAGCGTGAGGCGGCACGCAAGCGCATGATGGGGGCGGTACCGACGGCCGACGTGATCGTCACCAACCCGACGCACTTTGCCGTCGCCCTGGCCTACAAGAGCGGGATGGGGGCTCCGAAGGTGCTGGCCAAGGGAATGGGCGAGATCGCCCTGAGAATCCGTGAAATCGGCGCTGCGAACGGAGTGCCCACGCTTGAGGCGCCGCCGTTGGCGCGGGCGCTTTATCGCCATGCTGAGCTGGATCAGGAAATACCATCGACACTCTATGCGGCAGTGGCCGAGGTTCTGGCCTACGTCTATCAGCTCGCCAACTGGCGGCAGGTCGGTGGCAATTATCCGATGCCACCCCGTGCAATCGCTGTGCCTGCTGAACTGGTACCGGAGGCATTAAATGGCTAATGCGTCGATGACCTTGAACAGTTTTTTCGCTCGTGCGGGGCTTCAGCAACTGGCGGGCCCGCTACTCATTCTGCTGATCCTTTCGATGATGGTGCTGCCGTTACCGCCATTCATACTGGATCTGTTTTTCACCTTCAACATCGCGATTTCGGTCATCGTCATGCTGGTCGCGATCAACGTGATGAAGCCGCTCGATTTCTCGGTCTTCCCGACCGTTCTGTTGATTACAACACTATTGCGACTGTCGCTCAACGTGGCTTCAACGCGTGTCGTGCTGCTTGAAGGGCATACCGGCCCAGGCGCTGCCGGTAAGGTAATCGAATCATTCGGTCATTTTCTGGTCGGCGGCAATTATGCTGTCGGGATTGTGGTGTTTGCGATTCTGGTGATCATCAATTTTGTGGTGATTACCAAAGGTGCCGGTCGGGTTGCCGAAGTGGCGGCGCGTTTTACCCTTGACGCGATGCCCGGCAAGCAGATGGCGATTGACGCCGACCTCAACGCCGGCTTGATCGGTGAGGACGAAGCACGCAAGCGCCGAGCCACGATTGCAGAAGAGGCCGACTTTTTCGGTTCGATGGATGGTGCGTCGAAGTTTGTCCGTGGCGATGCCGTGGCCGGTATCCTGATCATGTTCATCAACATTGTCGGCGGCCTGTTTGTTGGCGTGCTGCAACATAATCTGGATCTGGGCACGGCCGCCAAAACCTATACCTTGCTCACCATCGGCGACGGTCTGGTGGCGCAGATCCCGGCACTGATCATCTCGATTGCTGCCGGTATGGTCGTCACACGGGTTGGAGACACGCAGGATCTTTCGCAACAGTTCCTCACCCAGCTTTTCAACAACCCCAAGGTGATTGGCCTGACAGCGGCAATCATCGGTCTGCTCGGTCTGATTCCCGGGATGCCGAATTTTGTTTTTCTGTTGCTGGCAAGCGGCCTGGGCGCACTGGCCTGGGATATGGACAAGCGCTTGCGGTCAGCAAGACCGGTGCCGGTGACGGTTGCGGCTACGCCGGCGGCTGAATCGCAGGAAGCGAGTTGGGCCGATGTGGCCGCACTCGATGTACTTGGTCTGGAAGTCGGTTATCGGCTTATTCCATTGGTCGACAAGGCACAGGACGGCGAGTTGCTGCGGCGTATTCGCGGAATACGCAAGAAGTTTGCACAGGAAGTCGGATTTCTCGTTTCCCCGGTACACATTCGCGACAATCTGGAACTGAAACCCAATGCTTACCGGATTCTGCTCAAGGGTGTCGAGATTGGCCAGGGTGAGGCTTTCCCGGGCAACCTGCTGGCGATCAATCCAGGACGGGTGGCTGGCCAGTTGCCGGGTAACGAAACCAAGGATCCCGCCTTCGGCTTGCCCGCGGTCTGGATCGACAGCGCGCAACGCGAGCAGGCGCAGGCTTATGGCTATACCGTTGTTGATGCCAGTACGGTTACCGCGACTCATCTCAATCACCTGATTCTGTCGCACGCCACTGAACTGCTGGGTCGTCAGGAAACACAGGCGCTGCTCGACCATCTGGCGAAGGAAATGCCGAAGCTGGTCGAAGACCTGGTTCCCAAGGTGCTGCCGCTCGGTGTTCTGCAAAAAGTTCTGCAGAACCTGCTTGAAGAAGGCATCCCGATTCGCGACATGCGTACCATTATCGAGACGCTGGCAGAGCATGCGACACGCTCGCAGGAAGCCGAAGCATTGACCGCACAGGTGCGTATTGCCCTTGGCCGCTCGATCATTCAGCAACTCTATCCGAGTGGTACCGAAATGCAGGTGATGTCGCTGGATCCACAGCTTGAGCGCGTTCTTCTACAGGCCATCGCGGGGGGGGGCGACAATGCCAGCATCGAGCCGGGCCTCGCCGACACGCTGATACGCGAAACCGCAGCTGCGTCTCAACGCCAGGAGGAGCTCGGTTTGCCAGCCGTTCTTCTGGTTTCAGGCAATCTGCGCCTGCTACTGTCACGATTCCTGCGGCGTGGCATTTCTCAATTGAAGGTCATCGCGCACAGCGAAGTGCCTGAAAACAAAATCATCAAGGTCACCTCGATCATTGGAGGCAGGGTATGAACGTCAGGAAATTCATTGCCGCCACGGCGCGCGACGCATTGCACAAGGTCAAGGAGCTACTGGGGCCAGATGCGATCATCCTGTCCAACCGGGCCATTCCCGGGGGAGTCGAGATCATGGCGGTTGCTGCCGGTGATATGGAAATGATCGTGCCGACTCCCGCAAGGGAAAATCCGGGGCTGCAGGATGACTATACGGTTCGGCTCTCGACCCCGACCAGCAGCGTGCCTCCTCGGGCAGGTTCAACGCGGCCTGCGGAAAAGCCGCAGCATTTGCCCCCACTGGCCCCGCGTCCTGCGCCGCAGTTTGATCGCTCGAATGCACAGACACCGCTTGCCGCAAAGCCTCAGGCAGAAATCGTTCCGGCCGAAGTGATGGACGAAATCCGCTCACTGCGGAAACTGTTCGAGCAACATCTGGCGGGAGCAGCCTGGGGGGAAAGCGCCCGCTCGGAGCCGGTCAAAACGGAAGTATTGCGTCAGATGCTCGATGCGGGCTTTTCCCCGAAATTTGCCCGCGAATTGCTCATGGCATTGCCGCGTGAACTTAATTCAATGGAGGCGCTGGCCTGGGTGAAGGATGGAGCTGATCGTTCCTTTCTGACCATCAATGCCGAAAATGACATTGTCGATCGCGGAGGCGTCTACGCGCTGGTCGGTCCGACGGGTGTCGGTAAGACAACGACCACCGCCAAGCTTGCTGCCCGCTGTGTGCTTCGTCACGGGGCGAGCAAGGTGGCGCTGGTGACTACGGATGGCTACCGCATCGGAGCGCACGAACAACTGCGAATCTATGGCCGTATTCTCGGTGTTTCAGTGCATCTGGTAAAGGATGCCGAGGATTTGAAGCAGACCCTGTTCGATCTGCAACACAAGCATATGGTGCTGGTTGATACGATGGGTATGAGTCAGCGCGACCGTATGGTCGAAGAGCAGGTGGCGATGTTTGGCAACAGCAATGTCAAACGCCTGCTGCTGCTGTCCGCAACGAGTCGAGGCGATACACTTGACGACGTGGTGCGTGCCTATAACGGCCCGGATCTCGCCGGTTGCATTCTCTCCAAGGTTGATGAGGCCGCCAGCCTGGCCTCGGCGCTGGACGTGATCATTCGCCACGGCTTGCGTGTGCACTATGTCTCCAATGGCCAGCGTGTGCCGGAAGATCTGCATCTGCCCAATCGAGTCTATCTGTTGCACCGTGCCTTCAAGGATTTGCCGGAGTCTTCACCGCATCGGCTTGATGGCCTTGAGCCAGGCTTGATGATGGCCAGCGCCGGTTCAGGAATGGTCGCCGCCGGAGGCCGTCGTGGCTGAATGCTACGCTGATCAGGCCTCTGGACTACGTCGTCTTTTTGGCCGCGAACAGCCGCGCATCGTCACTTTCGCGGCAGGAAGCATCGGTGTCGGCAAGAGCATTCTGGTGGCCAACCTGGCCGCCTCCCTGGCTCGCCTGGGCAAGGAAGTTCTGGTGCTCGACGAGAATACCCGGAACAACGTGGCCTCTTGTTTCGGAGGACTCGCCCGACACGACCTGCATCAGGTGATCAATCGCGAGAAAGCGCTTGCCGATGTGTTATTGACGGTAGCCCCTGGAGTTCGCGTTTTGCCGGCAGCGCGGGCCGTCATGAAACTCGGCAAGTTGAGTCTTCAGCAGCAGCAGGCTCTGCTGGAAACCATCACGGGTATGGAGCGTCCGGCCGATGTGATACTGGTGGACGCCTCCCTAGATCATCCGCTTGGCTTTTCACCGCTGGGTCTTGCTGCACTCGATACGGTCATCGTCATATCGTCTTCCGGGCAGTCGATTACAGATGCCTATGCATTGATCAAGAAAGTCAGCCTGGGTTACGCACGCAAAAACTTTCGGATACTGGTAAATAAGGTGCGTGTTCAGGATGAAGCCGAGGCGATCTACGGCAATATTGCCCAGGTGGCTCACAGCCGTGGCCTGGCGCGTCTTGAGTACGCCGGTTTTACTCCACTTGACGAACAACTGAGGCAGGCATCGCGTCTGTGCCAGCCCGTCGTCGGACTATTCCCTGACTCGCCCTCGGCAAATGCCTATCGAACGTTGGCCAGTGATCTGCTTAACTGGCCTGTGGCCGGCGATGACAGCGGCGGGCTCGAACAATTCGTGCAACAACTGCTACACTTGAGCCAGAAAATCGATCCGATAGCCATTTACGCTTGATAGTTTCAAACCATGTATAACGCGGCTGGTCAGATCAGCAAGGATCAATTGGTACAGCGCTTCGCTCCGCTCGTAAAGCGCATCGCCTATCATTTGATGGCTCGATTGCCTTCCAGTGTCCAGGTCGACGATCTGATTCAGAACGGCATGATGGGCTTGCTTGATGCCATAAACCGCTTTGAGGCAGGGATGGGCGCTCAGTTTGAAACCTATGCGGCGCAGCGTGTGCGCGGCGCCATGCTTGATGGTTTGCGCGAGAACGACTGGTTGCCACGCAGTCTGCGCCGAGATTTTCGCCGCATTGAAGTTGCTATTTCCCAACTCGAGCAGGAGTACGGACGCACGCCTGGCGAGCAGGAACTTGCCGATGCGCTGGACATGACACTTGCCGATTATCAAAAGATGCTGCAGGAAGCACGCGGGCATCAGCTAATATCCTTCGAGGACCTGGTCGAAGACGGCGATGAGAATTTTCTCGAGCGGCATTTGACCGACAACGCGAGCGAGCCGTCAAGGATTCTGGAAGATGAAAGTCTGCGTCAGATGCTGGTACAAGGCATCGAGTTGCTGCCCGAACGTGAAAAATTGATGATGGCGCTCTATTACGAGCAGGATCTGAACCTGCGCGAGATCGGAGAAGTCATGGGTGTGACCGAGTCGCGTGTCTGCCAGTTGCACAGTCAGGCGGTGGTCAGACTGCGTGCACGGATTTTTGGCCATGCCGGAATCAAGAACATGAAAGCCAGGCAGAATGGACAAAATTAGCGTTCTCGGTTTGTTGCTCGGAATTGTGGCGATCATTGGTGGTCAGCTTCTGGAAGGGGGGCATGTCGCTTCGCTATCGCAGCCAACCGCTCTGCTGATCGTGCTTGGCGGCACCATGGGCGCGGTCATGCTGCAAAGCCCGTATGCCACCTTCGTGCGCGGCGTGCGCATGGTTCGCTGGGTATGGTATCCGCCGGTTGTGGACTATCTGCAATTGATCAAACAGGTATCGAGCTGGAGCCAGGTTTCCCGGCGTGAGGGGTTGCTGGCTCTGGAAAGCGTGATCAGCCAGTTGAAAGATGATTTCGCCCGCAAGGGTTTGCAATTGCTGGTTGACGGAGCCGAGCCGGAGCGTTTGCGTGAAGTGCTTGAGGTTGAGATCAGTACCTATGAAGAGGAAATGAAGCTCTCTGCAAGAATCTGGGAGGCGGCCGGCGGTTACTCACCAACCATCGGCATTCTGGGTGCCGTGATGGGCCTGATACACGTGATGGAGAATCTTTCCGACCCGTCCAAGCTTGGTGCCGGGATTGCCGTTGCCTTTGTCGCAACGATCTACGGCGTCGGTCTGGCCAATCTGGTTTTTCTGCCGATGGCCAACAAACTCAAGGCGCATATCAATCGTCTGATCGTGCAGCGCGAAATGATTGTCGATGGGCTGGTGGGAATCGCCAACGGCGACAACCCGCGCATCATCGAAAGTCGCCTCCAGGGTTATATCTTTTAGTTTATGGCTCGCCGTAAACGCCTGGAGGAGCATGACAACCACGAGCGCTGGCTGGTTTCGTATGCGGATTTCATCACCCTCCTGTTCGCCTTCTTTGTCGTAATGTACGCGCTCTCTACGGTCAATGAAGGAAAGTATCGAATTTTGAGCGACTCGATGTCCAGCGCCTTTCGCAATGTGCCAGTCAATAGCTCGTCGCCATTGCCGCCTGCCGTGACCTTGCCAATCCAGGTGATTCAGAAGCCGGCTGCGGCCGCCAAGGCGCAGGAAGCCGTTAAACAGAAGCAGCGCGAAAAGATGAGCAATGTCGCCAAGGATATTCTGGATGTCATGGCGCCTCTCATTGAACAAGGCAAGGTGCGGGTGATAGAGACAAGCCGGGGCGTGACCATCGAGATCAACGACAGCATCCTGTTTTCACCCGGACAGGCGCTGCTGCAACCCGCTCTGGTGAAGGCCATGGGGGCGATTGCCGATGTCCTGGCGCCGACTGATTTCCCGATTACCATCGAGGGGCACACAGATAACGTGCCGATCAAGACCACGCAGTTTCCCTCCAACTGGGAGCTCTCGGCGGTTCGGGCAACGACGGTTTTGCGTTTGTTTGCCGATTCCGGTGTCGCGGCTGAAAGATTGACGGCGATTGGCTTCGCCGATACGCGCCCGGTCGAACCGAACCTGCTGGCTGATGGACGGGCGCGCAATCGCCGGGTGACAATACTCATCGACTCGGCGGTTCCGGAAAAAGGAAAAGAGGTCGATCTGCAGGCGACATCAACTGCAGAAAAGAAGCCCTTGCCGGCAGCGGAATCACGGCCAGCGACGCCACAGTGACTACACTGCGTCGTTGATCCGCGTGTTACCTGTCGTTGTCGATTGCCCATCCGGGCCGTAGAGCGCAAGCGAGTTTTTTCCACCCTGCAGTGCTTCAAGCGCCTTGGCGTTGTATTGCATGCGGATCTGGATCAGTTCGCCGTTGAGACGATTCAGCTCGCGTGCCTCGCCGGCCAGCGAAAGAATCCTCGACCAGGCAGCAGCAACGTCTTTTTCGTCAGGATGTTTTGCGCACCAGGCCTCAATACCAGCACGATCGGCGTCGAACCCCTGCGCGGCAAGTGAGGCGTTGCGTTGTGTCGAGAGGGTGTTCAGATGGACGGCAAGCTTTACCTTGTGCGCGGCAAACGCAGGCAATTCATCGGTGTTTCCACTGCTCAGTGAAGTCTGCTCAAGTTTGAGTAGTTCTGCGAACTGCTGAACTGCTTCAGCCTCGGCCACCAGGGTCTGCAGAAAGGCTGTCGATCCAGGCGTCTGTGTTTTTGCCAAAATCAGGCCTGCAGCCGGGAATCAACGAGCTCCCTGGCGGAGGCAATCAGGCGCTCGGCAATGGCACCGGTGTTGATCGTGAATCGACCCTCCGAGATAGCCTGCTTGATTTCCGAGACGCGAACGGCATCAAATGCCTGTTCATCATCTGAGGCGCTTAACTGGGCAGCAAGGGTGCTCAACTGTACGTCGTCGCTGGTTGCCGTTACTGCTTTGCTGCCGGAATGACCAGGGGCCTCTTTGACAAGCGGCGCACCTGCGCCTGGAGGTTTGGTCGAACTCTCGATCTTCATGACAATGCCTCAAATGGTTTCTTGCTTAGACGTTTTATCGGCTTCAAACGGTGGAACTTTAGCACTATTTTTCGCGCTGGATCGGTCTGCTGCAACTTAATTGGATACTTCCACGATGCCGCCAGCGCGGGCGATTCCGCTGACGGTCTGGCCGGAAGACGTGCGTACCTGAACAAGCTGGCCGGCGAGCGCATTGTTGAGCGCCTTGCCCTCACTGCTGACGCTGAATCCAGGGCCATTCGACACCGTTTTTACATTCTGACCCTGCTGCACAGCCCATGGGGCAATCAGCAGGTCGCTGCGCAGTGGCTGGCCGGCGGCAAACCCGTTTTTAACGGTTTTACCGATGGCCTGTGCCTGATCGGTAATGATGTTTGCCGGCAGCGTGCTTAGATCGCCACTGCGAACAACGATATCGGCAGCACTGATCACATAACCGGCAGGCATCGTACGTGCGGAAATCAGGTAGTTGCCGCTGACGTTCACCTTGACCGGAACATAGATTGTCCAGTTCGAAGGGCCAAGACAGCGAACACCAACGGTTGAATTGCCCCACAGCTTGCTTCCTGCCGGGAGAAACGGCTCGAAGGCCGAGCACTCCGACAACTGGGTGCGCGCATCAAGCTGGCCAATGCTGTAAGTGACCTTGCCGGGCAAACCCTGCGTCTGAATGCGCAGATAGTCATCCAGGGTGCTGTAAAGCGTGGTCTGGGCGTGCGCCAGCAGCGGGATCAGCAGTAAGAGCCAGAAAAAGCCTAGGATCTTGCCCAGAAGTCGACTGAAGGGAAGAAAGTTCATGGCGCTATTTTGCCTGATCACGGCGCGATAGCGAAGCAATCCGATCTGGCCAGCCATCCTGATGCCCGGCGACCCGGCAATATTTGCCGATTATCCGGCTGATGATGGCCATGCTGGCCTGATAGTGGCTGTTTTAGAGCATTGTGATTCATGGCGCGAAAATTGCTCACGATGTGGGTGGCAACAATAAACATGGAGTTTTCGTGGTCAGCAAAATCGATAATGCGCTTTCATTGCAGCAACAGGCCCTTGGCTTACGCGCCTCTCGGCAGCAGATTCTGGCAGGGAATATCGCCAATTCCGATACGCCCAATTACAAGGCGCGAGACTTTGATTTTTCAGCCGTATTCAAAGCGACGCTTGCCGGCCTGGGGGGGGGCAACCTGCCGCTGGCCAAAACTGCTTCACGCCATTTGCCGGGCAGCACAGACGCCAGCCCGACGCGTCTGATGTACCGTACTCCGGTGCAGGCCAGTGCGGATGGCAATACCGTCGAGATGGATGTAGAGCGCGCTCAGTTCTCCGAAAACGCGGTTCAGTACGAGGCCGGTCTGACATTCATTTCGAGTCAGATCAAAACGCTGATGGCAGCCGTCCAGGGGCAATAATCATGAGTGTATTCAACGTCTTCCATATTGCCGGCAGCGCCCTGACGGCACAGGCCATGCGACTCAACGCGGTGGCCAGTAACCTAGCCAACGCAGACAGCATCGCCGGCCCGGACGGCAAGCCTTATCGTGCCAAGCAGGTAGTTTTTGAAGCCACTCCGGTGAATGGTCAGGTCGCTCAGGGGGTACGCGTCAAACAGGTTGTCGAGGACGCCAGCCCCGGACGCCTGGTCTTCGACCCGCGCAATCCTGCCGCCGATGAGAAGGGCTACGTGATGATGCCCAATGTGAGTGTAGTCGATGAAATGGTCAACATGATTTCAGCATCGCGCTCGTATCAGACCAATGCCGAAGTCATGAATACCGCCAAGCAACTGCTGATTAAAACACTGACGCTTGGCCAGTAGGCTGAACAAGGAGAACCCCATGTCAACCGTGCAAGCAACGACTTCTTCCAGTGACCCATTCGCGGCGATTAACGCGGCAACGAAAAGCAGTTCGAAGGCGTCGGCTCCGACTGCCGAGGATCCGCAGGATCGATTTCTGAAACTGCTGGTCACCCAGTTGAAGAATCAGGATCCCCTGAATCCCATGGACAACGCCCAGATGACCAGCCAACTGGCACAGATGAGTACCGTTTCCGGTATCGAAAAACTCAATACCACGCTGAATTCGCTGGTCGACAGTTTTGCCAACAGCCAATCCATGCAAGCGGCGGAAATGATTGGCAAGCGCGTTCTGGTTGCCGGTTCGCGGCTTCCTCTGGCCAGCGGCCAGGCCTATGGCGGCATCAACCTCTCTGCTGCGGCCGACCAGGTGAAGCTGAGTATTCTCGATGCCGCCGGGCAGGTCATTCAGACTCAGGATCTCGGCGCCCGTGACGCCGGTGTTTTCGATTTTGTCTGGGACGGGATAAACGACGCGGGCAGCAAGGCGCCGGACGGCATTTACAGGTTTTCGGTTGATGCAAGACAAGGTGGCAATAAAGTGACTGCCGACCCACTGCAAATCGGCACAGTTTCTGCTTTAGTTCGGTCAAAGAGCGGGTTCCTGCTCGATCTCGGGGCGCTCGGGACGATTGATTTCAAGAACGTGCAACAGATTCTTTAAGGTCAGGAGAACGATATGTCATTCCAACAGGGTTTGAGCGGGCTGAACTCCTCTGCAGCAGCACTCGATGTGATCAGTAACAATATTGCCAACGCCAATTCGGTGGGGTTCAAGTCAGCGACGGCCCATTTTGCCGATGTCTTTGCCAACTCATTGTCGGGTAGCGGCGCCGCGCAGATCGGCATCGGGAGCACGATCAGCGGCATCCAGCAGAATTTTACTCAGGGCAACATTACGGCGACCAACAATCCGCTTGATATTTCAATCAACGGGGGCGGCTTCTTTCGCATGGATCGTAACGGAGATATTACCTATTCCCGCGCGGGTCAATTCCATCTGGATAACGCGGGGTACAT
Source organism: Propionivibrio sp. (assembly GCF_016790145.1). GTDB lineage: Bacteria > Pseudomonadota > Gammaproteobacteria > Burkholderiales > Rhodocyclaceae > Propionivibrio. The sequence goes on along the minus strand of NZ_JAEUOI010000026.1, from coordinate 77,202 downwards.
CGTTAATGATACCGCCTTGCGCTTGACGGGCTATCCGGCTGATGCCAATGGGGTAATATCTGCATCCAGCCCGGTCGATATACAGATTTCAGCCAGCCAGATCCCGCCACGTGCAAGCAATGATCCTTTGGCTGGCACTATCACCGCTGCGCTCAATCTGAATTCACAAAATGGAGTTCCAGCGGTTACGCCCTTCAATTTCAACAATCCGCAGACCTATAATTATTCGACATCCCTGTCGGTGTTCGACACCCTGGGTGTCGACCACAACTTGACCATGTATTTTCAGCGGGCGTCTGCTGGCGGCCCGTGGAATGTCTATGGCACACTGGATGGGGCAACGCCGCAAGCCTTTCCCGCGCAACTAGCTTTCAATACCTCAGGCGTCTTGACGACGGCGATGCCGCTGGTGCTCCCCTCGTGGGCGCTGACGACGGGAGCGACTACCCCGTGGTCCCCAGGCAGAATTGATTTTTCCGGCAGCACGCAATTCGGCAGTGTATCGAGCGTTGATCGATTGACCCAGGGCGGCTACAGCTCAGGCAGTTTGACCGGCTTGAGTGCGGGAGCGGACGGTATCGTACAGGGTAGCTACAGCAATGGTCAGACACGCAATCTCGGGCAAATTGTTCTGGCCACTTTCGCCAATCCCAATGGCTTGAATTCTCTGGGCAATAATCAGTGGGCACTTTCATCGGTTTCCGGTCCGGAACTGGTCAGTGCTCCGGGAACGGGTAGTCGCGGTGTCCTGCAATCGGCGTCGATTGAGGAGTCGAACACCGATTTGACGGCGGAACTGGTCAATTTGATTACCCAGCAGCGAAACTACCAGGCCAATGCGCAAAGCATCAAGACACAGGATCAGATTCTGCAATCGTTGGTCAATCTGCGCTAATCCTACTGAATTACTCTGAAACTGGAAATGGATAGGACAGCATGGATCGCCTGATCTACACCGCAATGACGGGCGCCAAGCAGGCTTTCGTGCAGCAGGCTGGCGTTGCGAATAACCTGGCCAATGCCTCGACGGTCGGTTTCCGCGCCATGGAGCACAAGTTCCGTGCGGTGCCTATCCAGGGTGAAGGTGCGCCGACGCGCGCTTTCGTGGTCGATGCTTCGGTAGCCAATGTATTCGATCAGGGGCCGCTGATGGCCACCGGTCGTCCGCTCGATGTGGCGGTTCAGGGTTCCGGCTGGATTGCGCTGGAAGCGCCCGATGGGCGCGAGGCCTACACTCGTGCAGGAAACCTGCAGGTCAACACCAACGGACAACTGCAGACCGCCGCTGGCTTGAACGTGCAGGGTGAGGGTGGGCCGATTGCCATTCCTCCGGACAACAGCATCACGATCGCTACCGACGGCACGATTTCTACCGTTCCACTCTTTGGCTTACCGAATAACGTCTCTGTTGTCGGGCGCATCAAGCTGGTTAACCCGCCCGAAAACGAGCTGGTTCGCGGTGACGACGGGCTTTTTCGTACTCGGTCCGGAGCGTCAGTAGACCTTGATGAAAACGTAAAAGTTGCCCCCGAAACGCTCGAAGGCAGCAACGTTAACCCGGTTGATGCCTTGGTGAGTTTGATCAGTCTCTCACGCCAGTTCGAAATGCAGATAAAAATGCTGCAAACAGCCGATACCAATGCCAACAAGGCCAGCCAGATTCTTTCGATGAATGCCTGACAGGACTAGAACACATGATCCGTTCCCTATGGACTGCACGTACCGGCATTGATGCCCAGCAATTAAGCCTGGAAGTGATTGCCAATAATCTGGCCAACACCAGTACCAACGGTTTCAAGAGTCAGCGACCGGTTTTCCAGGATTTGCTCTATCAAACCTTGCGCCAGCCTGGAGCCCAGTCGTCGATTTCAACCCAGATCCCCTCCGGACTGCAAATCGGTACCGGGGCAACCCCGATAGCGACAGTAACCAATTTCAGGGAGGGTTCCCTGCAGGCAACTGCAAACCCCCTTGATGTGGCGATTAACGGGCAGGGCTTTTTCCAGATTTTGTTGCCCGACGGAACGACCGCCTATACTCGGGATGGTTCGTTTCAAAAGGATAATCAGGGCCAGATGGTGACTTCCAGCGGATACCCGATTCAGCCAAGCATCACCATACCGAACAACGCCCTGACCGTCACCATCGCCAATGATGGTGTTGTCTCTGTCACGCAGTCGGGGACGACGGCCACCACGCAAATAGGAACTATTCAAGTTGCCACCTTCATCAATCAGGGCGGCCTGGAGAGAACCGGGGAAAACCTCTATCTGGAAACCGCGTCGAGCGGAACGGCGACGCCGAACACGCCGGGTTCCAATGGTGCGGGGTATTTGACGCAGAATTATGTAGAGACGTCAAACGTCAATGTCGCTGAGGAACTGGTGAGCATGATCCAGACCCAGCGCGCTTATGAGATGAATACCAAGGTGGTTAGAACGGCAGATGAAATGCTTGCACGCCTCGGTCAATTGTAATGGGACGACGATGAAAAACTGGCTGTTCCTGATGCTTGCCGGATTGGCTATCAGTGCCTGCACAACCGTGCCGCCGACCAACGTGCATCAGCCCATGACCGCACGCCCGGCGCCAGCCACTGATAAACTTCCGGCCTCTGGCACCATTTACCAGGCCGGTGCTTCGCGAACGCTGTTTGAAGATCGTCGCGCGCGTTACGTCGGCGATACGATGACCATCTCCATTGCCGAAACCACCTCGGCGGCGACCAAGTCGGGTACCAATGCCAGTCGTTCCACCAGTATCAACGCTGCTGTGCCATTAGTTGCCGGCTTGCCGGGTAAATCCTTGCAGGGAATTGGTCTGGAGGCCACGGGCTCAAACACTTTGGCTGGAAAAGGCGACGCCGCCGCCAACAATGTCTTTACCGGAACGATTACGGTTACCGTGATTGAAGTGTTGCCTAACGGCAACCTGCTTGTATCCGGCGAAAAACAGGTGTCGATCGGCGCCGGAACCGAATACATCCGGCTCTCGGGTGTCGTGAATCCGTATTTCATCAATGCGGCGAATACGGTCAGTTCGGGGAATGTGGCCGATGCCCGGATCGAATACAAGGAGAGCGGCGTGATCAGCGAAGCGCAAGTCATGGGCTGGCTGGCACGATTCTTCCTGACCTTCCTGCCCTTCTAAGGAGTCTGTCGTGAATACCATCCGAACCGGCAAGTTTCTGCGTCTCGTGGCAATTCTTGCCTGTTGTCTCTTGCCGGTTTTCAGTGGCGCGGCGTGGGCGGAACGAATCAAGGATCTGGCCTCGGTTCAAGGCATTCGCAACAACCAGTTGGTCGGCTACGGACTGGTTGTCGGTCTTGATCGCTCAGGCGATCAGACGACGCAGACGCCATTTACCGTTCAAAGCATCGTCAACATGCTGGCACAGTTGGGTACCACCTTGCCGACGACGATAAACCTGCAACTCAATAATGTGGCTGCGGTCATGGTCACTGCCAACTTGCCGCCTTTCGCCAGAATCGGTCAGCAGATCGACGTCACCGTATCGTCGATGGGCAACGCCAGGAGTTTGCGCGGCGGTACCCTGGTGATGACGCCGCTAAAGGGTGCCGACGGACATATTTACGCCCAGGCACAGGGCAACCTGCTGGTCGGGGGTGCCGGAGCAGCGGCTTCCGGGAGCCGGGCAGTGATCAACCATCTGTTGGCCGGGCGAATTATTGCCGGAGCCACGGTCGAGCGAGAAGTGCCAACGGCACTGGGGCAGGGGGCGTTTGTCCATTACGAAATGAGCAACGTAGATTTTGGTACGACGCAGCGTGTCGTCGAGGCGATCAACCGCGAGATGGGGGCCGGGATGGCACAAGCGATTGACGGACGACTGATTCAGGTCAATGCCCCTTTGGATAGCAATGCGCGGGTGGCCTTCATGGGGCGCATCGAGAATCTTGATGTGCGTCCGATGCGATCGGCGGCCAGGGTGGTCGTCAATCCGCGCAACGGATCGGTGGTGATGAACCAGACGGTTACCATTGAATCCTGTGCCGTCGCGCATGGGGCGCTTTCAGTGGTGGTCAATACCGAGCAGCAGGTGAGCCAGCCGAACGCGTTCGCAGGTGGTCAGACGGTGACGACCTCACAGTCCGAGATTGAAATCAAGGCCGGGGGCGGGGCGCTGATGCAATTAAAGGCAGGCGTCAATCTTTCCGACGTGGTCAAGGCGATCAATGCGCTTGGCGCGAATCCACAAGACCTGATATCAATCCTGCAGGCAATGAAATCGGCAGGTGCCTTGCGGGCGGAACTCGAAGTAATCTGAGTCAGTTGGCCGGGCGGCAATCAATACGGACATTTTCAGTCTTCAAGCTGTGCAGGCTGATGTTAATCTGCTTTCGAAGCATGGCACGGAAAGATAACCCGTTGACGCCCAGCATAAGTTATTCATGCAGGGTTCCTGCTGCTCTGAGCGATAAGCTCGCTTACCAATCTTTCCAGGTGCGGAAATTGCTTTGAGTCAGCTCATGAAAGCTGAAAACCTCGACGCCAACCATTTTGTCCTTGATCCCAAGACGACAGCGGATCTGCGCGTCAATCTCAAGAAAGATCCGCAAGGCGGTGCGAAACAGGTGGCGCAGCAGTTTGAAGGCATGTTGTTGCAGATGATGCTAAAGAGCATGCGCGATGCAACGCCGCAGGATGGTCTGCTGGACAGCGATCAGACCCGATTCTTTACGAGCATCATGGATCAGCAACTGGCTCAGAATCTTTCGGCCAGGGGTTCGCTGGGTTTTGCCAAGCTCATTGAGCAACAGCTCGGGCGCAATCAGGCCAACGTCTCCGGCAAGTCGGATGCCGCGGTTTCTTCGCTGGAGGTCATGCAACAGGCCTTGCTGGCCCGACAAACGGCACCCTACTCGGGTGCGGGTGCAGAGCGAATCCGTAGCGCACCGGCAGCAGGTAGCGAATCTGCAGAGTCGGCGGGTGCTTCGGGTGGCGCCAGTGACTTTGTCAATCGTGTCTGGCCACACGCCGTTGAAGCGGCTAACGGTATCGGCGTGCCGCCTCAGTTCCTGGTCGCTCATTCGGCACTTGAAAGCGGTTGGGGAAAAAGCGAGATCAAAACGGCCAATGGCTCACCCTCTTACAACCTTTTCGGCGTAAAGGCCGGTCGCAGTTGGCAAGGTCCTTCGGTTGAGGTGCAAACCACCGAATATGTCGATGGTGTCGCCCAGTCCTCCCGTGAAAAATTCCGTGTTTATGGCTCCTACGCCGAGGCATTCCGAGATTACGCCAGTCTGCTGAAAAATAACCCACGATTTTCCGCTGTTCTGGGTCAGAAAGATGGCACACAGTTTGCACGTTCTTTGCAACAGTCGGGATATGCCACCGACCCCATGTATGCCGACAAGCTCAGCCGGATCATCAACGGCACCACGCTACGGCTGGCTCTGGTCAGTTAGCGAGTAAAACTTAATTATTTGGCAGAATTGCCGTTAGTGTCATGAAACAGGAGTCCTCTGCATGGGAACAGGAATCATCAATACGGGTATTAGCGGGCTACAGGTGGCTCAGCTTGGCCTGCTGACGACCGGGCATAATATTGGCAATGCCAATACGCCAGGGTTTAACCGTCAGCGCACTATTCAGGCGAGCAATATCGCAACGTTGACCGGGTCGGGTTATATCGGTCATGGCGCGCATGTGTCGACCGTTGAACGCCTGTATGACAGTTTCCTGTCGGCGCAGGTGAATCGTGCACAAACCACCAGCAGCGAGCTTGATGTTTACTATACCCAGATCAAGCAGATCGACAATATGCTGGCCGATCCGAATGCCGGAGTATCGCCGGCTTTGCAGGATTTCTTCCGGGGTGTTCAGCAGGTGTCAGCCAACCCGTCGCAGTTGCCAGCCCGGCAGGCCATGGTCTCTTCAGCCCAGGCGCTGGTTGCCCGCTTTCAGGGCCTGGCCGACCGGATCGACCAGATGTATGGCGACGTTAATAGTCAGGTCACGACGGCGGTTGCTTCGATCAATTCGTACTCCAAGCAGATTGCCAGTCTCAACGAGGGTATCGTTATTGCGCGGTCTTCCCTCAGCCAGCCACCCAATGACTTGCTTGATCAACGTGATCAACTGGTGCTTGAGCTGAACAAGCTGATCAGGGTAACGACGACGAGCAATACTGACGGCACCTACAATATCTACATCGGAAATGGGCAGCAACTGGTCACCGGGTCTCAAGTGATGACCATGACGTCGCTGCCTTCGCTGGCTGATCCGTCGCGCTTTGCAGTAGGTCTGAAAACCGCTGGTGGTACGCAGGAGTTGCCCGAATCGCTGATTACCGGGGGAAGTCTTGGCGGTTTGCTGAGTTTTAGAAGCGGTTCTCTTGATCGCGTCGCCAACGATCTCGGCCGCAATGCCGCTTCGCTGGCATTGACTTTCAATGCTCAGCATGCGCTTGGGCAGGATTTGCTTGGGCAATCCATTGGCAGTGCAAATTTTGCGGCCAATTTTTTCACCGTATCGCAGCCAACGGTCATCGCCAGTACGGGCAATAGTATCGTTACACCGGCCACAATCTCCGCTTCGCTGGTTACGCCACCTCCGATCGATGGCAGTTATGCTTTGGCCTTGAACGGTGCCGGAACACTCTATACGCTGACGCGGCAGTCGGACGGAACGGCCTGGACAGGAGCAACGCTGGCGGCATTGCAGGCGGCGGTGCCAGCGACTGAAGGCTTGGCCTTGACTGGCGCAACAGTCGCTGCTGGTGCGACAACGCAGGTAGTTAGCGCTGCCGCGAACGGAGCCAACTTTTACACCAGACTGACCAGTTCCGATTATCGCCTCGACTACAACGGCGCCAATTACACGATGACGCGCTTGTCTGACAATACACAATGGTCCAACGCCTCGCTGGCGACCCTGTCGTCGACGCTAGCCGGAAGCGAGGGGTTCTCGTTTTCTGTCGCGGTCGGAACGGTAGCCAGCGGTGATTCCTTCATCATTCAACCGACGCGGGCCGCAGCAAAGACTATTTCGGTCAACGCCACGGTGGCTGCAGATGCGCGATTGATCGCGGCAGCAATGCCAGTCCGGACCGCAGCCGCCAGCGCCAATACCGGTAGCGGAAAAATATCGGCAGGTGATTCGCTGCCTGGCTTTGGAACGCCGGCGATTCCGGCAGCAGGCATTACGTTAACCTATGGCAGTGCCGGCAATACGCTCACCCTGGCAGGTCTACCGGCGGGCGCCAATATTTCCGTAACCGTAGGCAGCACCTCGACCGTTTATCCTGGGCCGACCATCCCCTATACCTCAGGTGCCAAAATATCTTCGGCGAGTGTCAGTTTCGACATTTCAGGAAACCTGAATAATGGTGATGTTTTTACTCTGGGAAGAAATCCGGGCGGGGTGTCCGACGGGCGGAATGCGCTAACGCTGGGCGAACTCCAGACGCAGAACACCATGTCGGGAAAGTCGGCAAGCTACCAGTCGGCTTATGCCCAGTTGGTCAGCGATGCCGGCAACAAGTCACGTGAAATCGAGGTCAAAAGTAAGGCGCAGAGCGCTTTGCTGAAACAATCCAACGATGCGCGGGACGCACTCTCGGGCGTCAATCTCGATGAGGAGGCGGCGAACCTGCTGCGCTATCAACAGGCCTATCAGGCATCAGCAAAGACGCTGGATATCGGCAGCAAGTTGTTCGATGTTCTGCTGTCGATCCATTCCTAGGGAGATTTTCATGCGTATCAGTACGAGTCAAATTTACGACGCCGGCGCGCTCAACATCCAGCGCAATCAGAGCGCTTTATACAAGTTGCAGAACCAGTTGTCGACCGGTCGCCGTGTTCTCACGCCGGAGGATGATCCTGTCGCAGCGGCACAGGCATTGATTGTTACCCAGTCACAGGAGGTGAATGCACAACAGCTGGAAAATCAGGGCAACGCCAGCAGCCAGTTGGGGCTGGTCGACAGCCAACTGAGTTCCTTGACCGATCTGCTGCAGAATGTAAGAGAACGCGTTGTACAAGCGGGTAATACCGGTACGCTCAATAATTCTGATCGACAGACGATCGCTACCGAGCTTGAATCCCGTCTCGGCGAAATGCTCGGCATTGCCAACAGTCAGAATGGATCCGGCGATTACCTGTTTTCCGGTTACCAGGGGTCGACACTGCCTTTTGCCATCAATGCCGCACTTCCCGCCGTGCCTCCGGCAAACACATCACCCGTCGGATATTTCGGCGATGCAGGCGAGCGCTTGCTGCAGGTCTCATCGTCCCGGCAGATCGCCGTCAATGTGTCGGGTAGCGATGTATTCATGAACGCAAAGGGGGGGAACGGCACCTTTGTGACCTCGACTGGCGGGAACCTTATTGCGCCGGCAGGAGCCAACAAGGGATCGGCGACCATCGATGCCGGCTCGGTACTCGATCAGCAGAAGTGGCAGCTTGCCCTGAGTGGCTATGGCTGGTCGACTCCGGCTAATCCCGCAATCCAGATCCGATTCTCCGTGGTAGCCGGTGTGACTTCATATCAGTTATATGACATTTCAACGCCAGCGACTCCGGTAGCGATCAGCACTGCGGCTTCGTTCACCCCGGGGCAGGCCGTCCCTCTTGTTACGACAAGCCCGCCGGCAGCCACAGTTACGGATTTTGGTTCCCAGGTTGTCGTGCACGGGCAAGCAGCAGACGGTGACACATTTACAATCAAACCGAGTAGTAGTCAGAGCTTGTTCCAGACAATGCAGAATCTCATCGGAATCCTGCGCTCCCCTGTCGGATCAGCAAGCAATACTACAAGCGAGTATACCAATGCGCTTGGAGGTCAGTTGTCGAATCTTGATCAGGCGTTTGAAAATGTCAGTCGAGTACAGGCAACGGTGGGAACTAGAATGCGCGAACTTGACTCGCTGGGTGATACGTCAAGTGATCTGGAAATCCAGTATAAAACAACCTTGTCCAAGCTTCAGGATCTGGATTATGCTAAAGCGATCTCCGATTTTACTTTGCAGAAAACTTATCTGGAGGCCGCGCAGCAGTCCTTTGTAAAGATCAGCGGTATGAGCCTTTTCAACTACCTGTGAAGAATGACATGCGAACCTTGCTGGCTGCAGCATTATTGATATCGCTTAGCGCGTGCACCGGATATGAACCGATCGGGAAAGTCAGTACGGTCAATACCTTTACGGGTGATCTTCGCACCCAGCCTGCGCTGGAAGTGACGCCGAGTATCGAAATTTCTACCGAGACCGCTATCGGAGCAACTGCTATAGGCGTATTTGGACTTCCATCAACTGCCTTGGGTATGACTGTGCCAACAATCCCAGCAGGTAATGCCGCATTGCTTTACATAATTTATGATCCCCTGGCGCCCAATTGGACTATCAAGGAAAGGCCGCTTAACCAGGATACTTACTACTTCGCGCTAACCGCCAAGAGCTTCAGAACCGGTGGCGACGGTGAGTCGATCCAGATTATCAAGCGCCGTGCTTTACAGCTTCAGCGCGAAAGGGGTTACGCTGGCTATCGTATTCTGGATTACACTGAGGGGATCGAGTCAAGCACCCCGCTGACGCACCGTGTCTCCGAGGGTACTATCCAGCTTGTAAATACGCAGATCCCACCGCGGCGCTAGGGTAGTTCAAGTCGGGGCGTTATTTGATTACAAAATAGCCCAGCATCGACTGCAGTCCGAACTCGAACATTTGTTGAAGCGGCGTACTCAGGTGCGACATGCTGACCAGCAGTGCGGCAAAGCCCAGCATAATGGTGACCGGAAAGCCGATCGCAAAGAGATTGAGCTGAGGTGCGACACGTACGAGCACGCCGAGGGCAATGTTGGTGATCAACAGCGCTACTAGAATGGGTAGAGACAATAAAACAGCGGAAGAAAATATAATTCCACCTGCATTGGCGATGTTCAACCAGCTTGCGTTTGCGAGTGAAGCCGTTCCGATGGGCAGGACACTAAAGCTCTGCGCCAGTGTGGCGATAACCATGAGATGGCCATTGATAGCCAGGAAAGTCAGCAAGGCGAGCATGCCAAGAAACTCTGAAATTACGGGGGTCTGGGCAGCGCTCTGCGGGTCAAATGACGTTGCGAAGCCTATCCCCATCAGGTTGCTGATCGCATTTCCAGCCAGATCAACGGCGCTAAACACAAGGCGCAAGGCAAACCCCAAAGCGAAACCAATGACAATTTGTTGTGCGAGGATCAGCAGCCCCGGTGCGGAGGCTGGATCGACGGCGGGGATTGCTGGAAGCACCGGTGTGATGGCGATAGCGATGGCAAGGCCGAGCACAAGACGGACTCGCGGTGGCAGTCCTATATTGTTAAATGGGGGTGCGGAAGCAAGGACTGCCAGGATGCGCGCCAGAGGGAAGAAAAAGGCGGCGACCCAGGCGTTGATCTCGGCCGAAGTGAAGCTGATCATCTCCGGCTAGCCGATGAGTTGTGGAATGCTCTCGAACAGCCGCCGAATGTAGTCAACCATCATTTGCAGCATCCAGGGGCCGGCCAGGATAAGCACTATGAATATCCCCACCAGCTTCGGGACAAACGAGAGCGTTTGCTCATTGATCTGTGTCGCGGCCTGAAAGATGCTGACAATCAGGCCAATGACAAGGGCGGACAACAGCAAGGGTCCGGAGAGCACCAGTGTCATCTCGATGGCCTGCCGGCCAATATTCATGACCAGTTCAGGCGTCATGTCGCAAAACTCATGACCAGCGAACCCAACAGCAGATGCCAGCCATCGACCAGGACAAATAGCATCAGCTTGAAGGGCATCGATACGATCACCGGCGACATCATTACCATGCCCATCGAGAGCAGCACACTGGCCACCACCATGTCGATGATCAGGAAGGGAATGAAGATGATGAACCCGATCTGGAAGGCGGTTTTCAGCTCGCTGGTGACGAAGGACGGAATCAGGACGCGCATCGGGATATCGTTCGCCGACTCAAGTGCGGGCAGCTTGGCCAGCCGCGCAAAAAGGCCAATGTCGGCTTCGCGCGTTTGTTTCAGCATGAAGCTGCGCAGCGGCACTGCACCGCGTTCGACCGCCTGAACAAAAGAGATGCGGTTTTCTGAAAGCGGCTGGTAGGCATCGACATAAATCCTGTCGAGTACCGGTGACATGATGAAAAATGTCAGGAACAGCGCGAGACCGACCAGTACCTGATTGGGCGGCGAGGTTTGCGTACCCAGTGCGTGTCGCAACAAGGAAAGCACGATGATGATGCGGGTAAAACTGGTCATCATCAGCAGCGCGGCTGGAATGAAGGTCAGGGCCGTTAGCGTGAGCAGCGTCTGGATTGAGAGCGTATAGGTCTGGCTGCCACCGGCACCGGGTGTGCTGGTCAGTGCCGGCAGCCCGCCGGCTTGTGCCCACGCCGCCAGCGGGGTGAGCAAGATGAGCAGGGTGAGTAGTGTGTTGCAGCGGGTGCGCCTAATTGTTTTCATTTTTGCGCTCGCTTATCTGCTTCAACCACTGGCCAAAAGGCTTTTCGCCGCTGTTGCTGGCGGCAAGTTCACCCTTGGGAAGGGTGTGCAGGGTTTTGATCTGCCCTGGGGCAATGCCGACAATAATCCATGTGTCGCCGACTTCGATCAGGACGATTCGCTCCCGGGTGCTGATCATCAAACCACCGACGACGCGCAAGGGGCCGCTGTTGCCAAAACTTCTTCCGCCATTCAGCTTGCGTAACAAGTAAGCACCAAAGAACAGGATGCCGATGATCAGCGTCAGGCCGAGCAGCATTTCCAGTATTGCTGCAGCGGGCACTCCAGGCGCCTCAACAGCCGAAGCTTGTGCAAACGAGTACGTTGACAGCAGGGTGAGCACCAGAGCGCTGGCGCCGCAGGTGCATCGTTGTGAAAATCTGGAATGTCGAATCAATTCAGTCGGCCAGTTGCATTCTGGTCACTATCTTAAAGCATGCGAGCGTAAGGTGAAACCTCTGAAAACGCCACTCAAACTGCAAAGCCGCAAAGAAGCAAAGGCGAACAAAGGAAGTTCAGAGAAATGCCTGATTAACCCCTTGTTCGCAATGGCATTCTCTGCGGAAACTTTGTCCCTTCGCGACTGAATACTTGCTTCGGTCGCCTCGACGAAGATGGAGGTCAAAGCAATTACTTATCGGCCTCTATGTCTAACGCCCGACTTTTCTCATTCGTTCTGACGGGGTGATGATGTCGGTGAGGCGGATACCGAATTTGTCGTTGACCACCACCACTTCGCCTTGTGCGATCAGTGTTCCGTTGACAAAAACGCTCATCGGTTCGCCGGCCATCGCATCAAGTTCAACGACCGAGCCGTGGGCAAGCTGAAGAAGATTCTTGATGGTGATCTTGGTGCGGCCCAGTTCGACGGCGATCTGAACCGGAATATCCAGGATCATGTCGAGTTCGTTCATCATGGACGCTTTGCCGTCAGTCTCGCCAAAGGCGGGAAATATTTGTGCGGGTTGCGCATTGGCTGCTGGCGCCGTGTCGGCAATGGCTTGCTCGGCCATCGCTGCAGCCCAATCATCATCAGCACTTGGTTCTGCTACGTTCGGGCTCTCGCCATTTCCGACCTGTTCAGCCATTTTGTCCTCCCTGAGCGATTTCTTCGCTGTCCGGCGTTATGAATCGTTCGATCTTGAGCGCGTACTGACCGCCCTGCTGACCATAGCGGCATTCCATCAGCGGAACATCGTCGACACTTGCGATGATTTTTTCCGGAATGCTGATCGGAATGATGTCACCGGTCTTCATTTTGAGGATCTGGCCCAGCGTGACTGTTGTTGTGGCGATTTGCGCAGCGATTTCGACTTCAGCATCTTTCAGTTGTTTGCGCAACATGATGATCCAGCGTTGATCGGTTGACAACTGATCGCTTTGCATCGAGCTGTACAACAGGTCTCGGATCGGTTCGACCATCGAGTAAGGAAAGCAGATATGCATGTCGGCTACAGTTCCGCCAAACTCCAGCGAGAATGTCGTCGAAATAATGATTTCGGATGGGGTCGCAATATTGGCAAACTGCGAGTTCATCTCTGAGCGGATGTATTCAAAGGAAATGTCGAATACCGGTTTCCATGCACGTGAGTACTCCTTGAACACGACATTCAGTAGCCCCTGAATGATGCGCTGTTCAGTCGGCGTGAAATCGCGACCTTCTACTCGTGTATGGAAGCGACCGTCGCCGCCGAACATGTTGTCAACTACGAGAAAAACCAGATTGGGATCGAGAACGAACAGCGAGGTGCCACGAAGCGGCTTGGCGGCGACCAGATTCAGGTTGGTCGGGACAACCAGATTGCGGATGAATTCGCTGTATTTCTGCACACGGATCGGACCGACCGAAATCTCGGTTGCGCGATGCATGTAATTGAACAGACCGATGCGCAGGTAACGGGAGAATCGTTCGTTGATGAGTTCGAGCGTCGGCATGCGCCCGCGGACGATGCGCTCCTGCGTTCCCAGGTTGTAGGCACGAACATCACCCTCGCCGTCATCAGTGATTTCAGGCTCGTCGGACTCGCCGGTGACACCCTTGAGAAGTGCGTCAACTTCGTCCTGGGAAAGAAAGTCGGTTGCCATGGCTGGTTATTGAATGATGAACGAGGTAAACAACACTTCCCTGACCGGGCCATCGCTTCCCTTGACGCCTGGATCAAGAATTCCATTCATCAGGCTGCGAACTTCGTTGGCCAGGGTTTCCTTGCCCTCCTTGGTAATCAGTTCAGAGGCCTTTTTCCCGGACAGAAGCATCATCACATCATTGCGCAATTTTGGAGTGTACATCTTGAGTCTGTCACCCACATGCGAATCCTCGACTTCAGCCGTAATCATCAGTTGCAGAAACTGATCTCCATTCTCTGGAACAAGATTGACGGTAAACGCGTCAAGCGCAACATAAACCGGCGCTACTTCCTTGGCGCCTTTCTTCCTGTCGGATTTGACTTTTTCGGTAGCCACTTCGCTGTCATCGGTTTCCTGAGAGCTATGCATCTTCTTCCAGATGATGATACCGCCGATGCCTAGTGCGAGAACCAGCACCAAGGCGGCAACGATGATAATCAGCAGTTTCTTGCTCTTTTTGGGTGGTGCAACTTCAGCGACCTCTGCTTCAGGTTTGGCGTCCCTGGCCATGTGCGAAATCCCCTCTTACTTTGTAATTCAATAACGCCGAGCCGGATTCAGGCTATTGCTCATGCATGAAATCGCCAGGACTCCGTGCAAGACGATCAGGCAAAAATATCAACCAGCCCATTGCCATGCTGCGCAGAAAACGCACGGGCTGACAGTAAACCAGCCGAATCTGCGCCAAGTATAGCGTTATCGGCAACCCATCGGGATGAACTTCGCTGTCCATCCCCGTTTCCGTGTTGCTGCCTGAACGACTCTGCACTGACATTGGTCTGCCCCAACTCGATTCCGGCACTGGCAAACATTTCGCGCAATCTGGGCAACGCCGTTTCTATGGCATCCCGAACTTCCGCGTTTGCTGAAACGAATGATGCGCTGGCGTTACCCTTATCAAGGTTCAACGATATCTCTATCGGCCCCATATGCGGAGGGTTTAGGGTGATTTGAGCCGCCTGCTTGTCGCTGGTTGCGAGCCACACGATTTTCTGAGCAAAATCTACAGGCCAGCTTTGATCGCGGATTGGTGTTGAAAGGGGTAGCGAGACATCGTGGTTTGTCAGGAGGGTTTGCGCATTTACTGGCGGAATTCCTGCGGGTTCCGAAAGGGCATTCGGCAGACTGTCGGCTAAAATGGTTTTTGCTGTTATCGGCGCGGCACTTGGCAAAACAGAGGCGGGAACGGCAAATCTTGCCGGTTTGTCATCAGCAGAAGGTGCCGCGGTCAGTGCGGGTCCAGTCCCCGGGGGCTCGGCCTTGCCTTCAGCTTTGAGGCTTGGCCCAGCGCTTGTTGATATGTGTAGTTCGGTCAATACGTCCTGAGCAGTCTTGTTGATCTTGCCGATATCGGACAGCGAGGTGTCTGTGTTAGCCCCTGGATTCTGCGTAACAAGCCCCAGTACGGCCAGGATTGAAGCGGTATCGCCTGGCGCTGAGTCAGCAGGTAAATCCTTTTCCACGGTGGTCTCGGGGAGGCTTTCCGGCACGATGGGAGCGATCTGGCCCAGCAGCAGGCTGGCAAAGTCCAGACCGCTTGCTGTGCTATCGCTGACCGGATCGTTTTCTGCTACTGTGGGCTGCGTTGGTGCGGGTACCGTTGAAACTATGGTCACGGACATGGTCTTTCCTTGCGGGCAAGTGTTGCTCTTTTTAGAGCAATCTTTGTGCCATCCAGAAATCCGAAACCTTTTCAAGCCAGAAACACTCAGTGGCTCCGGTCTAGAGAAGCCGATTTCCCGGGATCAAATCCTGAAAAGACAAGGGGAATGAGGATGCTCAGAGTCTCGATAGCGAGATTACTCGGGCTCCTTGTTGTTCTTGCCGCGTGCAGCAAACTCGTCCTGGGTTTTTTGTTCGCGTTTCAGTTCCAGTGCGTTTTCGCTGGCGTAGTGACGTTCTGAAAGTGTATCAAAGGCTTTCAGCTTCTTCCGATGCTGCTGCCAGTGGGTCTGGCCGACGGCTGTGTGCTCCACCTGTAGCTCGACAGTCTTGATCTGAGTTTCGATGGCTTCGTCAAGACGGTTGAGAAACTCCTGATAGTTGTGCCATTCGCGCTGCACCAGTCCGTTCTGCGCTGCCAGACGAAAGCGTGTAGCGTATTCGTCGCGATACTGTTGCAACATTTCGAGTTTGCTTTTCGCATCGCGCTCGCTGGCAATCAGACGCGCGAGGCGATGTGTTGCTTCATCGGCGCGCACTTGCATCAATTCGAGGACGGTCTGCAGCGAGAATTGTTTCGTCATATGCGCAATCAGTGCTGAGTACTGAACAGGGAGTAAAGCTGATCGACGCTGCCCACATAATCGGCTCGTTGGCTCGAGGCTTGCTGCAGAAAGCCTTCAAAAGCGGGGTAGAACTTGATCGCCTGATCGAGTAGCGGGTCGGAGCCGGCAGCGTAGGCGCCGACGCTGATCAGATCGCGAGAGCGCTGATAGCGCGAGTAAAGTTGCTTGAAATGACGGATCTGCTCAAAGTGCTCAGGCTCGATCAGATTGACCATGGCACGCGAGATCGACTGCTCAATATCGATTGCCGGGTAATGGCCGGCATCGGCAAGCGTGCGTGATAGAACTACGTGACCATCGAGGATGGCGCGTGCCGCATCGGCAATCGGATCCTGCTGGTCATCGCCTTCGGCCAGCACCGTATAAAAAGCGGTGATCGAACCCCCGCCATCGGCGCCGTTGCCGGCACGTTCGACCAGTTGCGGAAGCCTCGCAAAAACCGAGGGCGGGTAGCCTCGGGTGACCGGCGGCTCGCCGATGGCCAGTGCAATCTCGCGTTGCGCCATGGCGTAACGGGTAAGCGAATCCATGATCAGCAGGACATGCCGACCCTGATCACGAAAGTGTTCGGCAATTGCTGTGGCATAGGCCGCCCCTTGCAGACGCATCAGTGGGCTGACATCGGCGGGGGCGGCAACGACGACGGATCGGCGCAGTCCTTCCTCGCCGAGAATCTGCTCGATAAATTCCTTGACTTCGCGCCCACGTTCGCCGATCAGACCGACGACGATGACCTCGGCCGAGGTGTAGCGTGCCATCATGCCGAGCAGGATGCTTTTGCCGACTCCGGAACCGGCAAAAAGCCCCATGCGCTGCCCGCGACCAACCGTCAACAGTGCATTGATGGCGCGAACGCCAACGTCCAATGACTGTTCAATTGCCGCGCGTGACATCGGGTTGATTGGGCGGCTATGCAGTGGGCGCAGAGTATCCACAACGAGTGGCCCGTTTCTGTCGAGGGGGCGGCCGGCGCCATCAAGGATGCGGCCGAGCAGCGCGTCACCGACGGGAACCAGCTTGGCACGATCAATAGCGCGTCGTCTGGCCGGCGGGGATTGCCCCATTTTTGGCGGTGGGGTGGGTGTTTCAAGAGCAACAACCCGGGCGCCGGGCGAGAGGCCGTAGACATCCTCCGAGGGCATGAGGAAAAGCCGTTCGCCGTTGAAGCCGACCACCTCGGCTTCGATCGGGGAACCGCCAGCCGGAAGAATCCGGCACGAACTGCCCAGCGGCAGTTTGAGGCCTGAAGCTTCCATGACCAAGCCGTTGATTCGTGTCAGGTGGCCGCTGGGCAGCAGTGGTACGGCCTGGCTGGCGGCTTCGCGGCAGTTGTCGAGAAAGCCGCACCAGCCTGCAATACGCTCGTTACCTGGAATGTCGTTCATGGCCAGCAGAATTTCACGGTTTGTCGCTCAGCCACTCCTGGCTGATGCCGATGGATTCGATCACACGTCGCCAGCGTGTCTCCAGGGTGGCGTCGACTTCACTCGCGCCAAGTTCGACGCGACAGCCGCCGCTGCTCAGTGTGGCGTCTTCGATAATTCGCCAGTTGTTTTGCGTGAGCTGGTCGCCAAGATGGGTACGGATCAACGCCGCATCGTCGGGATGGGCGAAAAGTGCCGGGTGGCCAAGATGTGGATGCAGCGTGGCCACCGCTTCCCTGACCACCGGAAGCAGCAACTCCGGTTTGACGCGCAGGCTCTGGCGCAACATCTGGCTGGCAATTTCCACGGCGGTGGCCAGCAACTGGTCGGCAACCTGTTGATCAAGTTCGCTGAGTGCGAGCTGCAGGCTGGTCATCACGGCATCAATTCTTGCCGCGCTGGCTCGTGCTTCAGCGATACCTTCCGCATGGCCGGCGGTGTATCCCTGCTGGTGGGCATCAATATGCATTCGCTCAATGTCGGCTGCCGTAGGCAAGGCAAGCGATGTGGGTTCGTCCCGATCCGCGTGCTCGGTCGGGCATCCTGCGCTGGTTGGGATGGACGCTGAATGGGACTTATGCGCGGCGGCCTGCTCGGCCTCGTCGAATGCAGCTAGCTCCCAGCGCTGGTAGGCGGTGAGATTCTCCTTGGGGACGAATCCGGTCATGGCCACAACGCGCTCAGACCATTTCCTCGCCACCCGCACCGCCAAGCACGATCTGGCCCTCGTCTGCCAGGCGGCGAACGATCTTGAGGATTTCCTTCTGTTCGCCTTCGACTTCGGAGAGGCGTACCGGGCCACGCGATTCGAGATCTTCACGCAACATTTCAGCCGCACGCTGCGACATGTTCTTGAATATTTTCTCGCGCAACGGCTCGGAAGCGCCCTTCATGGCCAGAATCAGCGAGTCGGACTGAATCTCGCGCAGCAGCAACTGGATACCGCGGTCGTCAAGATCAAGCAGGTTCTCGAAGACGAACATTTCGTCGAGAATTTTCTGCGCCAGTTCGGGGTCATATTCACGGATCGAGTCGACGACTGTGGTTTCATTGGCGGTGCCCATGAAATTAAGAATTTCAGCAACCGCGCGCACACCGCCCATCGCCGATTTCTTGATATTGGCAGAACCCGAGAGCAGGCGCAGCATGACGTCATTCAACTCTTTCAACGCCTCAGGCTGAATGCCTTCAAGCGTAGCGATACGCAATATCACGTCGTTACGCAGGCGTTCGGTAAAGTGGTTTAGAATGTCGCTGGCATGATCATTCTCAAGATGCACGAGAATGGTGGCAATGATCTGCGGGTGTTCATTGCGGATGAGATCGGCAACGGTTGGCGCGTCCATCCACTTGAGGCCTTCGATGCCATTGGTTTCACCACCCTGGAGGATGCGTGAAATCAGGTTCGACGCCTTATCATCGCCCAGCGCTTTGGTCAGTACTGAGCGAACATAGGCGTCGGTATCCACGTGCACAGCGGCGGAGTCGCGGGCCGTCTGGTGGAAATCTGCCAGCACCGCTTCAACGCGGGTGCGCGGTACCGACTTCAGGGCGGCCATGGCATGCCCGAGCTTTTGTACCTCCTTCGGGCCGAGATGCTTGAGCACTTCGGAAGCGAAGTCTTCGCCAAGTGCAATGAGCAGAATGGCGCTTTTTTCTACGCCGTCCTCAACTGGCATTGGAGCCCGTCCAGTCCTTGATGATGTTGGCGACAACCTTCGGATCCTGCTGTGCGAGGTCGCGCGCCTGACCGAGTTTACGTTCCAGAGACTGTGCGCCGGAAGGTGTCTGTTCTTCCCCTTCGTCGGCGACGATGTTGACCTTGCCACCCAGCGAATTGTTAGCCTGCCTTGCCGGGGTTTCAAGAAGGGTCTTGCTCAGCGGGATAACGACCTTGAGCATCAAATAGGCAATGATGGCAGCAATGACACCGTACTTAATAAGGTCCTTGAGCAGGGAGAGAATGTCAGGATCCTTCCACAGCGGAATTCCCGAATCACTACGCTCGATGCTCGTAAATGGCGCGTTGGCCACCGAGACGGTATCGCCACGCTCCTTGTTGAAACCCATGGCCTCCTTGACCAGCTCGTTGATCTGTTTGAGTTCGGTGTCAGCGAGCGGCTTGCTCAGGCCTTTGGCATCCTTGCGGTGATTGAGCACGACAGCGGCCGACAGTCGCTTAATTGTACCGACGGATTGTCTGGTATGCCGGATGGTCTTGTCGACCTCATAATTGATGGTCGAATCCTTGCGCGTACTGATCGGCGAGCCAACGCTGGTGATCGGCGCCTGAACCCCGGCGGCGTCAAGCTGGCCCGGCGGCAAGGCTTGCTGGCCCCGGTTGGCGGCAGCGCCTGGAGCGGGTGGTACAGCCGGCAGCGTCAACGGGGCAATGGCTGGTACCGGCGGCTGGTTGCTTAGCGCGCCCGGAACGCCTTGCGCCGAAGGTATGGCATTTACGGATTCGCTGGTCTGCTGGCTGCGAATGCTGATGTCCGGCGGCGTGGTGTTCGGGCGATGTATTTCGGCTGTCTGCTCACTCTGCGAGAAATCAACATCGGCGGCAACCTGGACACGGACGTTCCCCTGGCCGACGATCGGTGAAAGAATGTCGTCTATCCGCTTGATGGCACTCGCTTCAATTTCCTGAACATAACTGATTTGCGTCGGATCGAGTCCGGCCTCCATCAGTTTGCTTTTCAGTTGCGAGAGCATGGTGCCGTTCTGATCGATGAGTGTGACACTGGACACCGCAAGGTTGGGTACGCTGGCAGCGACCAGATTTTGGATGCCGGCAACCTGCGCCGGCTCCAGCATGCGACCGGGGTACAGGTTGAGCAGGACGGAGGCTGACGGCCGCAAATCTTCACGCACGAAAACGGTTGGCTTGGGGATGGCCAGATGCACGCGCGCCACCTGAACGGCAGCAATCGACTGGATCGTGCGTGACAATTCGCCCTCCAGACCCCGTTGATAATTGACCTGTTCGGCAAACTGGCTGATGCCAAACTTCTGGTTTTCCATCAGCTCGAAACCGACGCCGCCACCCTTCGGCAAGCCCTGCGAAGCAAGGCGCAGACGAACTTCATGTACCCTGCCGCCGGGGATCAGGATGGCGCCGCCACTTTCATTGAAGCGGTAAGGAATGTTCAACTGCTCAAGGGAGGCGATGATGGCGCCGCCATCACGCTCGGAGATGTTGGAGAAAAGAACACGGTAGTCGGCCTGCTTGAGCCAAGTGCTGCCGGCCACGATCAGGGCAATGACGGCGGCGACAGAAACCATCAGCAGAATCTTTTGCTGGTTGCTCAAACGCGCGAGTGTAGAGCGCAGGCGATCTGTCAGATTGTCTGTGCCTGTTGTAGTCTTGGTGTTGGTTCCGATTGCCGCCATGCTTGCGATAAAGTGTGAACTCTGCGATTAATCAAGCAAAAAGCGAAAAGTGCTAAGAAATATTCTACTATTGTAGCTGTTAACTGCACGGGATTTTCCATCGAATGAGTGAAGCGGCTCAAATACCGGCCCCAGAAATGAAGGCGCAGGAATTGCAGCGTGCTTTCGACGTCTTCAATCAGGTATCGCAGGAACTCACTCAGGCGTACGAAGGGCTGCAAGCCCGCGTTGAATCGCTGACCGCCGAGCTGGCCGTTGCCAACGGCGAGTTGCGTCGGCAATACCAGGAGAAACAAGCGCTATCCGAACGCCTTTCCCTGTTGCTTAACGCCTTGCCGGCGGGCGTGGTGGTTCTCGACAGCGCAGCGACGGTCAGCGAAGCCAATCCCGTTGCCAGTCAAATGCTTGGCGCAACAATCATCGGCAGCGACTGGCCGACACTGGCACTGGCGAAGCTTGCCGCTACCGATTCCCCGGACGAGTGGCAGCTTGCAGCACAGCGAGTTTCAATTGCCGAAAGCCCGCTTGATTCGGCGGGTGGACGCCTGCTGCTGATTCACGATATTACGGTCGCGCACGAACTCAAGGCCAACCTCGAGCGCAACCAGCGACTGGCGGCGATGGGCGAGATGGCCGCGTCACTGGCGCACCAGTTGCGAACGCCCCTGGCGACGGCCTTGCTCTATAGTTCCAACCTGACCCAGCCGGAACTTTCCGACGCGGCGCGTACGCGCTTTGCCGGCAAGGCGAGCGAGCAACTCAAGCGCCTTGAGCGGCTGATTCAGGACGTTCTGCTTTTCGCGCGCGGCGAGAGCATTGGCCGAGATGTCATCCCTGCCGCATCGCTGATTGCAGATGCCGCACAGATAATGGAACCCCTGTGCCGCGAAAAAGGGATCTGTTTCACCGTCAGTTCCGAGGTGGGCGACTCTATTGTTACCGGCAGTCGCAAGGCGCTGGGTGGTGCGTTGTTGAATCTGCTGGAAAACGCACTGCAGGCCTGTGACGGGCGAACTGAACGCAGCGCAGAGGTCAGATTAAGCGCGGTCATCGCTGCGCGGAACCTGCGGGTCAGCGTGCGCGATACCGGCGGGGGTATCGAGCCGGAAGCACAGGCCAGGATTTTCGAGCCCTTCTTTACTACCCGGGGGCAGGGTACAGGCCTCGGTCTGGCGATTGCGCTCGGTGTTGTGCGCGCTCACGGCGGCACCATTGAAGTCAGTTCAATGCCGGGCGAGGGCTCGGAGTTCGTAGTCCTTCTGCCTTGTGCGGTGGCGAACAAACATTAACTGGAAAATAATGGCTCAGGGATTACCGATACTGGTTGTCGAAGACGACCCCAATTTGCGCGAAGCGGTGTGCGATACGCTCGAACTTGCCGGGCAGTCGGTCGTTTCCGCGCCGGGAGGCGAGGAGGCACTGAAACTGCTCGATGCGCAGGCCGTGTCGCTGGTGGTGAGCGATGTGCGAATGATGCCGATCGATGGCATTACGCTGCTCAAGGAGATTCGCAGCCGTTATCCACATCTCCCGGTAGTGCTGATGACCGCTTTCGCCGATGTCGATCGGGCGGTCGAAGCCATGCGTTCCGGCGCCTGTGACTTCCTGCTCAAGCCTTTCGAACCGAAGGCGCTGCTCGAACACGTGACCCGCTACCGTTTGCCCGAAGCCATGGACGATGACCGGGTAGTCGCCAACGATCTGGTCAGCCGCAATCTCTTTGCCCTGGCGGCGCGTGTCGCGCAGACCGACACCACCGTTTTGTTGACCGGGGAAAGCGGAGTCGGCAAGGAAGTTGTTGCCCGCTACATTCACAAGCATTCGGCACGTCGATCCGGGCCCTTTATTGCCATCAACTGTGCGGCCATTCCTGACAGTCTGCTGGAAGCGACTCTTTTCGGCTACGAAAAAGGTGCCTTTACCGGCGCACAGCAGGCGCAGGCCGGAAAGTTCGAGCAGGCGCAAAACGGAACGCTATTGCTTGATGAAGTGACCGAAATGCCGCTCGGGCTGCAAGCCAAGCTGCTACGTGTTCTTCAGGAGCGCGAGGTTGAGCGGGTGGGCGGCAAGAAGCCGGTTGCGCTCGACATTCGCATTATCGCGACGTCCAATCGAGACATGGCCGAGGCCGTGGCCAAGGGGGTTTTGCGCGAAGACGTCTATTATCGGCTCAATGTTTTTCCCTTGTTGATTCCGGCCTTGCGCCAGCGCCGCGAAGACATTGTCCCGATGGCGCGGCATTTTCTGGCGGAGCATGGCGCTCGGTCCAGGCGATCCGGGCTGTGGCTGGCGCCCTCAGCCGAGGACGCCTTGCTCAAACATGCGTGGCCGGGAAACGTGCGCGAGCTGGAAAATGTCATGCAGCGTGCCGTAATTTTTGCCCCGTCAGAAATCGTCGAAGCCGATGCGCTGCATCTTTCCGCGACGGCATTTTCGAATGACGGGGTAAAACAGGGCGCTATAGCTGAGGCTTTGGCAACGGTCTCTTCGGCGCTACTGTCTGATGGGCAAAAAACCGATAACATGAGGGATTTGGAGCGTGAGCATATTCTGGAAACGCTGGCTTTGCTCGGCGGCTCACGGAAACTTGCTGGCGAGCGTCTGGGAATGTCGGAACGAACCTTGCGTTACAAACTCAAACAATACCGTGACGCCGGTTTGTTCGACGAGTGATCGACTAGGCGCCAAGCCATCAGGCGCGCTTTTTGCATAGGACAGTAAGACCAGTATTTGGAGAAGCAAATGGAAACCCAGGGCATAGATCAGATGTTAAGCGTTTTGCGGGCGACGGCAGCACAGGCCGGTGGCCGTGTAGCCGAGGCACAGAGCGCACCGGCGGGTGGGGCGGATTTTGCGCAGATCCTTAAGAATTCGATTGATCAGGTCAATCAGACGCAGCAGCAGGCGGAAGGGATGGCGGCAAATTTTGCCGCCGGAGACGGCAATGCCAATCTGCACGAGGTCATGATTTCCCTGCAGAAGGCCAACATTTCTTTTCAGGAAATGGTGCAGGTACGTAACAAGCTCGTTTCTGCCTACCACGACGTAATGAACATGCAGGTTTAAAGCGTCTTCTCCGGATGTGCGTGATCAACGGCGCCCGTGCGGCGCCCTTGTTGCATCAGTTCATACCGGTCACGCGTGCCTTGCGTTCGCGCTCGACGCGAGTGATGTAACGCTGAACCATGGTCAGTCGGGGAGCGGGCAATCCCACGAATTCGCAGCCGACGCGAGCAAAGTGCGACCCGCCGCGTGTGGTGACGTCAAACAGGTTGCGAACGCACAGCGTCGCCACCAGCAAACCCTCGTCAGGCAACATCAATTTGCACTCGTGCAGCGTATCGCCGCGCTGGAAAAGTCGGGCCTGATCGAGCGTTGCCATCAAGCCAACACCACCACCGCTGATATCCGTCAGCGGCAGTTCGATTTGCATCACGCTATCGTCGGCGCGCCTGACCGTGGCCTTGAGTTTGACCGGGTTGGCGATCGGTGTGGACAGCCGATAAAACTCGCGGCGCTGCAAGCGGAGCACTGTATCAGGCACGGTAGCGAGAAATGCGGCACGCCCCTCACTCGTTGTTGACGACAACTTGTTCAGACTGAATTGAACCTTCACCTTGTCGATAAGGGACGTGAAAATCAGCCTTTCAGCCAGCAGCGCCCTGCGGTTCATCTCTTCATCGCTGCCAATATCGAGGACAAACTCGTGATTGTCTGCGCTCAGGCCGATGATCGACGTGAGCAGGAAAGAATGACCCTGGTCGAAATGGACCGTGATCATCGCTCCCTTCTTTAACAGGGCGCGGAGCACAGCAAGGATTTCCGCCTTCGAGTGCAGCAAAAACTGGCTGTAGACGTCGGATTGATCGAGTTCGAATTGAGGAGGGGAATGCTCTGAATCGACCTGAGCTTCGCTTTCTTCCATTGTTTTTCCTGATAGCGGGCGTGGCAATGAGTTTAAAGCATATTCCGCTCATGAGAAAATATGACTTGATCACTGTGTTAGCCCCAAGTAGAAATGTCCGCAGGTGGCTTGACTCACCCCTGTTAAAACTGACGGTGGATATTTTCAAGATGGACAAGCGCATGAGTCAAAAGGAAGTGAAACGTGCCCAGGTATTGGATCTTCTGAAAAGAAGCAAGATCAGCCGGCAAGAAGCATCGAACCGGAAGGGTGTCGGCGCCCGTCAAGTGAAGCGGCTGGCGGAGTGTTATCCCGCGGAAGGGATAGGCGGATTGGTCAGCAAGAAGCAGGCAGAGCCTCAAACCGAGTGCTGGATCAAACTCTGTGCGCCACAGCAGTTCAGCTGATTGGAGCCCACTATTGCGGGCGACCCGCTTGTCCATGCAGAGGTACCGCGTGTCCGGTTGCGCCACGCCCAGATCCTCGTCAAGTTGCAGCCCACTCCAAAACTCCCGCGCTAACCAGCTGGAACCCCATTGCCATGGCCGCTCCAGCCGCAATGGGTCCAGGCGCACTTGGACTACCGCACAGTCTAACTCCGGCGCTGGTCGGTCTTCCGGGAAAATCGCTATTTGCCTGGTGTCGCAGCCGCTGCCTTCAAGTACGTCGATCGTTTTGCACCAGGCGGCGCGCTGCGCGTCGTTGATCTCGCCCAGGTACAGCACGTGCCGTTACACGATGCCCCCGCCCTTGCGTCGGCAGTTCTCGACGACGCTCCAATCAAGATCGTCGGCCCCGGCAATGCTTACGTTGCCGCTGCCAAGCGTCGCGTGTTTGGCGTGGCCGGTATCGACATGGTCGCCGGGGATGGATCTCTTCTCGCAGGCCGAGCACGACGAACTGGCGCAGTCGATTCTGCTCTGTCCCGACGCGGACTACATCGAGCGCGTTGCCCGGTCCATCGAAAAACAGCTTCCGGGCATGCCGCGCCGGGACGTGATTCGCGTTTCGCTGGAAAATCACGGCGCATTGATCGAGGTACGCGATCTCGACGAAGCCTGCGCCATCGCCAACCGCATCGCGCCGGAGCACCTTGAGCTTTCCCTGGCCGATGCCGGGGACTGGGTGGAGAAGATCGACCACGCCGGCGCCATCTTCATCGGTCCGTATACTTCAGGATCGCTTGGCGACTACTGCGCCGGGCCGAACCACGTGTTGCCAACCTCGGGCAGCGCACGCTTTTCATCGCCGCTCGGTGTTTATGACTTTCAGAAGCGTAGCAGCCTGATCCGCATTTCAGCGGCGGCAGCGAAGACGCTGGGGCGCATCGCGTCAACGCTGGCCAGAGGCGAAGGCTTGCCGGCGCAAGCCCGCTCTGCCGAGTATCGGGTCGGGGCTGACACATAACAGGGGAACGAAAAAGCGAACCACCAAGAAACCAAGGGCGCAAAGATTCACCCAGAAAAACCAGATGGTTTACTTGGTACTCCTTGCTACCCTTGGTGGCTTGTTGGTAAAGCAGTAGAGTTTGGCTGACGGCTAACCCGGTTCTTCCTTCGGCTCGAGGTGGGTCGTGATATCCGCATGCTGTATCGCGTTACGGATATCGACCTCGATACGCTCCGCCCAGTCGTGGCCGTATTGCACCGACCAGTCTCCAGGCACCAGAACGTGCAGCGTGACGAAGGCGCGGCTGCCGGCCTGACGGGTGCGCAAGGCCTTGAAATCCAACCCCTGCGCGCGGTATCCGGCGAGCAGCGTCTCGATCAGCGCGAGCTTTTCCGCGGGCAAGGAGACATCCATCAGACCGGCGGCCGAACGGCTCATCAACTGAAACCCGGTCCACACGATATTCGCCGCCACCAGCAGGGCAATCGCCGCATCGAGCCAGAGCCAGCCGGTCATCCACACGAGTCCGACGCCGCCAATGACACCCGCCGACGTCCACACATCGGTCATCAGGTGATGCGCATCGGCTTCCAGCGTGATCGAATTGTGTTCCTTGCCGACGCGCAACAAGATTCGCGCGGTGGCGAAATTGATTACCGAGGCGAGCACCGAGACCATCAAGCCCAGCCCCACGGCTTCGAGTGGCTGCGGAGCCAACAGGCGCCCGATGGCGGTGTAGCCAATGCTGACCGCCGCCAGGAGGATCAGGAAGCCCTCGAAAGCGCTGGAGAAATACTCGGCCTTGCCATGTCCGTGGGCGTGATCGTCGTCCGCCGGGAGCGCCGCCAGCGTCAGCATCCACAGCGCCATCATCGCCCCGGCGAGATTGACCAGGGATTCGATGGCGTCCGAAAGCAACCCGACCGAACCGGTCATCTGCCACGCCACGCCCTTGAGCGTGATGGTGGCAACGGCCGCCGCGATGGACAGCCAGGCGTAGCGCGTCAGCGATGGGGGCTGTGTGCTGGCAGTATTCATGCGGCGCGTACCATGGCCATGATCTGGGATGCATCCAGGCCAACGGCTTTTTGCTGGATCTGCGGCAGATAGCGGGTCTGCATTTCCTTGGCCGGGCCGAGCAGATTCTGGAAGCTGTCCTTGAGCAGGGCACTGCTCATCTGCCTTCCCCCGGCGTAATAGCGCTTGGCGACCTGTCCCAGCGCGTAGGTTGAGGCAAAGGAAAAGGCCATGCCGGTGGCCGACTGTCCGAGCTGTTTTCCCAGTCCCCCCGCCACTTTCCCGAATAGTCCGCCCAGCAGTTTGCGCCCGAACTGTTCCAGATACTGCGAGGTCAAGCCGACGCCGAGCGTAGCCAGAAACTCGCGGATGTGCCCCTGGTCGAGTTCGTAGCCGTGCACCTTGCCGATGCCATAGACCATCTTGATCTGTAACGGGATGATGGCCATCGACGCCCACGATTGCGGCAGCAATTCGAGCGCGCCATTAAGGATCGCGTAGTTGAGGACGCTCTTGTCAATCTCGGGCTCAGGGATTCTGGGCGTCACCGCTACGAGCGGGCTAGGAACCGAGCAGGCCGTGGCCGCTGCGCTTGCCGCCGCCGAAGCGGCCACGGTTTTTTCAATAATCGCCGCAGAGGGCGGGGCGGCATCGTCGGCCAGTCCGGCTATAACCTCGGCCTGATGGTTGGCCTGCTCGGTGACGCTGCTTTCAAGATTGAGGGCAGCCGCGAGTGCAGCCAGGAATTTTTTCTCCGTTGCCGTCATGCGAGCGTCGGCATCGCAGATACAGACGGCCATTTCGTAAGCCAGTTGGCGGTGCCCCGGGTCAACCAGGGTGGCCGCCGCGTCCTTCAGGCTGGCCTGCTTGAAGATGACTTTCTGGTAGATGGCCGGCAGATTGGCCGCCCCTGGTTCGCCGCCGAGCGATTCGGCCAGTCGGCGAATCTGTTCGCGCTCGCGGTCATCGTTGGTGCCGTCGGCAAAAGCGGCGAGGAGGGCAAGGGTCAGGATGGCCTGTTGCTGATCGGTATTCATGAGGGCTTTCTTGAGGTAGGCAAAATCAAAGGGGTTTTAACTGGATAACGTGTGAGGTCGATAGCAGAAACGCTAGGTACCGCTATCGGTTCCGAATGGACGGTGCCAGCGACGAGAGCACCAGCAGTAAAAACCTCGGAATTGATTAGTCATATTCATGTCATTGAGGGATTACAAGTGTAGTGAGTGCTCTTCTGGCAATCTTTCGCTCCGACTGCTTCGCTGCCTCGAACAACAGCATCATGCCGGCACCGACGATGAAGGCGAGCAGCCCTTGCTGCAGGGAGGGAGGACTGAAGGTAAACGCAGCCGCAATGGCCGGGACGCCGGTTATAAGTGCCAGGCCCGTCAAAGTTCCGCCAAGCACCCACGCGGTGACTGGCGTCAGTCCTGTGAACATTTGCAGCCACCCCGAATCCGGGGAGCGGCTAGGAAAGATGAGCGCAGCATTGGCCGTGACCAGAACGATGAAGGCCAGCGCCCGCGCTTGTTCGGTCGGGGTGCCTGCCGAGATGACCGCCACATAGAAGGTAACGACAGCCAGCGTGACCAGCGTCCCCTGCACCAGGCTCAGGACAAGCTGCCGGGTCGACAGAAGATGCTCGGTGGTCGAGCGTGGTGGCTGCTCCATCAGGTGCGGGCTACCGGCCTCGGCTTCGAAAACGATGGAGCACGCTGGGTCAATGACCAGCTCAAGGAAGGCGATGTGAATCGGTGCCAATATCAGGGGCATCCCGAACAACACGGGCAAAATGGACAGCCCGATGATCGGGATATGCACCGCCAGCGTATAGATCATCGCCTGGCGCAGGTTGGCAAAGATACGCCGCCCAAGCCGAACGGCAGAAACGATGGCAGTGAAATCGTCCTCAAGCAGCACCAGTGAAGCCGCCTCGCGGGCGACGTCGGTGCCCCGCTTGCCCATGGCAATACCAATGTGCGCGGCCTTGAGGGCTGGCGCATCGTTGACGCCATCGCCGGTCATGGCTACGACTTCGCCGTTGGCCTTCAGCGCCTCGACGATATCCAGCTTCTGCTGCGGGGTAACGCGGGCAAAGACATTCACCGAAGCGATGCGTTGCGCCAGTTTGCTTGCATCCAACCCTTCCAGACCGGCGCCGGTCAGTACCTCACTGCCGTCTATTCCAGCGCTGGCAGCAATGGCGCGCGCGGTACTTGGATGGTCGCCGGTGATCATGACGACACGGATGCCGGCGTGCAGGCATTCGGCAACCGCGCCTGGCACCTCCGCGCGCAACGGATCGGCCAGCCCGATCAGGCCAACAAACCTGAAGTCGAAATCGTGCTGGATATCGGGAAGATTTTCCTTTATGACATGTTTTGCCTTGGCCACCCCCAGCACGCGCAACCCGCGATCGGCCATGGCTTCTGCTTCCTGGCTCATGCGCCTGCGTTCTTCCTCAGGCAAATGGCATAGATCGGCAATGGCTTCCGGGGCCCCCTTGGTCGCGACGACATCGTGATTACCGGAGCCCTTCTTCCACAGGTGGGACATGGCGAGAAGCTCTGGCGATAGCTCGTACTCCTTTTCCAGCGACCAGTCCGGATGAAGATGTTCCGTGTTGGCCAGCAATTCTCCGGCAAAGCGATGAAAGGCCTGCTCCATCGGATCGTGGGGATCGGTTTCGCTGGACAGGACGGCATACTCGATCAACTCGTGATAGGGCTCGGGCAGATCGCCTCCGCCGGGCTCGTCGGTAGCGAGAAACTTGCCACCGACCGACAGGGCGGCTACGGCCATGCGGTTTTGGGTCAGCGTTCCGGTCTTGTCCACGCACAGTACGGTTGTTTCGCCAAGGGTTTCGATGGCATTGAGGCGTCGCGTCAATACCTTCTGGCGGGCGATGCGGCGCGCACCAAAGGCCAGGAAGATGATCATGATGACCGGGAACTCCTGAGGCAAAATGCCCATGGCCAGCGTGATACCAGCAAGCAGCGCATCGAGCCAGTTGCCGCGCAAGCTCCAGTAGAGTAGCGCCAAGGCAAGGCACAAACCGATACCAATCAGCGCCAGACGCTTGGTCAGCCGGCCGATTTCATCGCGTAGTGGCGAGCTCTCGATGGCGATGGCTTGCAACGATTTTCCGATACGTCCCAACTCGGTTGCTTGACCGGTGGTGCTTACCTGCATCAGCCCCTGACCACGAACCACCAGCGTCCCGGCGAACACTTGGCCGTTATCGGAAAACTTCGCAACCGCCACGGATTCCCCGGTCAGCATCGACTCGTCGGCGGCCAGTTCATGCGCCTGCAACACCTTGCCATCGGCCGGGATACGGTCACCCTCAGCCAAAACAAGTACGTCCTCGCGCACGACCTCGCGCCCGGCAATGCGAGTCTGCACGCCATCACGGATCACCAGAGCTCGTGGGCTGGAGAGATCGCGCAAGGCTTCCAGGGCGTTTTCGGTACGCCGCTCCTGGAGGATAGTGACGAGCATGATGATCCCCACAAAACCGAGCAGAATCAGTGCTTCGTGCGCATCGCCCATGGCCAGATAGATGGCTCCGGCACCGAGAAGCAGCAGGAACATTGGCTCGCGCGCTACCTCACCGGCGATGGACAACAGGGAGCGTCGCTGATCCGTGCCCAGTTCATTCGAACCTTCTTCGGCCAAACGGGCAGCGGCGGCTTCCTGGCTCAGGCCTTGGGGAAAATCTGTCGGCATGATTATTTATAAGTGATGAGGGTGAGTAACATTAATGAATATCGACATGAACGAGCCTGGAAATGAATAATCACAATTGCATACAGGCACACAAGCTCGTGCTTGACAATCAGTCATCCATGCGAGCCCATGACACGGCTTTCTTCAGTTAAATTGGTTGTACACCCCTTGCTCATGAGCTGTTCAGCAATACGTGCTGGAAATAAAGTTTCGTAACCCATTCTGCCACCTTCCTCTTCAGCATGCTGATCGAATCAGGCTAAGCCCGCTCAATCGTCGCCATCGCGGTTTTTCTTCACGCGCTTGCTTTCACCTTCTCCGCCCTCGCGACGGATGTCATGCTCGTTGGCACTGCGGTGGCATTCAACGCAATTGCTGAAATTGCGGATATTTTCTTCGACGTGCTTGCGGCGAATATTTTCTGCCGTGTGCTCGTGGCAGCCGTAACAGGTGTAGCTGCTGTAATCGTTGCGCACATGGCAGGTGACGCAGCCCTTGTTGTGGTCGCGGTCGAGCTGGAAATACTTGTCGTGGTCGAAGGTCGCCGGTTTCCATTTGTCCTGGCTGTGGCACTGCTTGCAGTTGCCGGTAATCTGCTTGTGCAGCGGGTCGACAGGTGCCTTGTGGCAATCCTGGCAGATTTCACGCGTCTCCTTCTTCAGCAAGTCATGGTTGAAATGTCCTTGCGGCCGGAAGCGTTTGACGCCGGCATGATCGCTATGACACGCCACGCAATCCTCGCTGACCAGCTTCTGGTGGAACGGCGTCGAGGTCAGCGGTTTGACGATGGGCAGGCCCGTCGTGGTCAGGCGACCAATTTCCCCCGGCTTGTGGCAGGTGACGCAGCGCGCCGATTGCGCACCGGTCAGCGGGGCATGGCAGGCAAAACAGTCGGTTTCCAGTGACTTGTGGCCGGGGATCAGCTTGCCCGGCCCGACCATCAGATTGGGGTAGACGAAAACCAGAACCGTTAAGGCAATCAGGTTGACGGCCAGAATGATCTTGACGATTCGGCTCATATCCAGCCCCAGAACAAAATGATGCTGATGATGTGGCCGAGCGCCAGCACCGCGAAAACGATGAAAATCGGGATATGTACTTTTCGCCACTTGGCCATGGCGTCGAACGTCACCGCATCCCAGAACAAGGCTTTTTCCACCTCCGGCTGCGACAGGCCGCGCAACTGAAAGTGCTCGCGCTGGCCCTGCAAATGGCGGCGCGAGCGACTCAGCAGCAGTTTCCCGACCATGCCGCTGATCACATTGACGCCCATGGCGATGGTCGCCAGCCAGGGCAGGATGGCGTTGAAATGGATGCCGGCATGGATCAGCACCATCACCGAGCCCAGCCAGGCGCCGATCTCATGCAGGGTGAGCAGCGTTTTCGGATTGCCACTGCTGATGTATTTGCGTTTGCGCAGCGAGTAGACCAGCGAGAGGATGATCAGGATCGTTCCGGGAATGCCCAGATAACGGCCGACCCAGACCAGATTCAGCCGGTGCAGAAGAAAGTCGCCGGCCAGGGTGGCTAACGCCAGCAAGCCCATCAGCGCGGTGAAGGGCAGAATCTGCTCCCGCCAGAGCGATTTTTCCATCTAGGCCTCCAGGGTCAGGCTGGTCTTGGGCGTGCACACACAGAGCAGGCAGGTGCCCGGCTCGGGGTCGAAATCCGGAGACTGATGGTAGCTCACCTCGCCGGAGAGAATCGTCGTCTGGCAACTGCCGCAGCCCCCGGCCCGGCATCCGGAATTGACGGCGATACCACCATTCTCGGCAAAGTCGAGCAGGTTGCTGCTGGCGGTTGGCCAGGCCAGCTTTTTGCCCGACTGGGCAAAGGTCACGATGATGTCGCCCGTCATGGCGTCACCGCACGCCGCTGCCACCGCTGTCACCGCATTCCGCCGTTTGATCGAAGCCGGGCCGAAGGCCTCGAAGTGAATATGCGAATCGCGCACGCCCCAATTCTCCAGCGCCGGTACCAAGCTTTCCATCATCGGCGAAGGCCCGCAAATGTAAAAGTGATAAGACTTGATCGGTAGTTGCATGCGCAGGAGGCTTACATCGACGCGGCCACGGTGCTGATAATCGCGCCCAGCCATATCCTCCGCCTGCGGGTTGCTGAAGCACACGTGCAAATGAAAGTTCGGATGCAGCGCCGCCAGCGCTTCGAGATGGGATTTCATCACCAGCTCGCGGCCATGGCGCACACCGTAAAACAGCCAGACTTCACGCCCTTTCTGTTCAGCCAGACTCCAGTTCAGCATGCTCAGCATCGGCGTAATGCCGATGCCGCAGCCGATCAGTACCACCGGCGCTTCGCTGCGCTCGATATGGAAATGCCCGGAGGGTGCGCGCACCTGCAGCAGGTTGCCGACTTCGATGTGATCGTGAAAATGATTGGATGACCGACCGGGCGGGAGATCGATGCCTGCGCTGCCGGCGGGCGAAGGCACGCGCTTGATCGAGACGCGGTAACCATCGGGACGCGGGGCATCCGAAAGTGAATAGCAGCGAACGATCTGTTCGCTGCCGCCAGCACTCGTCGGTACATCAAGGCGGAAGGTCAGAAACTGCCCGGGCAGGAAAGACGGGAGCGGCTTTCCGTCTTCCGGAACGAGGTAAAACGAGCAGACCGATTGCATGGCGTCTTCGATGGTCTTGCGCTCGACACGGAAGGTTCGGAAGCCAGTCCAGGCGGCAACGGCAGTTTCCTCGCTGGCCGGAAGTACTGCTTGCGGCACCGGCAAATCCAGATCGGCCGCAACGCTGCGCAAGGCCTGATAACCTGCCCAGTGGCGCCAGAAGACGATGCCCAGATAGAGCGCCAGTTGCAGGACGATTCCCAGAGCGATCCAGAGCGACAGATAGAGTGATGTCATGTGACTATGAGCCAGGTGCGCCAATGATCGAGGAGAAGTCACCCATTGCCATTGGAACGCTGGAGCATTTGCCGGACTTGAGCGATAACACCTCGTTAAGCTTTATTTTTTGATTCCAAGTTCATCGTGGATGGTATGAACGCCTGGGATACTGCGGACTAATTTAATGGACTGGTCGATCTGGCTCTGGTTGTCGACCAAGCCAGTGAGCCTGACATCTCCCTTGAGCGTTGCAACAGCAATATTAAAGCGTTTGAGGTTTGCATCCTGTAGCAGTGCCGTCTTGACCCGGGTGCTCACCTCGCTGTCGCTAATATCGGCTCCCACCTTGGTGCTAGGCGGTGCTGTAGCTATCGCCTCCTGAGGTTTATTGCAGCCGGTGGATAACATCGTCATCACACCTGCAAGTGTTGATGCCAAAACAATTACTCCGGCGCGCGTTCTCATTAGATAAATCCTCATGCTGGCAGTCATCAAAAGATGACCAAGTTATTAAATTCCGCCAATTCACTCTTAAAGTATGTGCGCTGGCGAACAGTTCTCCTGCCTGGGTATGACTAATAGTTTGAATTGATCCGGTGTTGCGGATTTCAGCTCTAAAGAATTGAACAAAAACACTCAGGCATAGCCTGGGCTAAAATTAATTCCTGGCTTTCTAACGCATCTCAAAGGCCTCCTGATGGAAACGCAAACGTCCATTCCAGGAATCCTTCAAACCTTTTTTCAGCGCGTCGGCGAGTCCGCTCGGCCCGCAGAACCAGACGTCGGCCTTTTTCTTCTGTCCCTCGGCCAGCTTGAGCGCATCGGCGGTCAAAACGTCACCATGCTTTGCGCTGTGAATGTTCAGGCGAATTCCGGGTAGCGCGGCGCACAGCGTTTGCAGGCGGCCGACGAAGGGGTCGGACTCGTGGTTGCGCGTGCAATAGTGCAGGTCGGCTTCGCGCGTTTCTTCCGGGCGCGCTTGCAGAGATTCCAGCCAGGCCAGGAAAGGCGTTACGCCAATTCCGCCGGCCACCCAGATCTGGCGGCTGTCCGGTTTGCTGCGGGCAAGCTGGAAGCGGCCGTAAGGGCCTTCGATCCTGACCGTCTGCCCGGTCTTGACCCGCTGCGCAAGCTTATTCGTGAAATCACCCAGCGCCTTGATGAAAAAGGTGATCGTCCTCTCGCCGCGATCGGCGCTGGCGATGGTGAAGGGATGCGCGCCCTCGATCCAGTCAAAGGTGATGAAGGCAAACTGTCCGGGGCGATGGGCTTGCCACTGTTCGTCAAGCTGGCAGGTGACTTCGGTCACGTCGCCATCGCTGTTGACCGCAACAACCAAACCATTCACCTGACGGCGCCGCCCGATCATCCCGGCCAGTGACATGACGCTGGCGACTACGCCTACGGCAAGACAGGCGGCCATCAGCATACCCACCGGTTGCGCCCAGTATGTCAGAGGCGCCAGCAAGGCCGCGTGCAGGGCCAACATCAGATAGAGTACCGGCATGACCCGATGCAGGTGACGCCACAGGTGGTAGGGGAATCGCCGCCACAGGGTGACGGCAAGCATGGCCAACATCGCGTACAGCGCCGGTTCGCCCATGTCATCGCCTAGTTCGCGCAACACTTCGAGCAAACCGTCATATTTTATTTTCGGCAGACGTCCTTCGACTCCGATGAGCGGTTTGAGGATGTCGCTGGAGAGCTTGAGCAGCCAGTGACTGGCGCCAAAGCCGATAGCCAGGATTCCCGACCATTTGTGCAGGCGGTAAATGCGGTCGAGGCCACCGAGCGGTTTTTCGAGCCAGGCCGGACGCGTGGCGAGCACCATGGAGAGCGACATCAGGGCAATCGACAGCAGGCCCGTCAGATACATTCCCTCTTGGCGAACGATCCACAGGATGTGGCTGTCGGGTGGGAAGCTGGAGGTGGCCAGATCAAGGCCCCAGGTGGCGGATATTATCGCCAGCAGTATGAATAATATACTTTTCATGGAGTATTCTTATTGAATATTTTCACTCGTCGTAATAACCGCGTTCCGCGTCAACGTGGCAGGCCACGCAATTGGCCTTGCTGCCGACTTTCTTGCTCTTCCATTCAGCGGGAGAAATCCCTCGGTGCTCGCTGACCCACTTGGGCAACTCGGTAATCCGCAAGGGCCCGTTCTCCATGGAAACTCCGCGCAGAAATTTGCTGCCATTGCGCTGGCTACCGCTGTCTGCGGCATTGGCGTTGAGATAGCGGGTGATACGTTCGGTTTTAGCGGTGTCGATGCTGGCATCGTCGCCAAAATGGTTCTTCAGGTCGCCCATCATCCGCGTCCAAGAACTTTTCGGCAGCATCGAAGGTGCAAATGCGAGGTGACAGGAACCACATTCCTCACGCACCAGCGGATCGGCTACCGGGGGAAAGAAATGGCCGCCACCGGCCTGCGCCCGCTCAAGCAAAACGCCCGAGAAGAGCAGGACAACGAGGCCCAGTGCAATGGGGCGGAAGGGAATTTTCATGGTGATGCCTTTCAAGTCAGTTTTCCTCTCAGAGGCTATGAATTAATGGATAAACACCGCCCAAGCCGTGGCCCGAGGCCAGGCTTCGCGCTCATTCCGGCAAAAGCCGGAATCCAGTACCTTCCTCTGATATTCATAAAATTGATCAGATAAACGAGCTGGACCCCGGCTTGTGCCCCGAAGGAAACACTCCTGGGGTGCGACGGGGTGACGAGCGTGAAAATCAGGCAGTTATGATATTTCACAGATTCTCAGGCTTACTGGCTGATCATGTAGCTCAGCCAGTCGCCCTTTTCGAGCGGCGTGCATTCGCGCCCGAGCACGTCATTGCAATTGCGCTTGAACCACTTCTCGACCTTGGCCGGGTCGGTGTAGCGCGCGGGAGTCAGCGATACGGCGAGCGCTTCGATTGACTTGCCGGCCGGCGTGCGTCCGGCACTGCGCGGGCTGTCGGCGTGGCAGGCGGTGCAGGCCGGCGTTTCCGCCTTGCCGCCGGCAAACTTCGTGACATGCAGCTTTTCCCCTCGCGCGGCGGAAAACCCCGAAAATGCCGGTGATGCGGCCTTGGCTGAAAGGGCATACTGAGCCAGAAGCTCATCGCGTGATGCGGCGTAACTGCCGAGCGGCAGCAAAAGCGCGGCCAGCAGCAGCGTTGTTGCTTTTTGGGTTTTCAAGCGATTCTCCTTTCAATTTGCGGTTAGGTGCACTTTGCCGTAGCGAACCTGAACAGAAGCTGAATCGGCGGCTATTGATCCGGCCCGAGGAAATTTGAAACTACCGTCACCCCGGTGAAGGACGGGGTGAGAACTTCATCCATTTTTGGCCTGAGCAATAATCTGCAGCTTGGTCAAGGAAGACAAAGTATCGGTCACCTCGGGGAAACCTAGTGAGGACGGTGTTTTCATCGCCAGTGGGGTGCTCGCCAGGCGCGATGAGAACAAGATGTCACTGGAAGACAGCGCCTTGGCAAGGCGCGCGTTAAGCTCCGGTTAATAAAACTGCGATTAGACTGATGTTTCCCTATTTGCAGATGACAATCCCCCATGAAAACTCGAATGACTATATCTGCTGGCCTGTTGCCTGGATTCGCCGTTAGTTTCTCCGTGATGATGACCATTGTCTTTCTCTCCGTTCCCTATTCAATGTCAAGGCACCCCGGTGAAACCTCCCAAAGACCGGCGGCGGGTCAAAGTAACCCTCCTGTCTAACCATCAGACAGGAGTTTTTGCCGGTGAGCATCACCACGACAGCCTCAGTTCCGACGAAGCAAGTGGCGAGGAACTCGCTCAAGACGCCGCCTTGACAGCAAACACTTACAAAGGAAATGCATATGGACAAGCCTGGTCTTATCGCTCAAGCCGCCAACTTCGCGCCGGGGTTCTTTCAGGTCCGACGCCGGACCTGGTTTGCCGCCGGCATTGGCCTGCTGGTATTTATTGGCCTGCTGATCTGGGCCGCTTTGGCTCTGGTCAGTTGGCTCTGGGGACAAACCCAGAGCCTGGCTGGCGCTGCTCCTGACGCGCTACGTGGGACGACGAATATGTTGCTTGAACAAGTCAAAGGAATTGTCCCCGGCGCTCAAGGCGTGCTGGATCAAGCCAGACAGAGTGTCCCCGGTGCTCAAAACGTTATCAATCAGGTCAAGGAGCGTGTTCCCGCTGCCAAGGGAGTGCTGGATCAGGTAACAGAGAGCGTGCCTGGCGCGCGTGAAATGCTGGCCGGGCTGGTGCCTGCCCTAAAGCCGGAAACGGCTCCGCAACGCGACGTGTCCGGCGAAGATCTCGGGCCGGTAGCGCGCTACCCGGGACTCACGCGCAGCCAATGGCAGCGGGCAATCGGGCCAGGGGCAGCCGCGACGGTTGAGTTTGAAGGCAAGGCGGATTACGTCAAGGTTCTGGATTACTATGCCAAGGAATTCGCCGCGAAGGGCTTCACTCAGGCGTTGCAGACCTCCACTCTGGAAACAGAAACGCACGAATACACGAAAGGCAGCGAGCGCTTCCTCCTGAAGATCGCGCAAAAGCCCAAGGGTGGAACCGTCAGCGTGCGCATTGAGAGGGCAAAGCCGTAATTGATTTCAGGCAGCGACAGGTGTTGACCGCCCCAGGGTCGGATTCGAACATCTGCAAGTCGGGCGACAGCCGGATGGGCACGGATTGATCCACTATTGAAAAATCACAGAAAAGCAAAATGGCCAATATCCTTATCCTGTTTTCATCTACCGATGGTCACACGAAAAAGATAGGCAAACGTCTGAAGCAGGTGATTGAAGAGAGCTCGAATCATGTAACACTGGTTCCTGTCGATGATTTCCGTCAGGTAGATCTGGATTTTTATGACAAAATAATTATCGGTGCCAGTATTCGCTATGGGAAACATAACCCGTTGGTTCTGGATTTTATTAATAGCCACTTGCAGCTTCTGGAAAGTAAATCGAATGCCTTTTTCTCGGTCAATATCGTTGCCCGAAAGAAGGAAAAGAACCGTCCGGAAACCAATCCCTACATGCGCAAATTTCTCAAGCAGATAGCGTGGCGCCCCAAGAAACTTGCAGTCTTTGCCGGCAAACTGGATTATCCGAAATACAGATTCTTTGACCGCTTGATGATCCGCTTGATCATGTTGATGACCAAGGGACCTACCGACCCATCGACGGTAGTTGAATTTACCGATTGGCAAAAAGTTGACGAATTCGCTCATCTTGTCCGTGATATGTAGAAAGCTTGCCTTGCTCTCACTTGTTCCGCCAGTAAGGGATTGGAATGCAGATGTCCGCGAGGGGTGATTGTTGAGTCGCCCGCGCGACTTCATCTTTTTTGAATTTTTCCCAGGAGAAGCAATGGGATCGGGAGGAAAAAAAACGGGCATGTTGGCGGTCGGCCTTATCCTGTCCATTGCGGTTTTTTTTCCGGTTTTCGCCGCCGATGTCGGCGACCATGACCGTGCCCGCCAGGCGCTTGAAGCCGGCGAGATACTGCCGCTTAAAACGGTTCTGGAGAAGGTTGATCGCGACTCGCCGGGCCAGGTCATGGAAGTCGAGCTGGAGCGCGACAAAGGGCGCTGGGTGTACGAGATCAAGGTATTGCGACCGGGCGGTTCGCTGGTGAAGCTCAGGGTGGATGCGCGTGACGGGACGATTATTCCGCACCGGGATCATGATGCAAAAATTGAGCGTTGATGGGGGGTAGCCACGAATGCGTGTCCTAGTCGTTGAAGATGAGCCGACAATTGCGGCGCAGTTGGCCGAGGCGCTGGGTGTCGCCGGTTATGCCGTCGATGTGGCGAGTAATGGCGTCGATGCGCACTTCCAGGGGGGTGACGAGAACCAGCCCTTTGATGCGGTCGTTCTCGATCTCGGGCTACCGCAGTTGGATGGGCTCACCGTCCTGAAGAAATGGCGTGCCGCCGGACGAACCATGCCGGTGCTGATCCTGACCGCTCGTGACAACTGGCACGAGAAGGTGGCCGGGATCGATGCCGGTGCCGACGATTATCTGGCCAAGCCCTTTCACATGGAAGAATTGCTGGCGCGCCTGCGTGCGCTGATCCGCCGGGCCGGTGGCCATGCCAGCGCCGAACTGGTGTGCGGCGAGGTGGTGCTCGATACCCTGCATAGCCGAGTCACGGTGGGGGGGCAGGCGCTGACGCTGACCAGCCACGAATACCGGGTGCTCGACTATCTGATGCACCATCCGGGGCAACTCGTCTCGCGCAGCACTCTGATCGAGCACATCTATGCCCAGGACTTTGATCGCGATTCCAATACCGTTGAAGTATTCATCGCCCGTTTGCGCAAGAAGCTGCCCGAGGGCGCGATCGAAACGGTACGCGGTTTGGGTTATCGCCTCGTTTCTCCATGATCGGCGCTGGCACAAAACAGCCGTCGACGGCGCTGCGCGGTTCGCTGCGTCTACGCCTGTTGCTCGGGACGCTGGTCTGGATCGCGGTCTCGATTGTCGCTGCCGGCTGGGCGCTCGGCAGCCTGTTCAGTCAGCACGTCGCCATGCAGTTCCACGCCGAGCTCAACACCCATCTTGATCAACTGGCGGCGCATCTGGTGCTTGATCGGGCCGGGCAGCCTTTGCTTCCCGTGGCTCAGAGCGATCCGCGTTTCAGCAAGCCCTACTCGGGAATTTACTGGCAGATCGATCGTATTGGCCCGTCGCCCACCGCCGCCCTTGGCCTGTTGCGCTCACGCTCGCTTTGGGATGAGGTGCTCAGGTTGCCCGCCGATACGCTGCGGGATGGAGAAGTTCATCAGCATAGTGTTCCAGGCCCCGGCAATGCCAGGCTGGGCGTCGTTGAACGTGTCGTCACAATTGAGGATGCAGCGGATCGGCCAGGTCAGACCTTCCGGCTGCTCGTCGCTGCCGATGAGCAGCAAATGCACGAGCCGGTGGAAAATTTCAAAGGCATGCTGTGGCTGGCGCTGGGGATGCTCGGCTTCGGGCTGGGGCTGGCCGTTGTCTTCCAGGTGCTGGTCGGGCTCGCTCCGCTCAGGCGTCTGCACGGAGCCCTGGCCGCCGTGCGCAACGGAAGCACGCAAAAACTTGAAGGACGTTTCCCCGGCGAAGTCCAGCCGCTGGTCGAGGAGTTCAACAGTGTCCTGACCCAGAATGCCGAAGTCATCGAGCGGGCGCGTACCCAGGCGGGAAATCTGGCGCATGCCCTGAAGACGCCGCTGAGTGTGATCGCCAACGCGGCGGTGGCAAAGTCGGGCGGGCTGGAACAAGTGGTGACCGCCCAGGTTGCCGTGGCGAGAAAGCAGATCGACTACCACCTGAGCCGCTCAAGAGCGGCGGCCTCGGTGCGTGTTCCGGGTGCGCGCACAGCCGTTTTGCCGGTACTCGACGGGCTGCTGCGAGTGATGCGGCGAATTCATGTCGAGCGCAATCTCGAAATTGTTGTCCACCCGCTCAGCATGCCGGTGGTCTTTCGCGGCGAAGAGCAGGACGTGCAGGAGATGTTGGGCAATTTGCTCGACAACGCCTGCAAATGGGCCGTGCGGCGCATCGAGGTGTCACTGGCGGTGAGCGGCGGCGAAGTGCTGATAACAATCGACGACGACGGGCGCGGCATCGCCGAAGGCGAGCGCAAGCGGGTGCTGAATCGCGGTGAACGTGTTGACGAGCATGTTCCCGGTTCCGGTCTCGGGCTGGCCATTGTCGACGATCTGGCCCGCCTCTATGGCGGACGGGTCGAACTGGCCGAGTCGCCACTGGGCGGCCTGCGTGTCGTGCTGGTCTTGCCGGCGGCCGATGAGCCGGCCGTCAGGGACGTGCTTTAACGCCAAACCGAGCGAAGTTTGCGTAGGTCGGGATAGCGCACCGTAACATGAGAAGCAGGCCTGTGAATAGTGGTGGCGCGTCGTCCCGGCGAAAGCCGGAACCCAGAAGCAGGTTGTCATTCTGGACACCGGCCTTCGCCCCGAAAGGAACACTCTCGGCGTGGCCTAGCAGAATAAAAAAGCAGAATAAAGCATCACATTCAATTCCATCCACCCATCAGACCCAATGGCGCAAACCCCCCAGCAATTTTCACTGTACTGCATTTTCATTTCCCCGATTCCTCCCCCACCACCTCAACCTTCGTCGCATTCCGATCCTCACCCATGCTAAACACCTCATCGACCTGTAACCCCCTCGGGATCTGATGCGTAATGAACAGCATCGTCACCTTCCCCTTGAGCTTGTTGATCGTCTTGGCGAAGAGTTCGGCCGTCGGCTGGTCAAGATTGGAGACCGCCTCGTCGAAGATCAGAATCTTCGGCCGTTTCAGTAAGGCCCGGGCAATGGCAATGCGCTGCTTCTGCCCGCCCGAGAGCCCGGTACCGCGCTCGCCGATCTCGGTCTGATAGCCCTCCGGCAGCTTCTCGATCACCTCGTGGATCTCCGCCGCCTTGCACGCCGCGATCACATCGTCGAAGCTGGCATGCGGGTGCGCCATCACCAGGTTCTCGTAGAGCGTCCCCGAGAACAGCACCGTCTCCTGCGGCACCACGCCGAACACACTGCGCAGCTCGTTGGCCGCCAGAAAGCGGATATCCTTGCCGTCGAGCTCGATCTGCCCTTCCTGCGGCAGGTAGAAGCCGAGCATCAGCTTGGCCAGCGTGCTCTTGCCGCAGCCCGAGGGGCCCATGAGCACCGAGAGGTGGCCGGGCTTGAAGGCCATCTCCAGGTTACGGTAGAGCCAGGGCAAGTGGTCGCCATAGCGGAAAGCCAGGTTGCGGATGCTGAGGTGGCCTTTGCTGGTCTGTTCCCGTTTCGGGATCAGCGCCTGCGGCTCCTGCGGCATGTCAAGAATATCCCCCAGCCGCTTGACGGCGACGTTGGCCTGCTGGAACTCCTGCCACAGGCCGACCAGGCGCAGCATCGGCTGGCTCATGCGGCTGGCGAACATCTGGAAAGCGACCAGCATGCCGACGGTGAAGCCCTCGTTCTGCATCACCAACAATGCGCCGACGATCAGGATCGACAGCGTCATCGCCGGTTCGAGGGCGTTGGCGACGACGCTGTAGGTGTTGCCGATCTGTTTGGTCGAGAAGCCGGCGGCG
The DNA here is from genome assembly GCF_016790145.1 of Propionivibrio sp. GTDB lineage: Bacteria > Pseudomonadota > Gammaproteobacteria > Burkholderiales > Rhodocyclaceae > Propionivibrio. The sequence goes on along the minus strand of NZ_JAEUOI010000026.1, from coordinate 34,527 downwards.
AGGTACTGGGCGAGCAGGTCGCCGTAGCGGCGCTCGATGTCCGGCTCCATCTGCAGCGACTTGACGGTGGCCATGCCGCAGACGTACTCGGTGAGGAAGGACTGGTTGCGCGCGCCGAGCATGAATTGCCGGTTGAGCCGCTCGCGAAAGAGCGGGGCGACGAGCAGGCTGATCAGGGCAATCAGGCCAAGCAGGCCGACGGCGATCAAGGAGAGTTGCCAACTGTAGGCGAACATCACGGCCAGGAAGATGAGCAGGAAGGGGAAGTCGAGGATCAGCGTGACGGCGGCGCCGGAGACGAACTCGCGGATCGTTTCGACGCCGTGCAGGCGGGCGACCAGGGTGCCGGTCGGGCGTTGCTCGAAGTACGGCAGCGGCAGGCGCAGCAGGTGGCGCAGCACCTGGCTGCCGAGCACGGCGTCGATGCGGTTGCCGGTATGCAGCACCAGGTACTGGCGCAGCCAGCTCATGCCGCTGGTGAATAGCATGAACATGACCAGTCCGACACCGAGGACGATCAGCGTGCTGCTCGACTGGTGCACGACGACCTTGTCGATGATGACCTGGGTGAACAGCGGGGTGGACAGGCCGACGAGCTGGATGGCCAGCGAGGCGAGCAGGACGTCGCGCCACAGGCTCTTGTGCTTCAGGAGTTCGGGGATGAACCAGGAAAACCCGAAGGCTTTCTTCTCGGTGGTGAAGCCGGCGATGTCGTCCGGCTCGCCGCCGCTCGCCGTGCTGTCGCGGGCGACGAGGAGCAGTTCGGGCGCCAGGAGGGTGGCGGCGTCGGCGATCGGCATCGTCTCCGGAGTCTGCTGGCCGGGGCGGAAGTAGAGGAGCTGGTCGGTCGAGGCTTTGACGATGAGCAGGGGGCGGAGCGGGGGGAGTGGGGGAAATGGGGGTATTGGGGCGTCGGGGGCTTGCTCCTGGGTTGCGGGGGATTCGGGGGAGCCGTCGGAGGTGCCGGCGGGTCCCTGGCCGTCGACGACAGTGAGACTCGTCGATGAGCCCGCAGCCGCGGGCGGCGATTCGGCGGCGGCCTCCCTCTCCAGACTATCGGGCATTTCGGGTGCGGCAAAGGCGATCAGTGGAAACGGCAGTTTTGCCAGTCGCTGCCGGCCAGGGGGTGATGGCCGGTCTTGATGCCCAGCGCGCGGGCGGCTTCGTGCAGGGTCAGCAGGGTGTAAGGCGGCGGGTAATTTTGTGCGATGAGCGAGGCATCGAAGGGGATGCGGAACAGCCCGCACAGGCTGCCCAGCAGCCACAGAGCTGCGTCCCGCTCCAGCTCGCCCTGCAGGCGCATCAAGACTCCCCGAGCGATTCGCTCTCTTGTGCATTCAGTATGAGAGCATTTTTATATTACATGCGGCTTACGGCGATGCAAATTGAACCCTGGAAACCGCAGTAAAAGCTCCTGCGTGCTGTTAGCTCTGCTTAACGGGTGTTGTGCCGATTGTCATACGGCTCGATTCGACAACACCGGCTTGAACAAAACGTTCCATTTCAGGTTTGAGTCGAGTCATTTCCAGCACCAGATCTTCGCTGAGCTGAGTGCAACGCTCCCAGTCGACCACCTCAGGCGCCTTGGCGGAGTCTTCAAGATCAAGCGCAATACGGCGCGCTGCTTCAGCGTGGAAAATGGCCAGCAGACTCTTGACGGTGTGCGCATCCAGACAAAGTTGCGCAGCATTCCTGTCGCGCAAATCGGATTGAATCTGCGACAGATGCTGATCCCATTCATTGACCAGCATTCCAGCCATGGTCTGCAACAGATCGCGATCACCCAGATCGCGCATTGCGGCAACCAGATCGAGCGAGGTCTCAGTCAGCGCAGGAGCGTTCCGCGAAGCTGGCGGATCAATTTCGCCAGCCCGGCCAAGACCACGATCGATAGCCGCGTAAAGCTCAGCCGGTTTGATCGGCTTGGCTACATAGTCGTTCATCCCGGCCTGCTGGCAACGTTCACGATCTCCATCCATCGCGTTGGCTGTCATTGCGATGATATAGACCTGCTTGTATTCCTGTGAGATGACCCAACTGCGCCTCATTTCGCGGGATCGTATCGATTCAGTCGCTTCGATACCATCCATGACCGGCATCTGCATATCCATAAGGATGAGATCGAAGGATCTTTCCTCGAAGCAATCCACGGCTTCTGCACCATTATTGGCCAAGCTCACACGATAACCCCGCTTTTTCAAAAGACGTTCAGCGAGTTCCTGGTTGACCGGATTGTCCTCGACCAGAAGCACATCGAGCTGGAGTGATTGAGCGGACTCAATTCGATTAGCAAAATCGAAGGGGGAGAGCATGGGTTCAGGCTCACCCTTGCCAACGGAAGCCAGCTTCAATGCTTCAATCAAGTCTTCGCGAGCAATCGGCTTTACGAGATGGGCATCAATGCCGAGTTCGCGCAGATGCTTTAAATTCTGACGTTGCTGCTCGGTATTGAGCAACATGATCAGTCTCTCGGAATGATCACTGCCCTGCCATGACTCAGCCCAAGCCACGCCTCCGGGCAAGGTGATCTGAGCGTCGATCAGTACAAAGTCGTAAGGGAAACCCAGTGTCCGCGACTTCTCGATTGCTGCAAGTGCTTCCTGTGCCTCGGCAATATGCGTCGCCTGCATACCGGTTTGCGCCAGATAGTCCAACAACTGCACGGAAAGTGCTGCGTTGTCTTCTACGAGCAGTGCACGCTGACTGCTGTAACGTTGTTCCGGCTGTGCTACAACATGGGCAGAATCGACACCAAAGCGGGCCGTACAGTAGAAACAGGAGCCTTCTCCTTCAACACTTTCGAGCCAGATTCGACCGCCCATCATCTGAATCAGATGGGAACAGATTGTCAAACCCAACCCGGTGCCGCCAAAACGCCTCGTTGTTGAATCATCCGCCTGGGAAAATGCATCAAAAATCGCTCCTTGCCGGGAAACCGGAATGCCGATGCCCGTATCGCGAACGGCAAAGCACAGAAGTACCGAATTAGAAGCCTGCTCAACAAGCGTAACGTCGACCGAGATATCGCCACGCTCGGTAAACTTGATCGCGTTACCGACCAGGTTGGAGATCACCTGACGAACCCGCGTTGGATCCCCGACGACACGGGGAGGCACGTCCGCCGACAGCGAAACGATGACTTCCAGTCCTTTTTTGTGTGCCGTTACCGACTGCGTTCGAACCGCTTCAAAAACCAGATCTGCGAGCGAGAACGGAATCTCCTCGAAGCGCAGCTTGCCGGCCTCGATCTTTGAAAAATCTAGGATGTCGTTCACGATGATCAGCAGCGACTCGGCTGAGGACTTGACTGTCCTCAAGTAATGCCGCTGCTCGGCATCGAGTTGGGTATCGAGCGCCAGTTCGGTCATGCCGATAATCCCGTTCATCGGCGTACGAATCTCGTGGCTCATGTTGGCCATGAAAAAGCCGCGCGCCCGATTGGCGGCTTCGGCCGCCTCCCTGGCCGTCAGCGCATCCGCTTCCGACTGCCTGAAATCCTTGATATCACGATGCAGCAACAAAATACGCGAGGGTTCCCCGCGCGCATCACGGGCAACCGCCAGGCCCTTCAGGAAAAGCCACTTCCAGTGGCCCGCCTTGGTTTTCAGACGGCATTCAGCCTGAAAAAAACGGGACCTGTCGCGTACATAGTCGGCAATTGCCGCGTCGAAGACAAGAAGATCATCCGGATGCACCATAAGCCGCCAGGTGTCGATCGTGTCTTCAAGTTCATTGTCATTGTAGCCGAGCAGTACTTTCCACTGTTTGCCGGAATCGATACGAGCACTTTTGAGATTCCAGTCGGAGAAAGCATCGGCGGAGAGTTCGGACTGAAGCTGATGCACGCCGAAAAGCTTTGCTATCAGGTTATCTGCTACATTCAGAAGTTGCTCAACACCCTGCGTCAGTGCCGGATGCTCCTTGGCGGCTACCTTCAGCAACTGCTTTAATTCCGGCTCGCCATCTCCGCCAAAAATATCGCGAAGTTTGCCGGCTAGAAGCTGGGATTTCATTCCTGGAAGCCAGGTTATCCGTTGGGCTGAAGGAACTCAGCGCAAACCCAGAACATCCTGCATATCGAACAAACCGCTCTGTTTGTCAGCAAGAAAGCGTGCTGCACGCAGACTGCCCAACGCATAAGGCATGCGGCTGCCTGCCTTGTGGCTGATTTCGACGCGCTCGCCGATCCCGCAATACATGACGGTATGGTCACCGACGATGTCGCCACCACGCACGGTAGCGAAACCGATGGTCGACGGGTCACGCTCGCCGGTTACCCCCTCACGGCCATAAACTGCGCATTTTTTCAGTTCGCGCCCGAGGGCCTTGGCGACCACCTCGCCCATGCGAAGCGCGGTTCCGGAGGGCGCATCGATCTTATGTTTGTGATGCGCTTCGACAATCTCGATATCATAGCCTTCGGCAAGAATGCGCGAAGCCGTTTCGAGCAACTTGAAAACCACGTTAACGCCAACGCTCATGTTCGGCGCATAAACGATTGGAATCTCGGACGCCGCATCGGCAATCGACTGCTTGCCTGCCTCATCAAAACCGGTTGTTCCGATCACGATGGCCACCTTGTGGCGACGGCAGAGGGCAAGATGCTGCAGCGTGCCTTCAGGGCGGGTAAAGTCAATCAGGCAATCGGCCTGTGCGATCCCGGCCTCGACGTCAATCGTTACCGGCACGCCACAGGGCATTCCAACCAGTTCACCAGCGTCCTTGCCCAGCGCAGGCATGCCAGGCTGCTCGATGGCCGACACCAGTCGGGCCTCGCCATCCTTCAAGGTCGATTCAATGATCATCCGGCCCATTCGCCCGCTGGCGCCAACGACAGCAATCCTGATTCCACCCATTTCAGAAACCCACGCTTTCCATCATTTTCCCGAAGAAACCCTTTTCTTCAAGCGGCGGTGCAACGCTATCCTCGGCAATCGAACCCAGGTCGATCTCGCGCGTCCGGGTCTCCGGTACCGCAGAAGCATCCGAGGCCTGAGCGGCCAGCACATCGCCACTAACGCGAGCCAGTCTGCCGTTGACATCAAAAAAGGTTGAGAACTTTCTCATCTCGACATCACCGTTCCCCTTCTGCATTCGATAGACGTAATCCCAACGATTGGCATGGAACAGATCGGTCAGTACCGGTGAGCCAAGAATAAAGCGCACCTGATCCTTGGTTTGACCCGGTCTGAGCTGGGCAACCATATCCTGAGTCAGAACGTTGCCCTGCTGAACGTCAATCTTGTATTCATTGACGATGCGTGGCACCGAAGAACAAGCGGAAAGAGCGAGCACCAGGAGAGCCATTAGGGCAAGTCGTAAAAGTGTCATGCTTGAGTTGCTTCTTGGTAAATTGTCGGAAATGCGCTGAGAAAAAGAGCTGGGAGGCTTAAAGTGGTGTCATACGGTATATCATAACCGAAATAAGCGCCTCTTTTCTCCACCGATCAAACCAAGTCATGAGCCAATCTAGCGATCTAAAGAGCATGGGGCTCAAAGCCACCCTTCCCCGCCTCAAGATTCTCGAGCTTTTTGAAAACGCCCCGGTACGCCACCTGAGTGCTGATGATGTCTATCGTATGTTGCTCAGCGAAAACATGGACATCGGTTTGGCGACCGTTTATCGCGTACTGACCCAATTCGAGCAAGCGGGTCTGCTTGAACGCCACCATTTCGAGTCAGGCAAGGCGGTATTCGAGATCAGGGCCGGTCAGCACCATGACCATCTGATATGCATCGACTGTGGACGCGTTGAAGAGTTTTTCGATGAGGAAATCGAACGCCGTCAGAACAAGATCGCCAAGGGACGCGGCTTTGTCATTCAGGAGCATGCGCTTTACCTCTACGTGGAATGCAGCAAAGCGGAATGCCCGCATCGGAACAAATCCGGGAAGACCGATCACCGCTAGCAGCCGGATCAGGCAAAGAGATCCAGCCGCCCGCCCACTTCGGCATTGATGCCTTTGCCCTGCTCGATGATCCGATAAAAACGGGAATTGCCCTGATTTGCCTTTGCGGCTTCTTCCCGTTGCTGCACGATCAGTTCAATCCGCGCCTCGCCTTCCATGCGAGTGGCCTGTGCGGCGACGCGGCGATCTGCAGGAGAAGGATCAGCGGGAGCCAGGGCCGTAGCGCGGATATGTTCCACCTTGGGAATGGTTTCTTCCGGAGTCCGACCGGGTCTGGTATCAATTGACACTTCGCCGGCCACCGCGTATAGCTTGTTGTCCGGCCCGCTCGTATAGGAAAAAGTCGGGCCGCCACGCACCAGATCGGCACCGACCAAAAGGTGCGCTTTCTCATGCGCACGGACCTTGCGATCTATTTCTTTGAGTTGTTGAACCTGTTGTTGTTCTGCCGGCGATAATTCACTTGCCTGTGCTGATGCATAAATCGCCGAGTCGAGAGCACGGGTTCCCGTACCCAGCGGCTTCGACGCTTGCAAGTCGAAACGTGCGGGGTTTCCGATAGCGTAATCTGGTGGGCTGTAACTACTTGCCTGACTCAGAATCATCGAAGAAATGGCCTTTAAAACAGAGAGCTATGCTAGCAAGAGTAGCCCATCAGCCTTTGCTTTTCAATCGCTGATTACTCCGTCTGTCTCAGGATATGTTCAGCATTTCTCTAGCGTGTTGCCGGGTAATGGCCGTAATTTCAACACCCCCGAGCATACGGGCCAGTTCTTCAACCCGTGCATCATCATCCAGTATTACGACACGGCTGCGCACCATTCCGTCCTCGGAACGCTTTATAACCTGCCATTGCCAGTTGGCGCGTGCCGCCACCTGGGGCAGATGCGTCACGCACAGAACTTGGCGTTCGGCACCCAATTCACGCAGCAAGCGGCCAACAACCTCGGCCACCCCGCCGCCAATCCCCACATCGACCTCGTCGAAAATCAGCGTTGGAACGCTGGCCGCCTGACTTGTCACCACCTGAATGGCCAGACTGATGCGCGACAGTTCGCCGCCCGAAGCGACCTTCGCCAGCGAGCGAGACTCGCTTCCCGACAAGCCGGAAATGCGGAACTCGACCTGCTCCAGACCAAAAGCCGTACCAGTCTCAACGGGCACCAGTCCGACCTCGAAGCGCCCGCCGCCCAGCGCCAGTTGCTGCATGACCCGACTGACTTCGACGGCCAGCGAATCAGCGGCTTTGGCACGGCTCTTCGAGAGTCGTCTGGCCGCATCCTCGTACTGTTTGCGTGTTGCAGCAACACGCTTTTCCAGACCGACAATATCGCTCGTCTCCCCCAGAACAGTCAGCCGCCCCTGCCAACGTGCAAGGAGCGCCGGCAAGTCTTCCGGACTTGAGCGAAATTTTCGCACGCAGGCGAGCACCGCCTCTATCCGGCGCTCAACTTCATCCAGACGTTGCGGATCGAGATCAACCCGATCCGTGTAACGGCGCAATGCCGAAACCGCTTCGGCAAGATCTGCCTGTGCCGAATGCAGCAGGGAAGCAACATCAGCCAGCGCCGGATCGTACTCGGCCAGTCCGTCGAGCCGGCGGGTCACCGTATCGACCTGCACCTCGCAAGCGGCATCGCCTTCCGACAGAAAAGCCAGCGAAAAGCGTGCACCTTCGAGAAGACTGGAGGCATGTGCCAGACGCTTGTGCTCGATATTCAGGCTTGCCCATTCCTCCAGCGAAAAACCGAGGGTCTCAAGTTCCCGAACCTGCCACTCAAGCTGTTCGCGCTCCTGTGCCAGCGCCTCGGCACCACCCGCCGCCGAATCAAGCATGGCCCTGGCTTCGCGCCACTGGCGCCAGGCCGCAGAAACCTCATCGAGCAAGGGATTGAGCCGGGCATGCGAATCAAGCAGTACGCGCTGCGCATCGCTACGCAGCAAGGACTGATGGGCATGCTGTCCGTGAATATCGACCAGCGACTCGGCCACCTCGCGCAATTGTGCAAGCGTAACCGGCGACCCGTTGAGATAAGCACGCGAACGGCCATTGCCATCAACTACCCGGCGCAGCAACAAGCCGTCGGCGGCATCCAGATCCTGCGCGCACAACCATTCAGCGGCGGCTGGCGAGCCCTGCAGATCGAATTCGGCGCTGACTTCGGCCCGTTCGCTACCGCTACGGATCAGGCCGCTATCGGCGCGTTCGCCCAACGCGAAAGCCAGCGCATCAACGAGAATCGACTTGCCGGCCCCGGTCTCCCCCGTCAAGGTTCCGAAGCCGGCCTTGAACTCGAGTTCCAGTCGATCGACCAGAACGAAATCCCGAATTGTCAAACGACGCAACATGGCGTGGGAGTGTACTTCAGAGGGCTCTAGTGGACTACCGGCTTCTCGCTCCAGTGCAACTTCTGGCGCAGCATGGCGAAATAGCTGTAACCGGGCGGATGCAGGAGGCAAATCGATAATTCCGATCGACGGATACGCACCGAGTCATCGGGCCTCAGATCAAAAGTCACCTGACCGTCAAAGTGCACCCGCGAATCGGTCGCATGCACGATGCGGATTTCAATTTCGTTGCGGTCTCCCACCAGAATCGGCCGGTTGGTCAGCGAGTGGGGACACAACGGCACCAGCGCAATTCCGGAAACATGAGGATGCAGAATGGGGCCAGCAGCCGACAGCGAATACGCCGTCGAGCCGGTCGGCGTTGAAGCGATCAGCCCGTCCGAGCGCAGGTTGTAGATAAACTCGCTATCGACGAACAGTTCGAACTCGATAAGGCGACCGATGGAACCTTTGTCGACCACAACGTCATTAAGCGCGAGATTGGAAGCGATGCTCTGCCCGCCGCGCCATATCTCGGCGACCAGCAGCATGCGACTCTCCGGAGTGAACTTGCCGCCAAGCAAGTCGTCCAGGCAGGTCAGCATGTTGCAGCGCGCAATATCGGTCAGGAAGCCGAGGCGACCCTGATTAACGCCAACCAGCGGCACGCCGTAGCGCGCCAGTTGCCTTGCTGCATTGAGCATGGTTCCGTCGCCGCCAAGCACGATGGCCAGATCGGCCTGCTCGCCAATCGCCGCAAAGTCGCAGATCGCCCAGTTGCGCAGATCGGCGGGTGCCTCGGAATGGTTTGCCGTCGCCTGCTCGACGATGACCGTCATTCCACGCTCGTGAAGATTTCTCGCCAGAAGACAGAGCGACTCCATAATCTCGCGACTGTGGTACTTTCCGATCAGCGCAATGGTTCGGGGCGAAAACGCACTGGCGCCGGATGAAGAAACGGGATCATCATTCATGGAGCGAATTAAACCACAATTTGAATCGCTTTCGCCGTCTCAAACCATGGCAGGTACGATATGAAACTCCAATCCGCAGAACAAGGGCAAGAAAAAAGTGCAGAACTGCAATAGACAGAATGTAATCGCGAGAAAAGCCGCGGTTTGGCCGGAATACCGTTATGGCGAAGGCCAATGCGTTGTGGGTCGCATGAATGCTCACGCTTATGGACGTACTCGCGGTCCAATCAAGCTTTGCTTCAAGACATTTTTCTTCGTGGTTAAACGTTCTTTCTTTTTGTAGAATCGATCCCATGCTCGACGAACGATCCAGAACCCTGCTCAAAACCCTGATCGAACGCTACATTGCGGACGGACAGCCCGTCGGTTCGCGCGCACTATCCCGGTTTTCGGGGCTCGATCTGTCTGCGGCTACCGTACGCAACGTCATGGCCGACCTCGAAGATCTGGGTTTCATTGCCAGCCCGCACACGTCGGCCGGGCGCGTTCCGACGCCACGGGGCTACCGTTTTTTTGTCGACAGCCTGCTCACCATGCAACCTCTGGCGACGGAGAAAATCCACGACATGGAGGGGCAACTTCATCCATCACAACCACAGCAACTGATCAGCAGCGCATCGCACCTGCTCTCCGGTCTCACCCATTTTGCCGGCATCGTGCTCACTCCGCGGCGCCAGACGCCCAGAATCAGGCAGATGGAATTCGTCAGCCTGTCCGATAAACGCATCCTGCTGATACTCGTCACCACCGATGGTGACGTACAAAACCGGATTCTGTTCACCGAGCGTCCCTATTCGCCAGCGGAACTTGTTGTCGCCACCAATACCCTCAATCAGTACTTTGCCGGCCAGGATTTCGAACAGATCCGCCACCGGGTCAAGGAAGATCTGCTCAAACTGCGCGGCGACTTGCAAGGCTTGATGGCCGCTGCCCTGGCCGCAGGCGACGAAGCCATGAACCGGGCCGATGAACATTACGTCATCTCCGGTGAACGCAACCTGCTCGAAGTGGAAGAGCTTTCGTCCAACATGAAGCGGCTGCGCGAACTGTTCGATCTTTTTGAGCAACGCACCGCCCTGATGCAACTACTCGACATTTCGCACCGCGCCGACGGGATCCAGATTTTTATTGGTGGCGAATCCGGTCTGGCGCCGCTTGACGAATGCAGCGTCGTCACGGCGCCCTACGCAGTCGACGGCCAGATCGTCGGATCGGTAGGCGTCATCGGCCCGACACGGATGGCCTACGAACACGTCATTCCAATCGTCGATATCACCGCCAAACTGCTTTCCTCCGCACTGACCTACCGAGCCAACTACTGATGCCACGCTATCTTCCCGAACCCGGCTACCGTCACGGAACGGCGGCAAAGACCGCCGTTTTGCTGATCAATCTGGGCACCCCGGAAGCGCCAAGCACGCCGGCGGTACGTCGCTATCTCAAGGAATTTCTCTCCGACCCGCGTGTGGTCGAAATTCCGCGTGCCATCTGGTGGCTGATACTCAACGGCATCATCCTGAACGTCCGGCCAAAAAAGTCGGCTGAAAAGTACGCCTCGGTGTGGACGCCCGATGGATCACCGCTGAAAGTGCACACCGAACGACAAGCCAAAATGTTGCGCGGCTTTCTCGGTGCAAGCGGACACCGTGTACAGGTCGACTACGCGATGCGTTACGGTCAACCGTCAATACCCACCACCCTCTCCCGGCTCAAGGCCGAGGGCTGCACGCGTATCCTCCTGCTCCCGCTTTACCCGCAATATTCTTCCAGCACGACGGCTACTGCCTTTGATGCGGCCAGTGCCTGGGCCGCTTCAATCCGGAATCAGCCCGAAATCCGGACGATCAGGAGTTTTGCCGACGACCCGGGCTACATCGAGGCACTGGCCGGCAGCGTTCGCCAGCACTGGATGACCAATGGTCATCCGACCACGTCCTACCGGCTGATCATGAGCTTTCATGGGGTACCGCGCTACACGCTCGACAAGGGCGACCCTTACCACTGTGAGTGCCATAAAACGGGTCGTCTGCTGGCCGAAGCCCTTAGTCTCGGCGCCGACGAGTACCAGATCTGCTTTCAGTCGCGCTTCGGTCGCGCCGAATGGCTGCAGCCTTATACGGCACCAACGCTGGCGGCTCTCGGCAGCCAGGGCGTACAGCGGATCGACGTCATCTGCCCGGGGTTTCCTGCCGACTGCCTTGAAACCCTCGAAGAAATCGCCATCGAAGGCAAATCCGAGTTCATCCAGGCTGGTGGCATGGACTACCACTACATTCCGTGCCTGAACGAGCGCGATGAGTGGATTCACGCACTGGCCAATCTGGCCGCCACACATCTGCAAGGCTGGCCGACCCGGAACACGCCCGACCCGACCGCGCTCGAGATCAGTGCCCTGCGCGCGAAAGCGCTTGGTGCGAAGCAGTAGCCGTAAACAGTGCTCAAGTGATCGTCTTCCACAGCCGTTAACCCTGTTCAAGGGGTTAACGCAAGTCGAATGAGGTCGCCATGAAAATCGCCAGTTCCGCACTGCAGATGGAATCGAGCCACAACAAACTGCAACAGCACGAAATCCGCGAGTCGCTTCGCACCTGGGTCGGCGATCACCGCCCCGATTTTGAAGGCAACCGGCGCGCGCACCTGCCAGCCTTTGATCGCGTTCAACTCTCTGACGCCGGCAAAAGCGCACAGTCGAGTGAAGCCAACGCCATTCAGGACAGCGTTGACGCTGCTGAAAATGACCCGATGCTGCGCCTGATCCTCGCCATGGTGGCCATGCTGACCGGCCGCGAAGTCAGGGTTTTTGACGCCAGAGAACTGCAGGTGGATTCCCCGGCACCCGCAGTACAGGATCCGAACCCGTCAAATCAGTCAAATCAGGCCCAGGCAACGCAGCAAGTGACCGGTTACGGCGTCGAAAATGATCGCCACGAGTCCTACACCGAAAACGAGAAGACGAGCTTCGCAGCGGCTGGAGTTATTCGTACGGAGGATGGCAAGGAGATCAATTTTAACGTTTCGCTCTTGATGGCGCGCAGCTACCATGAGCAGTCCGATGTCAGCATCCGGCTTGGAGATGCCCGGAAAAAGCAGGACCCACTTGTTCTCAACTTCAGCAGCACAGCCGCCCAACTGAACAGTCAGCACTTCAAGTTTGACCTCAATTCCGACGGAAACAGCGAAGATATCAACTTTGTGACCGGTGGCAGTGGTTTTCTTGCGCTTGACCGCAACAGCGACGGCAAAATCAATAACGGTTCCGAGCTATTCGGACCCGGAAGCGGAAACGGCTTTGCCGAATTGGCGGCATTCGATGCCGATCACAATGGCTGGATCGACGAAAACGACGCCGCCTTTGATCAGTTGCGAATATGGACCCGGGATATTTCCGGCAAGGATAAACTGTCGACGCTCAAACAGTCCAATGTTGGGGCACTGAGTCTTGCCCGAGTTGAAACACCATTTGACCTCAAGGATGACAATAACGCCCTTCAAGGCCAGATCAGATCAAGCGGTGTTTTTATGCTTGAAGAAGGCAAGGCCGGCACGCTGCAGCAGATCGACCTGACGGTTTAGGGTGTAATGACATTCATTTCATGGGCGCACGAAATGAGTGTCAACACCCCCTGACGAATCAAGGCGGCGCCAGTTCCAGATCACAGCCGGAACTAATACCCTTTACCGCAGATTGACCCAGCTTGGCCAGCGCCTTGTTGGCCTCGCGCAGTCGGGAAAGTACCTTGGTTATCAGCGTCTTGTTGAATCTTTCAAGAACCTCATCCGAGCTGAGGTCGAGTGCTGCACTGTTGATTTCCAGAAACAGGGTCGGTTCCAGCGTAACGACCGTAGAGGAGCGCGTCGTATCACTTGGATGAAGATACGACATCTCGCCCACCACCTCGCCTGCATTGAGACGGCAAATGGACTTGCCGCCCACCGAAACCTCGACGAAGCCGCTGATAATCACCCCGAAAATACGATTCTTGTCACCCTCACGTATCAGTACAACCTTTTCAGACAACTCACGCCAAACGCTGATGCGCAAAACCTCCCACAGTTCGATATCTTCGAATTCGGTGAAGAATTCAAGTCGGCGCAACTTCTCGAAATGCGTCATATCCTGCTGGGTCGAATCCTCGTCCAGCATCTGATAGCGGACGGTCGAGAGATCCTTGGCGAACTCGGCGCCATTGCGATAACGGCTGTAAAGATCCTTCTCCAGCGCCTTCTTGATTATCGGATCAAGGCCGGCCGGCAGGTTCGGATTGAGCGCGCACACCGAAGGGGTGTCCGAATTGACAATCTTGTAAACCAGCGCCCCCTGATTGCTGGCGCGAAACGGCAAGCGCCCGGTCAACAACTGGAACAGCAGGACGCCAAGCGAATAAAGATCCGTCTTCTGGTTAAGCGGATAGTTCTTGATCTGCTCGGGCGACATGTAAGCTGGCGAACCAACCCCCATAACGAAAGTTGAGTCCTTGTTCATGTCCTTGTGCAGATTCAGCGCAAGACCGAAGTCGGCAATCTTTGGATTATCGTCCGCGTCGATCATGATATTGGCCGGCTTGATATCCCGATGTACAACACCCTGCCGAAAAGCATGATCAAGCGCCAGACAGCACTTGAAAATGATTCCAATCACGCGATGCATGGGCAACAGGCGATTGATCGCACAATAGTGGTCAAGCGCTGTGCCCTCAATGAATTCCATGACGAGAAAGGCTCGCTCAGGTTCAATTACGGCATCGTAGATTTTGACGATATTGGGATGATCAAGACGCCGACCGATCGAATCCTCCGTCTGAAAGAGCTTGCGCAAGCGCCGCGACATGGCCGCATTTTCCTCGCCGAAATGAATCAGCTTGACCGCCACCTCACGATCAGTATCGGGGTCGCGTGCCAGGTAGACGACAGCAGTCGCGCCCTTGCCCAGGGTGCGAATGATTTCGTACTTGCCTATTTTCTCTGCCATGCCAGTACCGGTCGTTATCGAGGAAGTCGCGCACGCGACTCCTGTATCCCCTTTAGCAATATGTCAGGGATAGTGCATGAAACGGGAATGCCAAAGATGCTGATTATATGAGTTGGTAGCAAATCCATGCCTTGTATTCCGTGTCATGCAGGAGTCTAAACTCTACAGCAGAAGAGCAATCAGACGCATCAAAATATATACCAATGCTAAAAAATTAGGGGAATGTGCTTGAAATTGAGAAGACCGCCCCAACTTAGCCGCAAAGTTTTATGGGAGACCGCCAATTATGCAAGCACAAGACAATGTACAAGGCAATGTAAATGCTGATGAAGCAATTACCGGGAACGCGGATGCGGTTACCGAGAGCACTGCTGATAGTACGCCCAGCCTTGAAGAACTGATCAGGCTGGCCGAACTCAAGGCCGAAGAAAGCCACGACGCCTGGCTGCGCGCCAAGGCTGAAACTGAAAATGTTCGTCGGCGAGCACAGGAAGACATTGCCAAGGCAGCCAAATTCGCTATTGAACGCTTTGCCAGCGAGTTGCTGGCCGTCAAGGACAGCCTTGAAGCGGCTCTCTCTGCCGAAACGCCCAGCGTCGACAGCATGAAATCCGGTACTGAGTTGACCCTCAAGCAATTGAGCGCCGCCTTTGAAAAGGCAAACCTGAGCGAAGTTAACCCGCTTGGCGAGAAGTTCGATCCGCACTTTCATCAAGCGATCAGCATGATTGAGGCTGAACAGGAGCCAAATACTGTCGTTAACGTCCTGCAAAAAGGTTATCTGATCGCCGAGCGCGTGTTACGCCCGGCCCTGGTCATCGTTAGCAAGGCAAAAGCTTGAAAAACGGGCGATAAGCCCCACTTAACGCTCACATCGACGCATTACGTTTTTCACGAATCACATTTAGACACTAAAAAGGACACTGACATGGGCAAAATCATTGGTATTGACCTCGGTACCACCAACTCCTGCGTTGCCGTCATGGAAAATGGCAAACCGAAGGTCATCGAAAACTCCGAGGGTGCGCGTACTACGCCGTCGATCGTTGCTTATGCAGAAGACAACGAAATTCTCTGTGGCGCTCCGGCCAAACGCCAGGCCGTAACCAACGCCAAGAATACGCTGTTCGCCGTCAAGCGCCTGATTGGACGCCGTTTTGACGAGAAGGAAGTGCAGAAGGACATCGGGCTGATGCCCTTCAAGATTCTCAAGGCGGACAACGGCGACGCCTGGGTTGAAGTGCGCGGCAGCAAGATCGCTCCGCAGCAGGTTTCTGCCGAAGTATTGCGCAAGATGAAGAAGACGGCTGAGGATTATCTTGGCGAGGAAGTCACCGAAGCGGTCATTACCGTTCCCGCCTACTTCAACGACAGTCAGCGCCAGGCGACCAAGGACGCCGGCCGCATTGCCGGCCTTGAAGTCAAGCGCATCATCAACGAGCCTACGGCCGCTGCGCTAGCCTTCGGCATGGACAAGAAGCAGGGCGACAAGAAAATCGCCGTCTATGACCTGGGCGGCGGTACCTTCGACATCTCGATCATCGAAATCGCCGAAATCGATGGTGAACACCAGTTTGAAGTGCTGGCCACCAACGGCGACACCTTCCTCGGCGGAGAAGACTTCGACCAGCGCCTGATCGACTACATCATCGACGAGTTCAAGAAGGAATCCGGCGTCAACCTCAAGACTGACGTGCTGGCGTTGCAGCGCCTCAAGGATGCCGCCGAAAAGGCCAAGGTCGAGCTATCGTCAGGCCAGCAGACCGAAATCAACCTGCCCTACATCACCGCCGACGCCTCCGGACCGAAGCATCTGGCGGTGAAGATCACGCGCTCCAAATTCGAGTCGCTGGTCGATGAACTGATCGAACGCACCATCGAGCCCTGCCGTATCGCGCTCAAGGACGCTGGTTGCAAGATCACCGACATCAACGACGTTATCCTGGTCGGCGGGCAAAGTCGCATGCCCAAGGTACAGGACAAGGTCAAGGAATTCTTCGGGCAGGAACCGCGTCGTGACGTGAACCCCGATGAAGCTGTCGCCGTTGGCGCCGCCATTCAGGGTGGTGTACTACAGGGCGAGGTCAAGGACGTGCTGCTGCTCGATGTCACCCCGCTGTCACTGGGCATCGAAACGCTGGGCGGCGTCATGACCAAGCTGATCAAGAAGAACACGACGATCCCGACCAAGGCCAGTCAGGTCTTCTCGACCGCCGATGACAACCAGAACGCGGTGACCATCCATGTTTTGCAGGGTGAACGGGAAATTGCCGCAGGCAACAAGAGCCTAGGCCAGTTCAACCTGTCCGACATCCCGCCGGCACCGCGCGGCATGCCGCAGATTGAAGTCACTTTTGACATCGACGCCAACGGCATCCTGCACGTTTCGGCCAAGGACAAGGCCACCGGCAAAGAAAACAAGATCAAGATCCAGGCCTCCTCCGGACTGTCCGAGGAAGAAGTCCAGCGCATGGTGCAGGATGCCGAACTGCACGCCGAAGAGGACAGAAAGGCGCATGAACTCGCCGAAGCCCGTAACCAGTGCGACGGAATGATCCACATGGTCAAGAAATCGCTCACCGAATACGGCAAGGAACTATCGGCTGAAGAGAAGGGGGCTATCGAAGCATCGATGAAGGAAGCCGAAGATGCCATTCGCGGCAACGACCTGGAGGTGATCAAGGCGAAGAGCGAGGCGCTTGGCACGGCGGCACAAAAGCTGGGTGAAAAGGTGTACGCCAAGCAGCAAGCCGAAGCTGGAGCGGCTGAAGCGGCCGCCGGTGCGGGTTCGGGCAAGGCCGGCGAAGCCAAAAAAGATGATAGTGACGTCGTCGACGCAGAATATACTGAAGTCAAAGACAAGAAGTAAGCATCAGCCGTAACGGGCGAGGAGCGTATAATCGCGCCTCGCCCCACCCCTCTTACCGTTCAAGAAACTATGGCTAAACGCGACTTTTACGACATTCTCGGCGTCAACCGCGACGCTTCCGAGGAAGAAATCAAGAAGGCCTACCGCAAGCTGGCCATGAAGCACCACCCGGATCGTAATCCGGACAACGCCAAATCAGAAGAGCACTTCAAGGAAGCCAAGGAAGCCTACGAGATTCTCTCGGACGGGCAAAAACGTGCAGCCTATGATCAGTATGGTCATGCCGGAGTCGATCCGCAGGCCGGCATGGGCGGTGGTTTCGGTGGCGCTGGGGCGGGCGGTTTTTCGGACGCCTTTGGCGGAATCTTCGACGAGATTTTCGGCGGAGGAGGCGCTCGTGGCGGACGTTCCAATATCTATCGCGGTGCCGACCTGCGTTACAACCTCGAAGTCACGCTTGAACAGGCCGCCTTCGGTACTGAAACCAAGATTCGCATTCCCACAATGGAAGTCTGCGAACCCTGCCACGGCACCGGGGCCAAAGCCGGCACGCAACCAAAAACCTGCCCGACCTGCCAGGGAAGCGGCCAGGTGCGCTTGCAACAGGGCTTCTTCTCGATCCAGCAGACCTGCCCCAAGTGTCACGGCACCGGTCGCTTCATCGCCGATCCCTGCGGGGCCTGTCAGGGAGCCGGCCGCACCAAGCAGCACAAGACACTGGCCGTAAAAATACCCTCCGGGGTTGATGAAGGTGATCGTATCCGCCTTACCGGTGAAGGCGAACATGGCATCAACGGTGGGCCCGCAGGCGACCTGTATGTACAGATTCATCTCAAGCCACACGCCGTTTTCCAGCGTGAACAGAATGATCTGCATTGCGAAATGCCCATCAGCTTTACCACGGCGGCACTCGGCGGCGACATTGAAATCCCGACACTGGACGCTGTGGCCAAGATCAAGATTCCCGCCGAAACACAATCAGGAAAGACCTTCCGCCTGCGTGGCAAGGGAATCAAGGGCGTTCGCAGCCACAACCATGGCGACCTGCTTTGTCATGTTGTGGTCGAAACCCCCGTCCATCTCACGGAACGCCAGAAAGAACTGCTACGCGAACTTGAAGAATCCAGCCGAGAAAACTCTGGCCACCATAATCCACGCGCAAAATCGTGGATGGATCGCGTACGCGAGTTCTTCGCTGCCAGCTAAGCAGATGCCACGAGCAACCCTGCGGCCTGTCGCTTTGACATTGCGACAGGCCTTTTTCGTTAACCACTAGCGAAAAGGGATGGATTCTTGATTGTAAGACAGGCGTCAGTTTTCCTAGTCATCCTTTTGCGATACTCGGGTAATTTTCGTTCTTTCACGGTCAGCAATAAATAGCGGGGGTTAGCATGAGATTTTTTCGGAAGGCTTTGTTGCTAGTACTTGTCAACTGGATCGGCTGCCTTGGCGCCGCCGAGGTCGGGGTTACCGATACCAGCATTTTAATCGGCATGACGGCACCACTGTCCGGCCCTAATGGTGCGTACGGGATGGACATGAAAGAAGTCATCAGCGCCTACTTCAAGCAGATCAACAATGCTGGCGGCATCAATGGGCGCAAGCTTGAATTGCTGGCCCTGGATGACGGCTACGAAACTGATCGCGCAGTAGCCAATTCCAAGACGCTGATCAACGACAAAAAAGTCTTTGCCATGATCGCCTCTTATGGCTCCAGCCCGACTACCGCCGCCATGAACGATGTCTTTGGTCCGGCCAAAGTGCCACTGATTGGCGCCATCTCCGGAGCCGATTCGATCCGTCAAACCCCAAAAGACAATCCGAACAATCGGTACATGTTCAACGTTCGAGCCAGTTACGCGAATGAAACCGAGGCCATCGTTAACCAGTTGGTCTCAATTGGCCTGAAAAATATCGCTGTTGTATACCAGAATGACGGTTTCGGGAAATCCGGACTGGAAGGTGTTACCGCAGCACTGAAGAAGCGCAATCAGACGCCTTCTGCCGTTGCCACGGTCGAACGCAACTCCATCGATGTAAGCCAGGCAGTGGAAACAATAACCAAGGCCAGTCCACAAACTGTAGTGATGATCACGCTGTACAAGCCGACGGCCGAATTCGTACGCCAGATGCGGAAAGCCAAACAGCACCCGCAGTTCATGACGCTGTCGCCGGTGGGCGCTGATCTACTGGTCAATGAACTCGGCGATGACGCGCGTGGCATCGGTATTTCGCAAGTCATGCCCTACCCCTGGAACGATACGATTCCAATCGTGCGCGACTACCAGAAATTGCTGGGCAAACAAGGTAAATTTTCCTACTATGGTATCGAAGCGTATGTCATGGCCAGGCTGATGGTTGATGCGATTCGCAAAAGTGGCAAGGAACTCAGTCGCGAGAAACTCGTCAGCACGCTGGAAAGCCTGCAAAATCACGATCTCGGTGGCTATCAGGTCAGTTACTCGGCAAATGATCGGCTCGGATCCCGCTTTGTCGACCTGACCGTGATTGGTAACGGTGGTCACGTGTTGCGCTAGTTGGCTCAAGCAACCTGCCAGTCATTTCGGCGGCTGTTGCCAAATGATTCTCAGGCGCGGCGCCAGCTTGTTCCCTGAGCCCCATCTTCAAGCACGATGCCTGTCGCCAGTAACTCGCTACGGATGCGATCGGCTTCGGCGAAGTTTCTGGCCTTCTTGGCGGCGGTTCGCTCGGCGATCAGCGCTTCGATCCTTTCTGACGATTCACCCTCAGCGACTTCGCTCTCGCCACCGCCCGGTGTAGCCTGCAAGAAGGCTTGAGGATCGCGCTTGAGCAGCCCGAGCAGTCCGGCCAGCGCTCGTAACTGCCCGGCGAGTGGTGCAGACTTGCTGCGATTGACTTCGGTTGCCAGATCAAATAATGCTGCGCAAGCTTCCGGCGTATTGAAATCGTCATCCATAGCTTGACGGAAGCGCAGGGCGTGCGCCTCGTTCCAGTCAACGTTCGCATCCACCACCGGCACCGCCTTGAGCGCCGTGTACAACCTGGCCAGCGCCTGACGAGCATCGTCGAGATGCACGTCTGAATAGTTGAGCGGGCTGCGGTAGTGCGCACGCAGGATGAAGAAGCGCACGACTTCGGCATCGTACTTCTTGAGCACCTCGCGAATGCTGAAGAAGTTCCCAAGCGACTTCGACATCTTTTCGTCATCAACCCGAACAAAGCCGTTGTGCATCCAGTAATTTACGAACTGGCCGTTGTGCGCACCTTCGGACTGAGCGATTTCGTTTTCGTGGTGTGGGAACTGCAAATCCTGTCCGCCGCCGTGAATGTCGAATTGCTTGCCGAGCAACTCGCAACTCATCGCCGAGCATTCGATGTGCCAGCCCGGCCGGCCCCTGCCCCAGGGCGACTCCCAGAACGGCTCGCCTTCCTTGCCGTGCTTCCACAACACGAAGTCGAGGGGATCTTGCTTGGCTAGGTCAACATCGACACGTTCGCCGGCACGCAGGTCGTCGATCGTCTTTCCGGAGAGCTTGCCATAGCCGGGAAATTTGCGCACCGAGAAGTTCACGTCACCGTCGACCGCCTGGTAAGCCAGACCGTTCGTTTCGAGCCGGCTGATCAACTCGAGCATCTGCGGCACATAGTCGGTGGCACGCGGTTCGTGGTCGGGCTTCTCGACGCCAAGCGCGAGCGCGTCTTCGTTCATGAAACCGATGAAGCGGTTCGTCAGTTGACCAATGGATTCGTCGTTCTCCAACGCCCGCTTGATGATTTTGTCATCGATATCGGTAATATTGCGCACATAGATCACATCCAGACCACTCGCCCGCAACCAGCGCTGAACCATGTCAAAAACAACTAGAACGCGGGCATGGCCGAGATGGCAGTAATCATAGACCGTCATCCCGCAAACGTACATGCGAACCTTGCCAGGCTCGATAGTAACAAACTCCTGCTTTTCCCTGACCAGGGAGTTGTAGATTTTCAGCATATTTTGCCCACGAGAGCATCCCGCGAAAAAACGGGTGCATAAGGAATACTTTCTTTGGATTCGACGCGCTTCTTGTTAGAATCGGTCAGTTAAGTCACCAACTTTTACTAAGCATACCATAACGATGCGTCCAAACTCCCACACGCCTTCACTGGCGGGCCTTTCAGCCATTATTCTTGGCCTGGCCCTGAGCGCTTCCGTTTCTTTCGCACATGCTCAAACTCTGCCTGAAATCCAGCGTTTGATGAAGCAAAACCAGATGCCGCAAGCGCTTGAAAAAGTCGACATCTACATTTCAGGCAAGCCGAAGGACGCTCAGGGTCGTTTTCTGAGAGGGCTGATCCTGACCGAAATGGGACGTCCGACTGATGCCATCGCCGTTTTTACCAAGCTGACCGAGGATTTTCCCGAGCTCCCTGAGCCCTACAACAATCTAGCAGTGCTTTACGCCCAACAGAAGCAATACGACAAGGCGCGCGCTGCTCTCGAGATGGCCATCCGGACAAATCCAGGCTACTCGATTGCGTATGATAATCTCGGCGATGTATACGCCAAACTCGCCAGCCAGGCCTATGACAAAGCGCTCCAGCTCGACTCGTCGAATACCGCCACCCAAACCAAGATGACGCTGATTAAGGAATTGATCAGATCCTCCTCCAAGCCTGGTGTAAAAACAGGCACAGCAAGCACACGCCCAAGTGCTTATCCGGTCAAAGCTGCTGCCAAAACCCCGACGGCAACACCCGCCGCCGCATCGACAGTAGCTGCCGCTCCAACCAATCCGCCAGGCAAACCGCTTGAGAAAGTGCCTGAGCCAAGCGCCGCTGCTGACATGCCCGAAGCCGGAGCGCCCGACGCACCACCTGAAAATTCGCCGCTTTCGGCAAATGGCGAATCAGAGGTCAGCAAGGCTCTGCAGGGCTGGGCCAGTGCCTGGTCACGAAAAGACGTGAAGAGTTACCTTGGCTACTACGCCAACGATTTCCAGACGCCGAACGGTATTGCTCGCAAAGACTGGGAAGCCGAACGCACCCAGAGTATCGAAAAGCCAGACAAGCTTCAGGTCAGTGTTGATGAAATCAATGTCTCTCTCGACGGCGACAAGGCGACGGTTAGGTTTCGACAACACTACACCTCGCCAACACTCACATCTTCCGCAAGCAAAACCGTGGTTTTCGTAAAATCAGGAGGTAAATGGCTCATTCAGCAAGAACGCGGCTGATGCGGCGAGCAGCGCTCGCCATCGCCCTGATTCCCGCGCGCGCAGGAGTCAATCGTTTACTCAAGTACGAACAGACTCCAGACCACTTTCTCGGACTTGGATCCGAAACCACAACTCTGCAGGCTTGACGACGGGCACCGTGAATGCAATACACTGACCAAGAAAATCGACGAATGGCTTGGCGACTTGGGAAACAAGGATAGTTACCGCAACCTCAAACATTACTCGACAAAATTCCATTCCAGGAATCAAAGCCTGATTCAGATTGCACAGCAAAAGCGCCAGTACCGGATCCATGAGGAGAGTACCTGGATAATTATTTTTAAAGGAGTCGCCTGATGCTCAAACAACTTGCCATGATTGCCGCCGGGCTAATGCTTTCTCTGGCCGCCTTCGCCGCACCCACCGTAGAGATACAGACCAGCATGGGTACCATCGTCATTGAACTTGATTCGGAGAAAGCACCCAAGACCGTTCAGAATTTCCTGCAATACGCCAGGGAAGGCTTTTACAAGGACACAACCTTTCACCGCATCATCGACGGCTTCATGATCCAGGGTGGCGGTTTCACCAGGGACATGGAGCAGAAACCGACCAACAAAAGTGTCGAGAACGAAGGGAAGAACGGTCTTAAAAACGTGCGTGGCACGATCGCCATGGCTCGCACGTCGGACCCGCACTCGGCCACCGCCCAGTTTTTCATCAACCACAAGGACAACGCCATGCTCGACTATCCTTCGCGCGATGGTTGGGGTTACGCTGTTTTTGGCAAGGTAGTCCAGGGCATGGACGTGGTCGACAAAATCGCCAAAGTGCCGACCGGCAACCGTGCCATGCACCAGAATGTGCCTGTCGAACCGGTTATCATACAGTCTGTCAAAATCATCTCCGATAAAAAGTAAGGAATATCCATGATCAAGCTGCACACCAATTTCGGCGTCATCACCCTTGAGCTCGATGCCGAAAAGGCACCGGAATCGGCCAGGAATTTTCTTGCCTATGCTGAGGCCGGACACTACGACAACACCGTTTTCCACCGCGTCATCCCCGGCTTCATGGTTCAGGGCGGAGGCTTTGAGCCGGGCATGAAACAGAAGCCGTGCAAAGCTCCGATCAAGAACGAAGCCGATAACGGCCTGAAGAACGAAGCTTATACGGTTGCCATGGCACGCACGTCCGACCCGCATTCAGCCACCGCCCAGTTCTTCATCAACGTCGCCGACAACGAGTTTCTCAACTTCAAGGCACCGAATGGCAACGGCTGGGGTTACTGCGTCTTCGGCATGGTGGTCGAAGGCCGTGACGTGGTGGACAAGATCAAGGGCGTCAAAACCGGCAGTTCAGGTTTCCATCAGGACGTTCCGAAAGAAGACGTGATCATTGAGCGCACTGAAATCTGCTGAGCACCGCAATCCGCTACGCTCTCAGTCTGTCGTGCTTTATTTCATTTCAGATCTACACCTTTCGCCGCAAGCACCAGGCGCTACCCGCCTCTTTCTTGCTTTTCTCGGCGCTCGCGCACGGGCTGCCGAGCATCTCTATATTCTCGGCGATCTCTTTGAAGTCTGGCCAGGCGACGACTGTATCGACGATCCGGAGAACGCATTCGACGGTGCCATCGTCGATGCCTTGCGTGCGTTGACCGACTCCGGAGTCCGCTTGTCGGTGATGCACGGCAACCGCGACTTCCTGCTCGGCGAAGAGTTTGCTGCGCGCAGCGGTGCAATCCTGCTGCATGACCCCTACGTTCTGTCGCTGCCCGCCTGGCAGTTTGTTCTCGCGCACGGCGACACGTTGTGCACCGACGACAAGGACTATCAGGCATTTCGCGCACAGGTTCGCGACCCGGCCTGGCGCAGGGACTTTCTGAAGAAGCCCTTGACAGTGCGCAAGGCCATGGCTGCTGCAGTGCGCCAGCAGAGCGAGCATGCCAAACGAGAGAAACTGGAGCAGTCCCAATACCTCATGGATGTTAATCCCGCGGCCACCGACGACTTCCTGCGTGAGCACGGCTATGCCACCTTCATTCATGGTCACACACACCTCCCGGCAACGCACGATCATCTGGTTGACGGTATCCATGTCGAGCGCTGGGTGATGTCTGACTGGCACGAAGATCGCGGTGAGTGCCTGTGCTGGGATGGCGAACACCTCAGCCGTGAAGTGCTGATCCAGGCTTAGAACCTCTTCGCCATAAAGGCGCCAAATCACAATTGCCGAAAAGACGAGCGAAGGACGTGCTCAGCAGACCAGCAATTTTGTGTCAAGTGCTCGTGGCTGATGGCCCGATGATAAAATTCGGGCTTCCGTAGTTCAGCGCTCTGGATTTTTCATGAACCTCACTGTTGATGTAGCACCCGCAAATCTGCTCGATGATGAAATTGAGCGCAACATCGCTGCGGCACTGACCGAGGATGTCGGTAGCGGCGATCTCACGGCGCAACTGGTTCCGGCAGATGTTCTTACACGTGCCACGGTGGTCTCCCGTGAACACGCCGTGCTCTGTGGCACAGCATGGTTTGGGCGTTGCTTCGAGAAGCTCGACCCGGCCATCTCGATCACCTGGAAAGCTGCCGATGGCGATCGCGTCATTCCCAACCAGATGCTATGCGAAATCGAAGGCCCGGCACGCGCTCTGCTTACCGGCGAGCGGACGGCGCTCAACTTTCTGCAACTGCTGTCCGGTGTAGCGACCAGGGCACGGCAATACGCCGACGCAGTTGCCGGCACCCAGGCACAGATCGTCGATACACGCAAAACACTTCCCGGCCTGCGACTGGCGCAAAAGTACGCCGTCAAGTGCGGTGGCGGTGGAAATCATCGCCTCGGTTTATACGATGCCATACTGATCAAGGAAAACCATATCCTCGCCGCCGGAAGCATTGCAGCGGCTATGGCTGTAGCCAGACAGGTGGCCGACGCTACGGGCGGACGCTGCAAGTTCATCCAGGTTGAGGTCGAAACATTCGCCGAGTTGCATCAGGCACTTGCGGCCGACGCAAAAATGATTCTGCTAGACAACATGAGCCTCGACCAGATGCGCGAAGCCGTGGCGATATCTGCGGGTCGTGCCGTTCTTGAAGCCTCGGGCAACGTCAATCTCGACACTGTGCGTGGTATTGCCGAAACCGGTGTCGACCGGATCTCGATCGGCGGCCTGACCAAGGATGTGCGCGCCCTGGATCTGTCGATGCGCTTTCAGGGTCAGCCCTAAGGAACCTGGCGTCCTGCACCAGTGAAAAACCCTCATCCGCGGCAAGTGTTGTCGCTATAATTAGAATCAATACAAGAAAATTCGAACGCAGCCTGTTTTACCTGCGGCACGACAAGAGTAAAGGACATTCCATGCTGTTTGCGTTGTTTTATGTGATTGCCATCACTATTCTGGTCATGCATTTCACCGGGTTTCTGGCGCGACATAATCTTGAATGGCTGGTGCTGGTCCTCGCTGCCGCCGTCTTCCCGGCCGTTATCTATCTCTAGCCAACTGCGGCATGAAAAATGGCACCAGCGCTGCTTTGCTCTCTGCTTGCCAAAGCTCAACAAGGATCAGCCACCCAGCCTTGATTCGATGAACCGTTTAACCGCATCGACGCTGACATCCATCACCTCGACCCGCTGCGGCAGCCGTTCAATGCCCTGCATCGCTGCCGGACGCTCAGGAAGACGCCCCATCGCCTCGACAATGGTTTCTTCAAACTTGACCGGTAGCGCAGTTTCAAGCACCACCATCGGGCTATCCGGCGTGCGCTTCTCGAGCGCCACCTTGAGGCCGTCCGCCGTATGGGTATCAACCATCACGCCGTACTTTTCAAAGGTTTGACGAATCGTTGCCAGACGGTCTACGTGGCTGCTCATGCCTGAAACAAAGCCGAAGTCCGGCAATTTGGCGATGTAAGCCGTTTTGGAGAGATCGAAGCTGCCGCCGGCATCGACTTTTGCCCACAGTTCGCGGATCACCGCCGGGTCGCGCCCGACGAGGTCATAAACAAAGCGCTCGAAGTTGGACGCTTTGGAGATGTCCATCGACGGACTCGACGTCGTGTGTGTTTCTGCCGTTGCACGCGGACGGTAGATGCCGGTGCGGAAAAACTCGTCGAGCACGTCGTTCTCGTTGGTCGCCATGACCAGCCGTCGAATTGGCAGCCCCATCATGCGCGCGATATGGCCGGCGCAGATATTGCCAAAATTGCCGGAAGGCACGGCGAAGTCGACCGGCGTGTCGTTTGAGCCGGAGACACCACCGGTCGCCGCGAAGTAGCCCTTGAAGTAGTACACAATCTGCGCCGCAACACGCGCCCAGTTGATCGAATTGACCGCGCCAATCCTGTGCCTTGCCTTGAAATCGTGGTCGTTGGATACCGCCTTGACGATATCCTGCGCATCGTCAAACATCCCGCGCACCGCGATGTTGTAGATGTTGGCATCCTGCAGCGAGTACATCTGTGCACGCTGGAAGGCGCTCATCCTGCCGAACGGCGAAAGCATGAAAACACGCACGCTGTGCTTGCCGCGCATCGCATATTCGGCCGCTGAACCGGTATCACCTGATGTGGCACCGAGGATATTGATCTCTTCGCCCTTTTTCGCCAGCACGTATTCGAACAGATTGCCGAGCAACTGCATGGCCATGTCCTTGAAGGCCAGCGTCGGCCCATTGGACAGTTGCAGCAACCCCAACCCAGGCTCAAGCCAGCGCAGCGGCGTAATGTCGCGCACATCGTCGCCTGCACGGCCGTTGCAATACACCTCGGCGGTATAGGTCTTGTCGACTAGCCACTGCAGATCGGCGGGAGGAATATCGTCAATGAACTTCGACAACACGGCGAAGGCCAGACCGGCGTACGACAGGCCGCGCCATTGATCCAGTTCGGCGTGCGTTATCTGCGGATAAGTTTCCGGAAGATAGAGACCACCATCGGGCGCCAGGCCACCAAGCAGGATTTCAGTAAAGGTATTTCCAGGACAACCCTGTAAATCGCCGCGAGTCGAGATATACCGCATAGTCATAACCGGATGGATGAAGCGAGGAGTTTACCATACCCTCGACCGGCGCTACATTCAGCAGGTAACGACGCAGTTCTTCCCGGCCCGTTTGGCGGCATAGGTTGCCGCGTCAGCACGTACAATAGCGTCGTCAATCGACTCATCGAGGCCAGGCAGAACCACGCCGGCGCTGAAAGTCATGACGCAATCTGTTCCGGGAATGGCTTGCGCGGAAAACTCGCTCAAAAAGCGGGAAACCGCAGCGGCGGCGTCTTCCAGTACGGTGTCCGGCAGCATCAAAACGAACTCCTCGCCGCCAAAACGGCAGAGAACGTCAGCCGGACGCATCGACTGTTGCAATAGCCCAACCAAATGAACCAGCGCCTTGTCTCCTGCATGGTGGCCAAGAGTGTCGTTCAGGCGCTTGAAATCATCGAGATCAATGTGGGCCAGAGCAAACCTTGCGCCACTGCGACGTGCACGTGCCAATTCGCGCTGACTGGCCTTATCGAATCCCCGGCGATTCAGCGCACCGGTGAGTGGGTCGGCACAGGCCGTTTCTCGAGCTTCGTCCAGCGCTTTTTCAAGTTCTGCAATACGCAGCTCAGCGGCCAATCGCTCAAAGTTCGCATCGTCCCGAACGAAAGATTTCTGGAAACTGACGACAGTGGCGGATGATCTTCCGAGCGGGTTTGAGCGTGCAACGCACGACGATTTGGCTGAAGTTGCGAGACGGCGATGCAAACGGCGTGATGCCTGTCGATTCGAATGCACAAGAGGTGAATCGTTGTGGTTCATGGTGTCCTGCTCCATCAGTTGCACCCAGAATTCGGTGGCTATGAGAGAATATACGGACAAAATGTGGGAATCTTGAGATACTATTTCATCAACAAACTTAACTCTATGTTTTAATTAATCTTTTTGAGACATCAGCGTGCTTGGCTTGCAGAACGAACGAATTAGAGCATAAAGAAAGAATAGCAGTCCGGCCGCCGACAACCAGAGGCCTTCCCTGTATCCCAAGGCCAGCATGCTTCCGGCGCTGATAAAGAGAAGCGCACGTATCGCGCCTCCCGCAACAAGCAGCTCACGCATCTGCTCTCTTTGCATCGTTCGCCGTCCGGGGAAACGCCATACCGGCAACAGTTGCGAAAGCGCCCCGCTTAGCAGAGGCATCAGGAAAGCCGTCATGAAGGCGGATACCGCGTCGTGACCACTTACCAGCCCGACGCCATGGGCAAGGCCAAAAACAAGGAGCAGCAGAAAGCCACACAACGCTGTTGCCAGCGCCGCCGAGGCGCCATCGTCAAAGATCGTGCGCAAGCCATAGCGTCGTAACCAGGACAGCCCGAGGCGGCACCCAACGTAAGACAACAAAGCCGCGCCGAGCATTGAAAGCGGCCAGCAAAAAGCGGCGCCAAGTCCGCACAACAGAACACCGGCCACTGCGTGTGGCAGATCGCTGTGCAGACGGGCAGCCGCTTCGGTATCGGGCCCACTCAAAACGGTCGGCAGCAGAACCTGCAGGGTACCGATAGCCGACAAGCCAATGAATCCCAGCGTATTCAGATGCAGGTGAAGCAAACGAAGTTCATGGCGCCACGCGGGCCACAAAGTCATAGCGGGAACCAGCGCCAATCCGACGAGCAGGAAGGCCACCGCAGCAAGATACCAGCGCCAGCCCGGATGAGGCTTACCAAAGGTACATCGTGCTCTGAAAACCAGCCAGCCGGCAAAACCGATTGAAACCAGTAGCCCGACACCTGCGGAGAAATTCAGTGCTCCCTTACCAAGCTCACCAAAAAAATACAGGAAAGCCAAAAAACCGCTCGCCTGAAGCAGTAGCGGCACCAGCAGCACCGTACGATGCGCCCCGCTACTGCGGGTCAATACCGGAACAAAATAGCTAATCGCGCCAAATATCAGCGGCAGAATGGCTACCGCGAAGACCAAGTGAGTCGTTGCCAGCAGAGACGGCTCACCCAGAACGAGCAGAACCAACGTGGAAAGGAATACGGCAAGGGCAGATATCCCGAGGTAGATCAGCATGCCCTCGCCTTCGCTGCGTCAAGCCAATTTGGCAAAATCGATAACAATGGCGCCCGGTTCGCGCTGAACGTAACTAATAGCCACGGCCTGACCATAACGCGCCTGCAGTTGTCCCAGCAGTGGCAAGGGATCGTGATCGTTACAAAAGCGCATGGTCTCGCCGGGCAACAGCGCATCCAACGCACCAAAAATGGCGGCATGGCGAAAACGTTTGGCTATCCCACGCGCGTCAAAGGGATAGAGGGCTTCCGCAGTAGGCTGGTCACAAGCGTGCATGAGTAACTCCTGAAAATCACCGAGTTGGTGGGAACCGGCATTGTGCGCAACATCGCGTCAGGCGTCTTTGATGTAAACCGGTGAAAACCCTCAGGATGTCAGGGGAAATATCAGAGGGAAACGCGGGTCAGGCAAACGCCAAATACCATCAAGTCGCCAGGTTGCGAAAATCACAAACAGGCGATTCCTGCGATGCATGCCGCGCTAGCCGCCTAAGCATGGGCTGGCATGACATCCCATCTCAAGACTCACGAATTCATTGGCTCTCAGGCCCTTACAGAAGCTCCTCAAGGCGCAAGCGAGTAAGTTTTCCCTTGACCACAGCCAGTGCCTCGATCCTGGTGATCGCGGCATCGACGTTCTTCTCGCGCGTCTTGTGCGTGAGCATGATGATATCGGTCTGCTCTTCACCTTCATCCGGCTCGCGCTGAATCATGGCGTCAATCGAAATCTGCTGGTCGGCGAGAATGCGCGTGATATCAGCCAGCACACCGGGCTTGTCCTCAACACGTAAACGCAGGTAATAGCTGGTGATCACCTCGGACAGCGGCAGGATCGGCAGATCGACCATCGCATCCGGCTGGAAAGCGAGATGCGGGACGCGGTGCTCGGGGTCGGCGGTATGCATGCGTGTGACGTCGACCAGATCGGCAATGATCGAAGAAGCGGTCGGCTCGGCGCCGGCCCCTTTTCCGTAATAAAGCGTAGGGCCAACCGCGTCGCCCTTGACCAGCACGGCGTTCATCGCCCCTTCGACGTTGGCAATCAGGCGTTTGGCCGGGATCAGCGTCGGATGCACGCGCAGCTCGACACCCTCGCTCGTGCGTTTGGTGATGCCCAGCAGCTTGATGCGATAGCCCAGTTGTTCGGCATATTTGATATCCGCCGCTTCCAGTTTGCTGATGCCCTCGATGTGCGCCTTGTCGAAGCTCATCGAATTGCCAAAGGCGATGGCACTCATGATCGTCAGCTTGTGCGCGGCGTCAATGCCTTCAACGTCAAAGGTCGGATCGGCTTCGGCATAGCCCAGCCGCTGTGCCTCCTTGAGCACCGTCGCGAAGGGCAGTCCCTTGTCGCGCATTTCGGAGAGGATGAAGTTGGTGGTGCCGTTGATGATGCCGGCGATCCATTCAATGCGGTTGGCGGTCAATCCCTCGCGTAGCGCCTTGATGATCGGAATGCCGCCGGCAACGGCGGCTTCAAAGGCCACCATCACCCCCTTTTTCTGGGCCGCAGCAAAAATCTCGTTGCCGTGCGTGGCGAGCAAGGCCTTGTTGGCCGTGACCACATGCTTGCCATTGTCGATGGCCCTGAGAACCAGTTCCCTGGCAATGCCATAGCCACCGATCAGTTCGACAACAATATCGATCTCCGGATCATTGACCACCGCGAAAGCATCGTCGGTCAACTGGCAGGCGCCGCCGGTGACTTTCCCGGCCAGCTCAAGATTCTTGTCGGCAACACGGGTAATCAGAATCGGCCGGCCGGCACGGCGAGTAATTTCCTCGGCATTTCGTTTGAGAACTGTAAAGGTGCCGCCACCGACGGTGCCGATGCCGAGCAGTCCAACGTTGATCGGTTTCATTTCAAAATCTTCCTGAAGCAAAACGAGGAAACATGCATTCCCTCGCGAAAATAAAAACGGTGTGCACGCTGCCGCTGCACGCCGGAGTCCAGCGCCAGTACTTCACAACCAAGCGCAATGGCTTTTTCTTCAAGCCAATCGAGCATCTTCTTGCCAGCGCCCTGCGAGCGACGCGCCTCGTCGCTCACCAGATCGTCGACATACAAACGACGTCCTTCATAGGTGTTTTCAATCAAGCGCCATACGGCGAGGGACAGTACCACACGGTCATCAACGACCAGCGCCATGCGCGCTCCGTTGGCGAACACTCCGGACAGACGCGATACATAAGCTTCCGGAAGTTGCGGCCGCAGTTGCCGATGCACGGCTTCCGCCAGAACCAGCCAGCCCGGCTCAGTCACCCTGCCAGCGTCATCGGTAACGGCAACAACGCGCATCTCAGGTGCCATGCCGTTTGCGATACCCCTCAAGGAAGCGAGCAATGCGGGCAATCGCTTCGCGCAGATCGTCTTCGTGCGGCAGAAAAACCAGACGGAAGTGATCGGGATTCGGCCAGTTGAAGCCTGTGCCCTGAACCAGGAGAACCCGCTCCTCCTGCAACAGTTCGGCAATGAAATCCTGATCGTCGGTGATCGGGTAGACCTTCGGGTCAAGTCGCGGAAACATGTACAGCGTGGCCTTCGGCTTGACGCAGGTGACGCCTGGAATGGCCGTGATCAGTTCATGCGCCAGGTTGCGCTGGCGACACATGCGCCCGCTAGGCGCGATCAGGTCATCGATGCTCTGATAGCCGCCAAGCGCCGTCTGAATGCCGAACTGCCCTGGAACGTTGGCGCACAGGCGCATTGAGGCTAGCATGTCGAGCCCCTCGATGTAGTCGCGAGCATCGCGCAGATCGCCGGAAACGACCATCCAGCCGGCACGATACCCGCAGGAACGGTAGTTTTTCGACAGGCCGTTGAAGCTGAGCATCAGCACATCCTCGGCCAGCGAGGCAATCGCCGTGTGCGTCCGGCCATCGTAGAGCACTTTGTCGTACACTTCGTCGGCGTAGATGATCAGGCCGTGTTCACGAGCGATGGCGATGATTGCCAGTAACATGCTGTCGGGATAGAGGGCGCCGGTCGGGTTATTCGGGTTGATGACGACGATGGCGCGGGTCTTCGGCGTAATCTTGGCGCGAATGTCATCAAGGTCCGGTAGCCACTCGTTTTCCTCATCGCACAGATAATGTCGCGGCGTCCCGCTGGAAAGGCTGACCGCCGCCGTCCACAGCGGATAATCGGGTGCCGGCACCAGCACTTCGTCGCCCTCGTTGAGCAAGGCATTCATGGCCATCACGATCAGTTCCGAGACCCCGTTGCCAATGTAGATATCTTCCAGCGTCACGCCCTTGATATGTTTCTGCTGGGTATAGTGCATGACCGCCTTGCGGGCGGGGAAAATGCCTTTTGAATCGGAATAGCCTGCCGCGTAGGGCAGGTTGCGAATCATGTCGAGCTGGATTTCTTCAGGCGAATCGAAGCCGAAGGCCGCGAGATTGCCGATATTGAGCTTGATGATCTTGTGCCCCTCGTCCTCCATCTGCTTGGCCTGCTGCAATACCGGCCCGCGAATGTCATAACAGACGTTGGCCAGCTTGATCGATTTGAGTACGGGTTCCATGACATTCAACCTTTGCGGCTGCCCCAAGGCAGACCGTCCTTTCTGAACACAATTCAGGTGCTGCAAATGGCAGCGAACAGGCTCACCTTCAAATACAAGGCAGCAAAAAGCTATAATCCTACTTTATCGACTGGTGCACCGCAATTTTATGAAGCTGCAACTCGTCCAATTGGTGGGTCGGAATGCCTTTACCGCTTATGGCGAGGGCTATGTCAGCGTCAATGCCATCCGCCACAGCAGCAACCTTGTCGTACTTCCCGATCGACTGATCCCCGACTGGACTCAGGCGAGCTTCGTAACACTCAATATTACCGATTTTGAATTGCTCGCTTCCCTTGATGCCGAGATCATTCTTCTTGGCACAGGCAATCAACTGCGCTTTCCCCGACCCGAGTTGCTGAGGCCGCTCATCCAGGCGCAGAAAGGTCTGGAAGTGATGGATATTCAGGCTGCCTGCCGCACCTATAACGTTCTGGTCAGCGAAGGGCGCAAGGTCGCTGCCGGTCTGATTTTTTACTGACCTTCAGAGATCAGGCCCTCAGCGCAACTTGCCGGCTTGCCCGGCATGAATTCAGACAAGACTGTTATGAAACGTATCGCACTCAAGATCGACGTCGACACTTACCGTGGAACACTATCGGGCGTTCCTGCACTGATAGGAATCCTCCAGCGCCACAATGCCGAGGGCACCTTCTTTTTCTCGCTCGGCCCCGACCATTCCGGCCGCGAAGCGCTTTCCTCGTCCCTTGGCCGTTACTATGGCCTAAGCACACGCCTGTATGGTCGCCTGTTACCGGGCCCGATCATCGGAACCCGCTGCAGTGAAATACTGCGTCAAGCAAGCAACGCCGGGTTTGAAACCGGGATTCATGCCTGGGATCGTGTCGGTTGGGAACAGAAAGTTCATCAGGCCGGAAATCCCTGGATCGAGGCCGAAATGAGCAAGTCCTGCGCTTGCTTTGCGGAAATATTTGCCGAGATGCCCAGAGCACATGCCGCCGCCGGATGGCGGATGAATCGCCATGCGCTACGCCTGACCCAGCGGCTCGGATTCGCCTACGCCAGTGATTGCCGCGGCAACCATCCCTTCATACCGGTGATCGACGGGGAAATTGTCGCCTGCCCGCAACTCCCGACCACGCTACCGACCCTCGACGAGATCCTCATGCTGGCACCCGGGTGTACTCCAGACCAGGCCGCTGATCGAATCCTGCAACTGTCCACCGCCATCGTCGGCGACCATGTTTTCACTCTGCGCGCAGAACTGGAGGGAATGAAGTTCTGCAGCACGTTCGAGCGTCTGATCAGCGAATGGAAAACCAGGGGCTATCAACTCGTTGCCTTGCGAGAAATTTACTCGACGCTCGACCTGCATCAACTGCCGCTCCACAACGTCCGCTTTGCCGACGTCCCCGGTCGCGTCGGCCCGAGAATGATGCAGGGTCAAGCCTTTCTGCAGGACTGAAACAAAAAAGGGCGACCACAGTCGCCCTTTTTGGTGAACCCAACTTGTCAGTCACGATCACCACTGAAGGCCATCAGCAGATGCAGCAAGCTGACAAATACGTTGTAGACATCGAGGTACACCGCCAGCGTTGCCGAGATGTAGTTATCCTCGCCGCCATTCACGATCCGGCTGATGTCGTAAAGAATGTAGGCCGAGAAAATCATCACGGCAACAGCCGAAATGGTCAATGACAAGGCCGGGATCTGGAAGAA